>JAODBI010000102.1 GCA_025463875.1 Actinomycetes bacterium
CGTCGCCCGAGGACGGCACCGACATCGACGCGCTCCTCCAGCACGCAGACGTCGCGATGTACGTCGGGAAAGCCGAACACAGCGACGCCGTGGGTTATCACCCGACCCTCGATGTCAACACACCGACGCGCCTTGCAATCCTCAACGAGCTGCCCAAGGCGATCCGCGACGGCGAGCTGTTACTCCAGTACCAACCCAAGACCGACATCGCGACGGGAACAGTGGTCGGCGCGGAGGCGCTCGTCCGCTGGCAACATCCGACGCGCGGCCTGATCGCACCGGACGCCTTCGTCCCCGCGGCCGAGCACAGCGGCCTCATCAAGCCACTGACCAGCTGGGTGCTCGACGGCGCGCTGGCTCAGTGCCGGCACTGGAACGACGTGGGCACGCGCACGCGCCGGCCGGGACGCGCCGACCTGAGCGTTGCGGTGAACGTGTCGGCGCGCAACCTGCTCGACGAACGCTTCGCCGAAGAGGTGCGCGACGCCCTCGACCGTCACGGCGTCGCCGCCGCGCTCCTCACGCTCGAGGTGACCGAGACCGCGATCATGGCCGACCCTCCGCGCGCGCACGCCATCCTCCAAGTCCTGCACGGACTCGGAGTCAAGCTCTCGATCGACGACTTCGGCACCGGTTACTCGTCCTTGTCGTACCTCAAGCTTCTCCCGGTCAATGAGCTGAAGATCGACAAGTCGTTCGTGAGACACATGAACATCGAACCGAACGACTTCAGCATCGTGCGTTCTGTCATCGACCTCGCGCACAACCTGGGGCTCGAGACCGTCGCCGAAGGCATCGAGGACCGCGACACTCTGCAGCGGCTCACGGCCCTCGGATGCGACTTCGCCCAGGGCTACTACCTCGCGAGCCCGATGAACGCGGATGCGTTCGACGCCTGGCTCCTGGCCGACGTCGAGCCGTCCCTGCCTACCCGGCGCGCGTGAACACACGCGCCGAAGGCCACCTCGTCGTGCCCGCGCGCCGGGCGCGCGGGCACGTCGTCAGTTGGCGGCGATGCGCACGATGGGTTGGGGGATCCGGAGGCCGCCGGCCGAGCC
This sequence comes from Actinomycetes bacterium, assembly GCA_025463875.1. Classification (GTDB taxonomy): domain Bacteria; phylum Actinomycetota; class Acidimicrobiia; order IMCC26256; family PALSA-610; genus PALSA-610. The sequence continues at coordinate 1,059 of JAODBI010000102.1, forward strand.
GTAGAACTTGGCCTTCCCGAACGTGAAGACACCACCATCGGCCGCAGCCATCCAGTAGCCCGCGCCGTCACCGGAGGCGGCGATACCGACGATCGGCTGGTTGAGCCGGATGTTTCCCGTCGACCCGAAGAACGGAGCGTTGAACGAGAAGATGCCTCCGTCGGAAGCAACGAGCCAGTACCCGCCGGTCACCGGGTCGGCGGTCATGCCGACGATGGGCTGGTTGAGTCGAATCGCGCCGGTCGATCCGTAGAAGGCCGCGTCGCCGAAGGCGAAGATGCCACCGTCCTTCGCGACGAACCAGTACCCCTTGCCGCTGATCGTCGCGGTCATGCCCACGATGGGTTGATTGAGTCGCACGCCTGCGAGCGATCCGAACAGCCTGGCGCTGCCGAACGCGTGGACGCTGCCGTCCCGCCCGACGAGCCAGTAACCACGGCCGTCCGGGGTGGCGGCAATGTCGATGATCGATGAGCGGAGGGGAAGGCCCGGGGCCGACCCGTAGAACTTGGCCGAACCGTGCGTGAACACTCCGCCGTCGGCGCCGACGAGCCAATATCCTCCGCCGGACGGCGTCGCCGCCATGCCCACGATCGGGCCGTTGAGCTTCTGTCCCGCCTCCGAGCCGTGCGGGGCCGCCTGGCCGTACGCGTAGATCGCGCCACCCGAGCTGGTCAGCCAGTAGCCGGTACTCGCCTTGGAGACGATGTGGCCGCCATCCGGGGGCGGCGGGGGCTTCGTGACGGTCTGGTAAATGAGGGCGACGTGACCTCGTCCGTGCCACTGGCCCTGGTAGTAGGGGGCGCTGATCTGCCCGGTGGGCGAGCTGAAGCCGGAACCTCCGCCGCCGCCCGCGCCGACTCCGCCACCGCCGCCACCGAAGTAGCCACCGCCGCCACCGCCGCCACCGGAAGCACCCGCGCCTCCGGCCGCACGGGTGGAGGGCGACGTTGTCGGACCGGCGCCCGAGGTCGCACCCGTACCACCGACTCCGGGAGCGCCGGGCATTGCCGCCCCACCGCCGCCGGTGCCCGCGGGCTGTCCTGCTGCTCCGGCGCCCGTGGTGTGAACGGTGCTACCGCCGCCACCCGCACTCAACAGCGCGGCGCCGCCACCGCCACCGCCGCCGGCCGCCAGCACGAGCGCGCCGCCCGCACTGAACACGAAGCTGCCAGCGCCGCCGCCACCACCGGCCGTCGTCGAGCTGGCTCCCATGTCGCCGGTCGAGATGGTGTAGTTCTGACCCGGCTGCACCGCGAGGAGCACGTTGACCGCGCCCCCGAGTCCACCGGCCGACTGGCTACCGCTGCCGCCTTGGCCGCCACTGACGTCGACACAGACTCTTCCGCCGGCCACGTTCGGCGGAACGACCCAGTTCTGCAACTGCGCCGAGAAGTTGAAGTCGACGGCGAAGAAGTTCTTGCCCTGTGCCGCCTCGTACGTGTCGCAGTTCTGGATGGGAGCGACGCTGTCGTTGGCGCCCACTCCGGCAGCTCCGGCGCCGTGCGCACCCGCGGTCGCGATCACCGACCCGACGCAGACCCCGACGGTCGCGAGCGCCATGCGCGCTCGGGGTCGACGCGCGCTCGGCCGTGCGTGCGCGGAAACGGTTGACCGACGACTGCTTCGGAAGTGAGACATTCCCGCCCTTGGCTCTACTCGAGGGACTGCGTCTGATGTGACCGTTCACGACCGCGCCGCCGGAAAAATCCCATTGGTGCCGCCGCAATGCGTGACCGAATGACGCCCTACGGTCGCGCGACGCAGGCTAACTGCTCAGCGCAACGACCGCCAACACCGAAGCCCGTCAACGACGGGCCGCCCGGGACTCGAACCCCGGCTCACCACGATGTGCAGCGCCGACTCCGGGTGCTGCGGAGGCGAACCACCCCAGAGTCAATCGATCAACTTCGACGTGCTTATTGTTTGATTCCTGTTGACCAGGAGGTTTGCGAGAAGCGCACGCGGGCGGGGCGCGGTGATCTTCAGCTCCGAAGCGGGAGCGGTCAGGCGGTCGGCATCCGACGACGTCTCCTGCTGAGCATGGTGACGGCAGCGCCCAAGACGACGACCGCCGCGACCAGCAATGCGATCAGCCATCCCCACGAAGAGGACCCACCGTCATGCGACACTGCATCGTTCGCGCCCGTCTTCTGCGGAGTCGACACGGTCGTCGACGGTGCCGTTGCGACGGGTGTGAGCGTGCCGTTCCCGTTGAATGCCGCCTTGGTCCTCTCGGCGAAGGGCGAGCGTATCCAGCGCTCCGAGGTGACGGTTGCGCCCGCGCCCAGGATTTGAGGAGGCATACCGACCCAGACGTTGTTCCCGTCGCTGGCGTAATAGACCCGCAACTCCCCGGCTTGCGGGTTATCCCACCGGTCGCCGACCGCGAGATGGCAAATCGGGAGATTCGAAGGTGGCTTCTCGCTCACTACCTTGCCGAAGATCGAGGTAGGCAACCAGCTCTGCATGAAGGCGGCCGCTTGGGTGCTGTCGAGCACACGCGGCGCGGCACCCGGACAGGTCACCTTCGCACTGAGGATGACGATGCCGTCGCCGATGTCGGTTCCGTCAGTCGCCGCCCGCGCGGGTGACGACGCGGCCAGCACGACGAAGAGCGCGGCGACGACGGCAATCGACACGACGGGGCGACGAGCAACAAAGGGGTGCACACCCATCATTTCACGGTACCAGTGTCCGATATCGGGGGGCCGCGCGAGCCGCGTTACGGATGGGCCCTTGGACGCATAGGAGGGGATGGGCCAAGCCCATCCCCTCCTACCGTATGTTCCTGCTCAGCGAACGGGCGCTGTGTCAGATTGTCTAGTCCTAGCTGTCACCGCATCCGAAGTCGGAAACTCCGGGATACGTCTCCGTACATGCCTTGCTGAAGGTGAACGTGTCCGTCGTCGAGGTGTTGCTCGCCCGGATGTGCAGGAACGCTGTGCTGCTCACCGATGCGGTCGTGATGTCCTTCAGCGCCCGTATCTGCGCGGACGACGGAGGACCGACGTTGGTCGGCAGGTTCGCCGTCTGGGAATGGGCGACGGCGAGGTTATTGAACGTCGACGCGATACCTGCGGTTCCCGACCCGCAGAGCGCGAGGGCGGTCGGCAAGAACGGGAAGACCACGTCGGAATGGGCCGCTGCCTGCGACTCGCCCGCGGTCGACGCCGGGACCTGCTCGACGTAGCCGTTGAACGTTACGACCGCCGTCGGGACCGCCAACTCGCCGATCACCGGCTTGTTGAGCGAGACGTCGGTGCTGCTGTCCGCCAAGCCGGTAACGAACGAGCCGGGATTCACCCAGCCTCCCGTGATGTCGAAGCCCTCCGGCGTGTTCAGCCCGCACGCGTCGGAACCGGCCACCAGCGACGGGTTCAGGTCGAGCTCGGCACCGAGGTTCAACGCCGTGTCGCCATTGGTCGGTGCAGTCGCGCTCGGCTGACCGATGACGAGCGCCGCCGTCGCCGCCGTGGCCGTCGCGGCCGCGTTGAGCACGACAGTCGTGGCGTTCGTCACCGTCTTGATGTAGTCACCGGCCGGGATCCCCGCACCCGTGATCGGCAGGTCCTTGTCCCACGACTGGAAGCTCGCGCTCGCCGATGTCAGGGTCGTCGACGTGGTCGTCGTATGGCCGTCGTGCACCGTACGTGCGGTGGTCTGATTGGTCGCCGGACCGACGCTCAGGCTCTGGCCGGTGCCCGTCGCCGTGGCGACCGGCGCGACAGTCACCTGCGTTGCGCTGGTGCGCACGGTGATCTTGGCGCCGTGCGCCATGTTCGTGCCGGTGATCGTGCGACCGACGTCTCCCGGTTGGAAGTTGGCAGTCGCCGACGTCACCGTGCCGGAGCCCGACGAGGTCGCGCCGTCGGTCACCGTGCGCGAGGTGGTGTTCTCGAGCGTCCACCTCCGGCCCGTGAAGGTCCCGGTCGCGTTCGCGCTGAGCACCGCGTGTGTCGCGTCGGTGAACGTCTTGATGAACGTACCCGCCGGAAGGCCCGACGCGGTGAGGGCGGCCGCGGGAGTCGCGCCACCGTTCAGCGACGCCGACGAGGCCCAGCCGCTGATCGGGTGATCGACGTCGGTGGAGGCGAAGTGACCCACCGTCAACACGACGTTCGGGCTTCCGCTCGTCGTGCTGCCGGTCACTTGGCGACCAGCGCCGAAGTGCCACACGGCCTGCGGGAAGTCCTCAGTCTTGTAGAAATGGCTCGCGAAACCGTCCGCGGTAGTCAACGTGCACGAGACCTTCAAGTTGCTCTGACCGGACGGCGTGTTCGGGAACATCGAGATGCCGCCGGATCCGGCGGTGGCACACGAGTCCACTACCGCTCCGGCGGGGCTGGCGAGGATCACGCCGGTCACGGCCAACGCGGCCGCGATCAACGCAATCGTGAATTTACGTCGAGACATGCCCCAACTCCCCCCGATGACGAAAGCACCGACGTGCGCCGGGCGCTCGTGTTTCCAAATGTTTCCAACCGCTTTCCCAAAACCGGAGGAGCCGGAAACATTTTTTTGTCGCCGCGCGTCGGACCAGGTCAGACGTGCGCGTCCAGTTGACGGGCGCCGGCCTTGAACGCGCCGACCCATTCGCGCATTCGTCGTGGGCCGCCCGGGACTCGAACCCGGAACCTGCGGATTAAAAGTCCGTCGCGCTGCCAATTGCGCCAGCGGCCCCGTGCGTCTTCGTGGCGGTCAACACGACGCGCGCCGGGGAAGTTCCGCGGCGTCGCGTAGAACGCTGACCGTCCCAAATCGCGCGCAAGGCTATTGGGTCCGCCGCCGCGCTCGTCCGAATGGGGTCGAGGAGCAGCGCGCGGATCAGGTGGCGATGGGCAGGACGAGGAGCTTGATGTTCCGGGCGTCGGGGCCGTACGCGAACACGAAGTGGCGCGACCCGGCCGGGGCATCGATCGTCACCGGGCCGTAGTCGGCCTTGCCGCTGCACGTGCCGGGTTGGCTCGGATACAGGGAGAGTTGCAGCGAACCCGGAGTCACCGCGTACGGGACCTGCGACGTGCCGCCAATGCTCGTCGACGTGTTTTCGGTGTCGGTGGCGGTCTTCAGGCAACCCGTGACGCCCGCAATGCCCGCGCGCCATGAACCGTCCGGGACGACGTACTGGATCGACGCCGCGCCGATCGCGATCAACGCCTTGGCCGGCACCGCGTTGAGCGTCGAGTTGATGTCGGAATGCGACTCGAAGAAGCTCTGATCCGCGCCGGCGGCCGGGCCGTTGCCCGACTTCGGATCCTGGCCCTGGAAGACGATGGTCACCTGCTCGCCGCCCTTCCAGGTCTCGCTCTGCGTGATGATCTGGTGGTCATCGGCGCGCGAACCGGCGACGAAGGCGATGGTCGACCAGTTGCCGGAGGAGTCGCTCGCCGTCACGTCGATGTAGTCGCTCGCGGTGCCGAAGGGAACGGTTGCCAGCTTCTTGCCGCACGAGTCGTTGCCGCTGAAGCCCTGCCACACGTCGATGTCACCGCTCGGATACGTCGCATTGGTGAAGAGGTTGACGAAGCGAACTCGCGCCTTCTGCGGACCGGGATCGGTGAAGCACTTCCCGTTGGCGACGCCGGCGCTCGTCGTCGTGACTCCACCGGGCGCGGTGCTGTCGGACGGCGCGGCGGCCGGCTTCGAACCGCCACCGCCCCCGCACGCCGCGAGCAGCAGAGTCGAGACTCCCAGGATGACCAGCGCGCGAGTACGCATGTGCCGGCGAACGACCACGTGACTACCTCCGTTTGGGTCGGCAGAAGGTACTCGCGGCGCGGCCGGGCACCCGGCGATACCGGCAGTGGCGACTGAGCACAGGGGCGCCGCTGCGCAAATTTGCGGCCTTCTGCGCATGCGGACGCTGCTCTACGCGGCCAAGGACGCGGAGGGCCGGCCGGTCGCGGTCGCGGGCGTCGCCCTCTTCGGCGACCTCGCCTACCCGTTCACGTTGCTGAGCGACCCCGACACAAGACGGCCGCGTCGTCGCGCTACATGCTGCACACCTTCGTCGCGCTCGACCTCGGCCAGGAGGGTGCGCGCCACCTGGTCGTCGGTTCGGCGCTCCGCGAGCGCGAAGGCAACCACTACTTCCAGCACCCTGCTCGGCTACCGGGTGCGCAACCTTCGACTCGACGTAACGCCCTGGCCGCGCGGCAGTTGCGCGACGCGTCAGCCGAGCGGTTCGCTCGGCACGTCGAAGTAGTCCTGGTAGCGCCGCGCCCGCTCCCGCCATACACCCTCGTCGAGACCGGTGTCGGCGAACGTGTAGGTGTGCGTGCCGTGCTTGTCCGACGGGTTGGCCGCGAAGAAGTCGCGCATCCTCTGTTCCGCCGGGGGTTCCAGCTCCAGGCCCAACTTCTCGTAGATCTCGTGGATGGTCGCGAACGGGTCGGCCATGAAGCGGCGGAACTGCACGTCGACGACGCGCCCGGCCGGAACCGTCCCGTCCTCGCGCGCCGTCACGGACCGGTCGAGACCGTCGAGGATGTTCTCCGAGAAGTCGGCCGCGACGCCGGGAATCGTCGCTTCGTCACTCGCGAGTGAACGCAGGCGCGCCACCAACGACGACAACGACGCAAGGATCCGCAATGGATCGCGATGCGTCTGCACCAGCAACGCGTTCGGGTACTCGGCGAGCAACGCGCCGAGCGACCAGAGATGCCCGGGCGACTTCAACACCCACCGCCGCGCCGGGTGCTTCGACTGCAGGTGCTCGAGAAACATGCGGTGCCATCGGTACGCGGGCCCCATGTCGGCTTCGTGCAACAACCACGTGGCGTACGACGGCACGCGGTACTGCGTCGGGAAGATCATGCTGCGGAAGTCGGACGCCGTGATCCGCACGCATTCCTGCGGCAGCTGCGCGCCCATCGGATGCATCTGTTGGAAGCCCGGCAACACGAGGTCGACGCCCGCCAGCGTCTCGTCGACTTCGGCGATGCGCGGATCCGTGTCGTACGTCGCGGTCTCGGGCGGCGGGACGGGATGGTCGACCTCCCATGTCAACGGAACGCGCGTCGCGGGATCCATCGCCAGCAATTCGTGCAGGATCGTGGTGCCGGTGCGGCCCTGACCGACGATCACGATCGGCGGGACGACGTCGACGCCGGCGATCTCCGGATGTGCCCTGCGGTAGTCCAGGACGCGCATGCGGTCGGCGAGGTATCCGACGAGCTCGCCCCCGACCAAGGCCGCGCCCAACTCGTTCAGCGCGGCTTCCTCGCGCAGGGCGTCGACGAGTTGCCCCAGCCCTTCCTTCCACGAGTCGTCGCCGAGATCGGTCAGGCCCGTCTGCTCCGACGCCTGCTCGACGGCGCGGCCCGCGTCGAGATCGACCGCCGTCATCGCACGTCCGCCAGCTTCATGACCGTGGCCTTGGGTGTCTCCACATCGCCCTCGGGCAGGAAGAACCGCCAGAACACCATGCCGAATCCCTTGCCCTCGGTGTCGATCCAGTTCGGCACGCCCGGGTCGGAGTGGGCGAGCACCATGCGGAACGAACCGTCCGGCTCGAGGGTGGTGCTCGCGCGGTTGAGGCTCGCGGTGCGGTGCGCGTAGTCGTAGGTCTGGAGGTAGCGGGTCCAGAGCGCGACGCTCGCGAAGCGGCACTCCGGCCACCGACCCGTGATGACCAGCGCCTCGTCGGGTGCGAGGAGATACGGCGCCATCGAATACGCGGCGTCGGCCGCCGCGAACGCGAAGGTCCCGGGCAGCTCCGGCGGCGGGAAGACGTTGGGCGTAGTCGAGACCCACGTCGGTTGCACCCGCTCGCCGGGCTTGGGCTGGTCGAGCGTGCGGGAGCGGACGAACACGGTGACACGTCGCCATCCGGCGGCGACCGACGCGTCGTCCCACGGTGCGGGCGGACCCACCGGTGAGCCCGACGGTGCGAGCGTTTGGATCGTCAGCGGCACCAACCGGTTCACGTCGGCGGCCGTCGGCGTCGGCTCCTCGAAATAGCAACGCACGATGAGCTCCGACGCGCCGTCGACGAGCTCGAGCCAGTTGCGCTCGCGCGGTTCGCCCCCGAAGAAGATCTCGAAGCTGCCGTCGGCGGTGAAGTCGATGCGGTCGTCGTTCAACACGCCCGCGGTCTCGGTGCTGTAACCGCCGTCGGTCGTGTTCCGCTCCACCGTGAAGGAGAGGTAGATCGCCCCCGCGAGGTTGCCGGTTACGCGGTACGCGCGGTCGGACCGGACCGGAGCCGTGTAATAGATCGCGTCGGCGTTGTCGCCCAACATCTTGCGCGAGCGCGTCACGATGCGGTTGAAGAAGGGCCGCTCCGGGTCCGACTCGAACATGAGGTGGAACCCACCCTCGAGCATCGAAGCGATCTGGCGGAAGCCGTCGGGGAGATCGCCGAATGCCGACGCGCTCCACTCCTCGCCGAGGTAGCGCTCGTCGATCTCCTGGAGCAACGCGATGAATTCCCGCAGCGCGGACCGCGACTCGGAATCGGTGTCGGTCATCTCGCTTCCCTTTCGCGCCGCTCGCCCCTTCGCGCCGCATGCTCGCATGCCGGCGTCGATCGGCGCACGTGCACGGGAAGGCGCACTGCAGCTCGGAGCAGGGTCGCTTGCTTCAGCCGGCCGGCGGTGCCGATGTCGTGGGTGTCGCCGATCCTGATCCGGCGGCCGGCACCGATGCGCTCGTCGGCGTGAGAGGTTGCACGGTCCGTCCGCACGTGCGCGCCGCGTAGGAGTCGAGCTCGGCGCGGTCGGCGAGCGCGGCGTCGAAGCGGTACTGCTGCACATCGGCCTCGACGCGTTGAAGTCCCGAGCTCAGGTCGGCGGGAGCCACCGCGCGCAGCTGACGCACGTTGGCGACGTAGTCGTGGACTGCGGTATCGAGCGTCTGCTTGAAGGTGTCGGGTTGATGCACGTCGGCGTTGGCGACGGTGGTCGCGATCGTGTCGAGCTTGGCGACGTACGCGCACGCCGACGGCGTCGACGCCTTCGTCGACTTCGACCCACCGCTGACCCGCCCGCACGACGACAGCACCGTAGCGAGGACGAATGACACGCAGACCAGGGCCGCGAGCCGTCGTCGTCGTACCGGCGTCGCCCGCTTCTGCACGGGCAAACCGTAGCGACCGACTGCTACCCTGTACCCCTCCGGTGGAGACGAGCCCCCATCGTCTAGTGGCCTAGGACGCCGCCCTTTCACGGCGGTAACGGGGATTCGAACTCCCCTGGGGGTGCAAACTCGGCATCAGCGGTGAAACGCAAGCCGACAGTCAAGGAACAACAGCAAGGTCCTGTGGTGCAGTTTGGAGTGCACGCCGCCCTGTCAAGGCGGAGGCCGCGGGTTCAAATCCCGTCAGGACCGCTCAACGACGGCCGGGTAGCTCAGTTGGCAGAGCGCGCGCCTGAAAAGCGCGAGGTCACCGGATCGACGCCGGTCCCGGCCACTCCGCATGTCCGTGCGGATTCGGCGAATGTTCGACGCTTCGCCGCTCCGTGACTCGCCACGGCTTTCTCCCGGCGCCCGATCATCTCCGGAGGCCGACGCCTCCGGAGACGCTCGTCAGATGCGATCGGCCTCTTCGACGTGCTCGAGGAAGTGCCGGATCTCGCTCGCCCGGAACCGTCGATGGCCACCCAGCGTGCGAATCGCCGAGATCTTGCCGGCGCGTGCCCATCGGGTCACCGTCTTCGGGTTGACGCGGAACATCGCCGCGACCTCCGAGGGAGTCAAAAGTGTTTCGTCGTCGTGAGCTTCCATGGCCTCCGCCTCGTCGAGAACGTCCGTGTCAATTGCTCGTTCGTTTTCGAATCCGTTCGGGTCAAGAGCACGGGCTCGGCCCCGCAACCGCTTCGATCACCCGTCGTCGTTCCGTACCCCGATGCCGCGATTCGTACGGATTCGGGGCTTCTTGCTCCGAGGGTGCCGCCAGGACACCTATCGGCCTGTTCTGTGCATCGGCGAAGAATCCTGCGTAACTGTGTCGTCACGGGACGCGAACACCGTGTTCGGCATAGTAGGACATCAGGTGGCAGATCGTACAAAGGGCATAAAAGACGTCTGCGTACTAGTTACTGACGCCCACCGGGGCCCGCTACGGAGCAGCCGACGCCCGGATCAGCGGGTTTCTACGTGCACGCGGCCGTGGCCCTCGACGATCTCGCCGACGAGCCAGGCGTCGTGCCCCTCGGCGCGGACGACGTCGAGCGCCCGCTCGGCGGCGTCGGCTTCGACGATCGCCAGCATCCCCACGCCCAGGTTGAAGACGTGTTGCATCTCGAGGTCGGGAACGTCGCCGGCCCGCTGGATCTCGGCGAAGATGCGCGGCTCGTCCCAGGTGCCGCGCCACACGACACCGTCGCACCGGTCGGGCAGCACCCGGGCGAGGTTCCCGGGGATGCCCCCTCCAGTGACGTGCGCGAACCCGTGCACCGGCACCTTCCGGGCGAGCTCCAGCATCGCAGGGGCGTAGATCACGCTCGGTTCGAGCAGCACGTCGGCGAGTGAGGTGTGGGCGCCCGGCCACGCCGCCTCGTGCAGGTCCATCGCGGCCCGCTCCAGTAGTGCAGCGCGCGCGAGCGAGTAGCCGTTGCACCGCAGACCCGGGCTGGCGAAACCGATGATGCGGTCGCCGGTGCGTACGTCGCGCGGCAAGACCTCGGAGCGTTCGACGACACCCACCGCGAATCCGACGAGGTCGAACTCGCCCGGTTCCATGACGCCCGGGTGCTCCGACATCTCGCCGCCGAGCAGCGCGCAGCGCGCCCGCCGGCACCCCTCGGCCACGCCGGAGACCATCTCGTCGATCTCCTCGGGAACGAGCTTGCCGATCGAGATGTAGTCGAGGAAGAAGAGGGGCTCGCCCCCCTGCGCCGCGATGTCGTCGACGGACATGGCAACGCAGTCGATGCCGATCGTGTTGCGCCGGTTCGCGAGCCGGGCGATCAGTGACTTGGTGCCGACGCCGTCGGTCGAAGACACGAGCAACGGATCGTCGAACCGCTTCCAGTCGACTGCGAACAGCCCGCCGAAGCCGCCCACGTCGCCGACGACCTCGGGCCGGAACGTGGACCGGACATGTGCCTTGATGAGCTCGACCGCCTTCTCGCCGGCAGCAATGTCGACGCCCGATTCCGAGTACGTGAGCTTCCGGTCGGACGGGCTCACGCGCGGTCGGCGGATTCGGCGATCGTGCCCGGGATGTGCAGCGAACGCGACTCCGCTTCGAGCACGTGCTTCGTGTCGTACTCGGGGACGGGCACGGGGTAGTCGCCCGTGAAGCACGCGGTGCAGAACGACTCACGCGGCGAATCCGTGGCGCCGACGAGATGGTCGAGGTCGAGATACGCGAGGGAGTCGACTCCGAGGTAGAGCGCGATCTCGCCGATCTCCATGTCGGCCGCGAGCAGGTCGGAGCGTTTGCCGGTGTCGAGGCCGTAGAAGCACGGCCAGCGGTACGGCGGCGACGAGACGCGGAAGTGCACTTCGGTCGCGCCCGCCTCGCGGAGCAACGCGATGATCTGGCGGGTGGTGGTGCCGCGCACGATCGAGTCGTCGACGACGACCAGCCGCTTGCCCTTGATGTTGTCGCGGAGCGGGTTCAGCTTCAGCCGCACGTCGGTGCCGCGCTTCTTCTGGTTCGGCTGGATGAACGTGCGCCCCACGTAGCGGTTCTTCACGAAGCCGTCGCCGTACGGAATCCCCGCGGCCCGGGCGAAACCCTGCGCGGCGGGGACACCTGACTCGGGCACCGGCATCACCATGTCGGCCTGCGCCGGAGCCTGGCGGGCGAGCGCCTCGCCCATGCGCTGGCGCGCGGCGTGGACGCTGTGGCCGTAGAGCTGTGTGTCGGGACGGGCGATGTAGACGAACTCGAACAGACAGAGCTTGGGCGTGGGCTCCGCGAAGCGGATCGACCGCACGCCGCCCGCGTCGATCGCGACCATCTCGCCCGGCTCGACGTCGCGCACGTAGTGCGCGTCGACGAGGTCGAGTGCGGCCGTCTCGCTGGCGAGCACCCAACCGCCCTCGGTCTTGCCGAGCACGAGCGGCCGGAAACCGTGGGCGTCGCGCACGCCGAACAGGTGCGCCTCGTCCATGAGGACCAACGAGAAGGCCCCCGCGAGCTTGGGCAACACCTTCTCCAGCGCGTGCTCGAGGTCGCGGCCGTCGGAGCGCAGCTGCTCGTCGTACTCGTGCACGAGCAGCTCACCGATGAGCTCGCTGTCGGAGGTGAGGACCCCGGGGAGCATGCCGAGCTCGCCCGACAGTGCCTCGGTGTTCGTGAGGTTGCCGTTGTGCCCGAGGGCGAACCCGGCATCCGCGACCGACCGGTAGACGGGCTGGGCGTTGCGCCAGGTGCTCGAGCCGGTCGTGGAATAGCGCACGTGCCCGATGGCGAGATGGCCCTCGAGCGGTGCGAGCCGGCGCTCATCGAAGACCTGGGTGACGAGACCCATGTCCTTGACGACCGTGATCGTCTCGCCGTCGCTGACGGCGATGCCGGCCGACTCCTGGCCCCGGTGTTGCAAGGCGTAGAGGCCGAGGTACGAGAGGTGGGCGACCGGCTGTCCCGGCGCGTACACGCCGAACACCCCGCACGCGTCTCTGGGGCCCGAAAGTTCTGCGTCCAAGGTCACCAGTATCCCATGAGGGTGCGCCGGTCTTCCGGTTCGACGTCGTCCGCTCCGACGCCTTCCGGTCCAACGTAGTGAACGCCCGGAGACTTCCCGTATCCTGCGCCGCCATGGAGCTGGCCGGTTGTTGTCTGTGGTTCACCGGCCTCTCGGGGGCGGGCAAGAGCACGATCGCGAACATCGTGGTCCAGCAGCTGAGCGAGCGCGGCCGCAAGGTCGAGCTCCTCGACGGCGACGAGGTGCGTGAGCACCTCTCGAAGGGACTCGGGTTCTCGAAGGAAGACCGCGACATCAACATCCGCCGCATCGGCTGGGTCGCGTCGGTGCTGGCCCGCAACGGCGTGGTGTCGGTGACCGCGGCGATCTCCCCGTACCGCGAGCTGCGGGACGAGGTCAGGAGTTGGATCGACAATTTCGTCGAGATCCACGTCGCCACGTCGCTGGAAGACTGCGAGTCGCGTGACGTGAAGGGCCTCTACGCCAAGGCGCGCACCGGCGAGATCCCCGAGTTCACGGGCGTGTCCGATCCGTACGAGCCGCCGCTGTCGGCCGAGATCATTTTGGAGACGGCGGGTCACACGCCCGAAGAATCCGCGGCCGAGGTCATCACCTGGCTCGAGCAACACGACCTGCTCTGACCGGCGGCGCTACTCGGTGTAGTCGCCGAGTTGGCGGTGCAGTAGCGCTCTCATCTCGTCGGGCTCCGCGACCGGTCAGGCACCCCGGTTGCGCCCGAAACGTCGCTCGGGGACAAAGTGCTCGGCCTCGGGATCGTCGCTCTCGCTCGAGTTCTACGTCTCGCGCGACATCAGCGCGGGAATCGCGTCGCGCCAGGCGTGGGTCGCGTCGGCGAGGGCGACATCGAGCGCGCCCTTGACGATGAGGCGGTCGCCCCCGGCGGTGCCGACCACGCGCGCCGGGACTCCGGCGGCGGCGGCCTCGCCGCACACAGCCGCGGTCTCCTTCGGGTCGACGCAGCACACGACGACCGACGCGGGCTCGGCGAAGCACGCCTCGGCGGGCGTGCAACCGTCGTAGTGGAGCTCGACCTTGAAACCGACGTCGCCCGCGATCGCCATCTCCGCGAGCGCGACCGCGAGACCGCCGTCGCTCACGTCGTGCACACCGGTCACCGACCGCTCGCGCACCAGCGTCGATACGAGCTCGTGCAACGCGCCCGCGCGCCCGAGGTCGGCGAGCGGCGGCATACCGCCGTCGAGACCGTGCACGACCGCGGCCCATTCCGAACCACCGAGATCGGGGCGGAGGTCGCCGAGCACGACGATGTCGTCGGCCGCCCGCAATGCCGGCGCGGGCGGGCGGTCGCGCAGCTCGTCGATGAGTCCGATCACGCCCGCGACGGGCGTGGGATGGATGTCGTCGTCGCCCGACGCGTTGTAGAAGCTCACGTTGCCGCCGATCACGGGAATGTCGAGCGCTTCACACGCCTCGCTCATCCCCTCGACCACTTCGGAGAACTGCCACATCACCTCCGCATGCTCGGGGCTCCCGAAGTTGAGGCAGTTGACGAGCGCGAGCGGACGCGCGCCCGAGCACGCGACGTTGCGCGCGGCTTCGAGCACCGCGAGCCGACCGCCGGTGCGCGGATCGAGCCGGCAGAAGCGGCCCTTGCCGTCGGTCGAGAGCGCGAGCGCTTTCTCGGTTCCCTTCACGCGCAGCACCGCGGCGTCGGCGCCCGGCCCGGCGACCGTGTTCAGGAACAGCTGGTGGTCGTACTGGCGCGAGACCCAGCTCTTGTCGGCGATCGTCGGCGTGGCCAAGAGCGCGAGCAGCTCACCCGAGAGGTCGCTCCCGACCGGGAACTTGTCGCGCAGCTGCGGCCCGGGGTCGGCAGCTTGCAACGTGTCCTGCGCGGCCGGCCGCGCGACGGGCCGGTGGTACAGCGGACCGTCGCCCAGGCTTTCGACCGGCACGTCGGCGATCGGCGGAGCGTCGGAGGTGACCGGCGCGGCCTCGTCACCGATCGGCGGCCGCGGATTCTCACCCGGCACACCGATCGCATCGAACAGGCCGTCGTAGACGCGAAAGCGGGCGGTGTCGGTGACGCGCCCCACAACGGTGGCCCGGATCTCCCAGCGACGCGCGAGCGCGAGCACCGCGGCGAGGTTCTCGGGCTCGACGATCGCGAGCATGCGCTCCTGGCTCTCGGACGTCAGCGCCTCGACCGCGTTCATGCCGGGCTCACGCTTGGAGACGCGCGCGACGTCGACGTCCATTCCCGCGCCCGCCTTCGCCGCGGTCTCCGAGGCCGCGCACGAGAGACCGGCCGCGCCGAGGTCCTGCACGCCGACCGCCAGCTTGGCGTCGAGGAGCTCGAGGCACGCCTCGATGAGCCGCTTCTCCTCGAACGGGTCGCCGACCTGGACCGACGGGCGCTTCGCCTCGTCGCCCGCTTCGAACGACGCCGACGCCAGGACGCTCGCCCCCCCGATGCCGTCGCGGCCGGTCGAGGAACCGAGCAGGACCGCGAGGTTGCCCGGGCCTTCGGCGCGCGCGAGCACGAGGCGCTCGATCGGGAGGATGCCGAGACAGAACACGTTGACCAGCGGGTTGCCGCGGTACGTGTCGTCGAACACCGCCTCGCCCCCGACCGTCGGGACGCCGACCGAGTTGCCGTAGCCCGAGATCCCGGAGACGACTCCCTCGAAGAGGTAGCGGGTGCGCGCGTCGTC
Source organism: Actinomycetes bacterium (assembly GCA_025463875.1). Lineage (GTDB taxonomy): Bacteria > Actinomycetota > Acidimicrobiia > IMCC26256 > PALSA-610 > PALSA-610. The sequence continues at coordinate 16,357 of JAODBI010000102.1, forward strand.
GAGCGATCCGAACCGCAGTGGATCCATCAACGCGATGGGCCGCGCGCCCATCGAGAAGACGTCGCGGATGATGCCGCCCACTCCCGTCGCCGCACCTTGGTAGGGCTCGACTGCAGAGGGATGGTTGTGGCTCTCGATGCGGACCGCGACCGCCAGACCGTCGCCGATGTCGATGACGCCGGCGCCTTCGCCCGGGCCGACCAGGACCCACGGCGCCTCGGTCGGGAACCGCGACAGGTACGCGCGCGACGATTTGTAGGAGCAGTGCTCCGACCACATCACCGAATACATCGCGAGCTCGAGGTGCGTCGGTTCCCGCCCCAACTCGTCGACGACCGCCGCCAACTCGTCGTCGGTCATGCCGAGCTTGCGGTGCAACGGATCTTCCGGGATTGCCTCGCTCTGCGCCTCCGCCATCAGGGTTGATGGTAGCGACGGCGGTTCGGACCCTCCGGCCCGCGTCCGGCGCTACTCGCCGGAACTCATTCGCTTGTCTTGACCCACACGGTCTGGCGCACTTCCCACATGACGATGTCGGCGCGCTGCGTTGTCTCGATCGCGCGCAACGCTTCGACGAGATCGCTCTCGCCACCCCAGGTCGCGGCGTTGCGCCAGAACATCGCCGCCGCGCGCGAGGCCGGAACCGGATGCTCGACGACGCGATCGATCGTGCGCGCGCAGTTGGGCGGATCGGTGTCGAGCACCGGTCCGGCCCAGAGGGTCGCGCCGCGCGCCGCGACGACTGCGGTGACGCGGTCCTCGTAGCGCTCGAACAACGGATCATCGCTGCGGTAGCGCACGGGCTCTTCGCAGACGACCAGGCCGCCGGCGCGCAGGGCCGCCACCCAGCTCGCGAGCGCCGCACCCGGCTCGGGCAGGTGACCGAGCAGCAGCCGCGAGTAGATGAGGTGGGCGGGAAGCGTCAGCGGGGCGGTCACGTCGCCGACCGCGAAGTGCGCGTCGGGCACACGATCGCGGGCCTCGGCGATCATCGCCCGCGATGCGTCGATGCCGGTGGTGAAGCTGTGCGGAATCGCCGTGCGCAACAACGCGGTCGTGTAGCCGGGACCGCAACCCATGTCGATGACGTAGCGGTACCCACCGCCGGGAATGTCGCGCAGCAGCGTCCGGGTCGGTGGCGCGAACGTGTCGGCAACGAGTCCGAGCCGTTCGCGTGCGAGATCCGTATCGCCGAAGGCGTACGTCGTCACACGAGCATTGTCGCGCGGGTCGTCGCGGCTGCGATGAGACTTTTCAGCAGCACGACGCCGTCGTCCGAACCGAGCAACGCGTCCGACGCGCGCTCGGGATGGGGCATCAGTCCGACGACGTTGCCCTCGGCGTTACAGATGCCGGCGATGTCGTCGAGACTCCCGTTCGGATTGTCGACGTAGCGGACGACAATCCGGTTTTCGGCCCGCAGCTCGGCGAGCGCGCGCTCGTCACAGACGAAGTTGCCTTCGAAGTGGTTGATCGGGATGCGCAGCACGTCGCCGACCCGAGCGAGGTTGGTCAACGCGGTTGACGTCGTCTCGACCCGCAGGTCGACCGTCTGGCACAGGAACTTCAGCCCCGCGTTCTTCTGCAGGGCGCCGGGCAGGAGGTGCGCCTCGCACAGCACCTGGAAGCCGTTGCAGATACCGACCACCGGGCCGCCGGCGCGGGCGTGCTCCCCGACCGCGCGCATCACCGGAGAGAAGCGCGCGATGGCACCCGTGCGCAGATAGTCGCCGTGCGCGAACCCGCCGGGCACGACGATGGCGTCGACGCCCCTCGTGGTGTCGTCGCCGTGCCAGAGGAGCTCGGCTTCGCCGCCCAGGTGCTCGATCGCGAATTGCACGTCGAGCTCGCAGTTCGTCCCGGGGAACTGCACGACACCGATGCGGACGGTCACGAGATCACGACCTCGTAGGCCTCGATCACGGGGTTGGCGAGGAGGCGCTCGCACATCTCCTCGACCTGGGTGCGCGCGCTCTGCGCGTCGGGCGCGTCGACGACGAGCCTGATCGTCTTGCCGATGTGCACCTGCGCGACATTCGTGTAGCCGAGCGCCGGCAACGCCCGCTCGACCGTCGCGCCCGCGGGATCGGCGATCCCGGGCCGGTGCGTGACTTCGACGTGCGCATTGAACGCAGGCATGCGGCGATGTTACCGATCGGAGTCGCGTTCGAAGCTCCGATCGCTGTCTACCCGGGGACGATGCGGTCAGTCGTCGACGCCGTACCAGTCAGAGAAGGCGTTGTCGGTGATGAGCTCGTAGGCCTCGATGTACTTCGCCCGGGTGTTCGCGATGACGTCCGGCGGCAGGCTGGGCGCGGGCGGCTCGTGATCCCAGCCCGTCGCGTCCATGAAGTCGCGCACGTACTGCTTGTCGAACGACGGCGGCGTAGTGCCCGGCTCGTACTTCTCGCGGGGCCAGTAGCGCGACGAGTCGGGCGTCATCATCTCGTCGATGACGAGCACCTCGTCGTCGCGCTCGCCGAACTCGAACTTCGTGTCGGCGAGGATGAGGCCGCAACTCTCCGCGTGGCGCGCGCCGCGCTCGTAGAGCTTCAGGGAGAGGTCCTTCAACTGCTCGTAGAGGTGAGCGCCGACGAGCTCCATCGCGTCCCGGGCGCTCAGCGGCACGTCGTGACCGGTATCGGCCTTGGTCGTGGGCGTGAACAGCGGGAGCGGCAACTTCTCGGCCTGCTTCAGCCCGGGCGGAGCCGCGAAACCGCCGATGGTTCCGGCGTCCTGGTACTCGCTCCAGCCGTGCCCGAACACGTAGCCGCGCACGACGCACTCGAGCCGGATCGGCCGTGCGGCGTGCACGAGCGTCGCTCGGCCCGCGACGTCGCCGGCGATCTCGGGAAAGTCGGTGGGATCGGACGAGATCACGTGGTTAGGAACGATGTCGGCGGTGCGTTCGAACCAGAAGTTCGAGAGCGCGGTCAGCACGCGACCTTTGTCGGGGATGAGGTCGGGCAACACGACATCGAACACCGAGACCCGGTCGCTCGCGACCATCAGCAGCGCGTCCATCCCGACTTCGTAGAGCTCGCGCACCTTTCCGGAATAGAGGTGCGGCAAACCGCTGTCGCTCACGCCGGCAGGTCTCCCATGTTGTCGAGCGCGTCGAACACGCGGTTGATGTTCGCGAGCGCGCGCTTGAGGTCGAAGCACGCGTCGAGCCGCGCCGCGTCGAGCGTCGCGGCCACCTCGGGGTCGGCGGCGAGCAGCTCGCGGAACGACCGCTCCTCCTGCCAGGCGCGCATCGCATTGCGTTGCACGATGCGATAGGCCTCGTCGCGGGTACGGCCCGCCTCGACGAGCGCGAGCAGCACGGGCTGGCTGAACACGAGTCCGAAGGACGCGTCGAGGTTCCGCAGCATGCGATCGGGATGCACTTGCAGGTTCTCGATCACCTGGCGCCATTTCACGAGCACGTAGTAGGCGAGCATGAGCGAGTCGGGCACGATGATCCGCTCGACGGACGAGTGCGAGATGTCGCGCTCGTGCCAGAGCGCCACGTCCTCGAGCGCGGCCTGCAGGTTCCCGCGCAGAACCCGGGCCAGCCCGCACATCTGTTCCGACTTGATCGGGTTGCGCTTGTGGGGCATCGCGCTGGAGCCCTTCTGCCCCTCGCGAAAACCCTCTTCCGCTTCGCGCACCTCGGTGCGTTGCAGGTGGCGGATCTCGAGGGCGAAGGACTCGACGCTCGCTCCGATCGACGCGCACGTGTACATGACCTCGGCGTGCCGATCGCGGGGCAGCACCTGCGTGGCCGGTACGGGCTGCAGGCCGAGCCGCTCGCAGACGTAGCGCTCGACCTCCGGATCGACGTTGGAGTACGTGCCCACTGCGCCCGAGAGCTTGCCGACGGCGATCGTCGCCCGCGCCCGCGCCAGCCGCTCGCGGTCGCGACGTACCTGCATCGCCCAGAGCGCGAGCTTGGCGCCGAAGGTCGTGGGTTCGGCGTGGATGCCGTGCGTGCGGCCGACCATCGGCGTGTCGCGGAACTCGTGTGCCCGCTTCGCGATCGCGTTCTCGAGCTCGGCGGCCGCCCCGGCGATGAGGTCGACCGCACGCGTCATCTGCAGCGCGAGCGCGGTGTCGACGACGTCGCTCGAGGTGAGCCCGTAGTGCACCCACGCGCCGGCGGGCGGCCCGACGGTTTCCTGCACGACGTCGACGAACGCGGCAACGTCGTGGTCGGTGATCCGTTCGCGCTCGTGGATCGCGCCGACATCGAATCCGGCGCGCTCCCGCACCGCTCGCGCATCCTCGGCGGGTACCACGCCGAGCCGCGCCCATGCCTCTACCGCGAGAACTTCGACCTCGAGCCATGCCCCGAAGCGCGCCTCGTCGGTGAACAACGCGGAGATCTCGGGAAGCGAGTAGCGGGGGATCACGGGAGGGCCTGGGCGCCGATGTCGCGACGGTAGTGGACGCCGGGCCACGAAATCTCCGCCGCCGCGGCGTAGGCCCGGTCGCGCGCCTCGCGCACGTCCGCTCCCACGGCCGTGACCGTGAGCACGCGGCCGCCGTTCGTCACGGTGGCGCCCCGATCGTCGGTCGCAGTGCCCGATTGGAAGACGACGACGCCGTCGTGTGTCCCGGCGCGGTCGATGCCGGTGATGATGTCTCCCTTGCGGTCGGCCGCGGGCGGGTAGCCCTCGGAGGAGAGCACGACACCGACGCACGCGAGGTCGGAGAGCTCGACCGGCGTCACGAGATCGCCGGACGCCGACTCCGACAGGTGCACGAACAGGTCGCTCGCGAGGCGAGGAACGACCACCTGGCATTCCGGGTCGCCGAACCGCACGTTGTACTCGAGCACCTTCGCGCCGTCGGGCGTCAGCATGATCCCGCAGAACAGCGCGCCGCTATACGGAGCACCGCGACGGTCGAGCTCGGCCAGCGTCGGTACCAGCGCGCGCTCCATCAGCTCGTCGACCACGCCCGCGTCGACGAAGGGCACCGGTGAATACGCGCCCATCCCTCCCGTGTTCGGGCCGGCATCGCCGTCGAACGCGCGCTTGTGGTCCTGCGCGGTGGCGAGCACTCGGGCGCGCCGCCCGTCACAGAGCGCGAACAACGAGATCTCCGGACCGGTCAGGCCTTCTTCGATCACGCAGGTGCGGCCCGCGTCGCCGAACGCGACACCGGAGAGATACGCGCGCACCGCGTCTCGCGCCTCGGCGATCGACTCCGTCACGACCACACCCTTCCCCGCCGCGAGTCCGTCCGTCTTCACCACATACAGGCCGGACAAGGTCTGCAGGAAGTCGAGTGCTTCGGCTTCCTGGCCGGATCCGAAGGTCCCGTAGCGCGCGGTCGGCACCCCGGCCGCGACCAACACGTCTTTCATCCAGGCCTTCGAGCCTTCGAGCCGGGCGGCGGCGGCACTCGGACCGAAGGCTCTACGCCCCGACGCGACTACCGCGTCGACGGCTCCCGCGACCAACGGGTCCTCCGGGCCGATGACGACGAGGTCGGCGTCGAGCTTCGTCGCGAGATCGGCGACCGCCGCCGGATCGGTGGCGGCGACCGGTAGGCATTCACCGATCGTCGCCATACCGGGATTGCCGGGCGCGCACACGATGTCGTCGACGAGCGGCGAACGCGCCAGGCTCCACGCGAGCGCATGCTCGCGGCCACCGGCGCCGACGACGAGAACGCGAGTGCTCACCCGGTCACCCGCTCACGCGGCGCGGGGAAGCACGATCGTCTGATCGCGCGCCGGACCGACGCCGACGATGCTCACGTGCACACCGACGAAGTCCTCGACGAACCTCACGTAGTCGCGCGCGCAGGGCGGGAGATCTTCGAGCCGGCCGACCTTCTCGATCTCCACTCCCCATCCGGGCAGCGTCTCGTAGACGGGCTTCACCTTGTGCAACACCGACTGGTGATACGGCACGTGGTCGTAACGAGTGCCGTCATCGCCTTCGTACGCGACACACACCTGCAACTCCGAGAGCGGCGAGAGGATGTCGAGCTTCGTGAGTGCGAGCTCGGTGCAGGTGTTGAGGCGGACCGCATGCTTCAGCATGACGAGATCGAGCCAACCGGTGCGCCGCCGCCGTCCGGTGTTCGTACCGAACTCGCGGCCGCGCTCGACGAGCATGTCGCCGACCGCGTCGCCTTCGAGCAGCTCGGTGGGGAACGGCCCACTGCCGACGCGCGTTTGGTACGCCTTCACGAGTCCGACCACGCGCTGGATCGCGAGGGGACCCACTCCCGCGCCCGTGCACACCCCGCCCGCGATGGGGTTGCTCGAGGTCACGTACGGATAGGTGCCGTGGTCGAGGTCGAGGTATGTCGCCTGCGCGCCTTCGAACAACACCCACTGCTGCGCGTCGAGCGCTTCGTGCACGAGGTGCACGGTGTCGTCGATCATCGGCGCGAGTCGCGGCACCATCGCGAGATAGCGCTCCGCGAGCTCCTTGGCATCGATCGGGAGCCGGTTGTAGACCTTCGCCAACACGCCGTTCTTCTCGCGCAGCGCCAGGTCGAGCTTCTCGCGGAAGATCTTCGGGTCGAGCAGGTCCTGCACGCGGATGCCGACGCGCAACGCCTTGTCGGCATAGGCCGGACCGATGCCGCGCTTGGTGGTCCCGAGCTTGTTCTTGCCGAGGTAGCGCTCGGTCATCCGGTCGAGCTCTTGGTGGTACGGCATGATCAGGTGCGCGTTGCCGGAGAGGCGAAGAAGACGGGTGTCGACGCCCTTGCCCTCGAGCATGTCGACCTCGTCGATCAGCACCGCGGGATCGACGACCACGCCGTTCCCGATGACCGGCACGACCCACGGATACAGGATCCCGCTCGGTACGAGCTGGAGCTTGAAGACCTCGCCGTCGACGACGAGCGTGTGGCCCGCGTTGTGGCCGCCCTGATAGCGGACGCACATTGACGACTCCTTGGCGAGATAGTCGGTGACCCGACCCTTGCCTTCGTCGCCCCACTGAGTGCCGACGATCACTGCGCCCGGCACTTAAACGCTCCACCTGTTCGCGGTCACGTTGGGGAAATGGTAGCCGACGACCGAGCGGGGCCGACAGTGGTTGCGGGGCACGAATGCTTCGTAGGCTGCGCGGGTGCGGACCTCTCTCGGCATCCCCTACGCGACCGCAGCACGATTCGCGGCACCTCGACCGATCGCGTTCTCCGCGGCGTCGCTCGAGAGTTCGCATTTCGGTGCCGCCGCGCCCCAGCAACTCGACGGTCCGCTCGGCGACATCGTGCCCGGCATGAAAGTGCGCGACACGGACGAAGACGCGTGCTTGACGTTGAACATCTGGGCGCCGACCGCGGACGCTCCGCTCCCGGTCCTGGTGTGGTTCCACGGCGGTTCGTTCGTCATCGGGTCGTCATCCCAACCCGTGTACGACGGAACACTGCTCGCAGACGAACAACAGGTCGTGGTGGTGTCGGTGAACTACCGCCTGGGCGCGTTCGGCTTTCTCGACGCGCGGCCGTTCGGTGGGGTCGCCAACTGCGGCGTGCGCGACGCGATCTGTGCGCTGCAATGGGTGCGCGATCACATCGCGTCCGTCGGCGGCGACCCGTCCCGCGTTGTGGCGTTCGGCGAGTCGGCGGGGGGCGGACTGTTGTTGCATGCGCTCGCGTCACCGGCGGCGCGCGGTCTGCTCACCGGCGCGATCGTGCAGAGCGGGGCGACGTTCGCGACCCTCGACGAGGCGCGCGCCGCGCGGGTGCTCGAAGCTCTCGTCAAGGAAGCGGGCGTGGGAGATGCGGGCGGGCTGCGAGACCTGTCGGCGGACGCACTGGTCGCGGCCCAGTCGACGGCCATGGTCTCGTTGCTGGGAACCGTCGGCATGATGCCGTTCCACCCGATGGTCGGCGACGACCTGCTCCCGGCACCGCCCGCCGCGGCCCTGGCCGGAGGCGTTGCGGCCGGGGTCGCGCTCATCGCCGGTACGACCGCCGACGAGATGCGGCTCTTCGTCGACGCGTCTTCCGCGCCGCCCCCGCGCGGCAAGGTGGTGCGACGCGCGGCGCGCTACCTCGGTGTCGACGAGAACGCGGCCGACGCGATCGTCGCGGGTTACGAACGGGCGCTCGCGACCGACGACACCCACAAGATCTGGCGCGCGCTGTTCGGCGACAACGAGATGCAGGTGCCGTGCCGGGCCGGCCTCGAAGCGCAGGCGCCGCACGGGCCGACCTACACGTACTGCTTCACGTGGGAGGGTCCGACGGTCGGGGCATGCCACGGGATCGACATCCCGTTCCCGTTCGGCAACTTCGTCGACGGCTGGGACGCGTTCGTCGGCCTCGACGACGACGGCCGCGCGTTGTCGCGGACGATCCGGGACTCATGGGCCGCGTTCGCGCGCACCGGCGATCCGGATTGGCCCCGATATCCGTCGGCGCGGGTCTTCGGCCGCGCCGTCGAAGACGTCGCGCAGCACCCGCTCTTCGGCCGTCTGCCCTAACGTTCGAACACGCGCCGGGGCGGCCGACCGAGCACGCGCTCGACCGTGTCGGTCGTCTCCGCGAGCGCGCCGCGCGCGACGGCTTCGAACAGATGCACGCTCGAGTCGGCGAGCCAGGGGTCGAGGCCGGATGCGACCACGGTCTCGCGCCACTTGTCGAGCGGCAGGTCGATGCGCTTGACACCCAATCGGGCACCGACGTCGTCGCCGTCGAGCGCGTCGGGGCCGGTCAGATGCAGCGGCCCGTCCAGATCGGAACGCACGAGTGCGTCCGCCGCGACCGCCGCGATGTCGGACGGGTCGATCCAGGCAATCTTTCCCGATCCGGTCGGCAGCACGACCGCGCCGCGCGCCACCACATCGCCCTGCTTGTCGATGACGCTGGAGAAGAACGAGGGCTGCAGGATTGTGGAGCGGCAACTCGATGCCGCCAAGCGGCGTTCGATCGCCCGATGGTTCCCGTGCAGACCGCTCTCGAGTCCCGCGATCGGGATGTTCGAGACCTTCGCGATTCGCTCGACACCCGCCGCTTCCGCCGCTTCGATCGCGTTGGTCTCGAGCTCGACCTGATCCTGGGTCGGCGAGGAGACGAGGAACATGGCCGTCACGTCCGCGCACGCCTCCCGCAGGGAATCGCGGTCGTGCAGGTCACCGGTGACCACTTCGTCGACCGGCGGACTTCCCGCGGGAAGGGGCCGGCGCACGAACGCCCGCACCTGAACGCCGCCGGGCCCGCCGTCCCGCGCGGCGAGGATCGAGGCGACCGCGCGCCCGAGCTCACCGGTCGCGCCGATCACGAGCACTCTCACGAGACGACCATCACGGAGCGACCTTCACGGCCCGGGAGTCTCGCGGATACGGTCATGGCTGTGCGTCTGCCCCGCCCCGGACCGGGCATCGGTCACGATCTGACCGTGCAACAAGAGCTCGCCTGCGCGTTGCGCATTCTGGCGCGCGACGGCTGGCGCGAGAACCTGTCGGGCCACATCACCGTCGCGACCGACGACGGCGGAATGTGGTGCAACCCCTGGGGGCTGTGGTGGGAGGAGGTGCGGGCCTCCGACATCCTGCGCCTCGACGCGGACGGCCGGATCGTCGACGGCCAGTGGGACGTCACCCCCGCCGTCTTCCTGCACACCGAGCTACACCGGGCGCGCGCGGACGCGCGTGTCATCGTGCACAACCATCCGTACTACGCCACGTTGCTCTCGACGATCGGTGAGCAGCCTCGGCTGGTGCACCAGAACTCCTGCATCTTCGACGGTGAGCTCGCGTTCGTCGACGAGTACGGCGGTGTCGGCGACGCCAGTGAGGGCCAGTGGCTCGCGCAACAGGTCGGCAACGCGAGCGGCATCCTGCTCGCGCGCCACGGGGCGATCGTGACGGCACCGACGATCCCCGCCGCGTGTTACAAGGCCACGACCTTCGAACGGATGTGCCACTTCACCTTCGACGCGCTCGGCGCCGGCCGCAAGCCGACCGAGGTTCCCGCCGAGGCGCGCCCCGCATTGAAGATCGCGCTCCGGCAGAACACGCCGCAGGCCTACTGGGACGGCGCTGTCCGCCGGCTGTTGCGAACCGAACCCGAGGTGCTGACATGACCGGGCTCTCGCTCGACGACCTCGCGAGCAACGAGCATTTCGGCGGCGGCAAGGGCCGGCGGCAGACGATCACCTGGCTGCCGGAGCCGGAGCCGCGCGAGCGCATGTACACCGTCATCTCCGTCGACGACCACGTCGTCGAACCGCCCGACGCGTTCACCGGGCGCTTCCCCAGGAAATACGCGGACGACGAACCGCGCGTCGTGCCGACGGACGACGGTGGTGAAGCGTGGGTGTGGCAGGGACAGGTGCTGCCGAACGTGGGCTTCAACGCGGTCGTCGGACGGCCGTCGACTGAGTACGGCTTCGAGCCGACCCGCTTCGACGAGATGCGCAGAGGCGCGTGGGACGTGCGCGCGCGCGTCAACGACATGGACATCGACGGCGTCGCCGCGTCGTTGTGCTTCCCCTCGTTCCTGCCGGGATTCGTCGGCCAGCGCCTGACGATGTGGCCGTCTGACGATGACCTCGCGCTCGTGGCGATGCGCGCGTACAACGACTGGCACCTCGACGCCTGGTGCGGGGCGGCGCCGGGGCGCTTCATCCCGAACCAGATCGCGTATCTCCGGGACCCGCGGATCGCGGCGGAGGAGATCCGGCGCAACGCGGCGCGCGGCTTCCGCGCGGTGACGTTCTCGGAAGCGCCCGACAAGCTCGGCTTGCCGACCATCCACTCCGGCTACTGGGACCCGTTGTTCGCGGCGTGCGAGGAGACGCAAACGGTGTTGTGCCTGCACGTCGGTTCGTCCGGGACCTCGCCGACGACCTCCGCCGACGCCCCACCGGAGATACCGGCCGTGTTGTTCGGCGCGTACGGCATGTACAGCGCGGTCGACTGGCTCTACTCGAAGATCCCGGTGCGCTTCCCGGACATCAAGATCTGTCTCTCCGAGGGTGGCATCGGCTGGGTGGCCGGGATCATCGACCGCCTCGATCATTGCTTCAGGTACCAGCTCGGCTACCTGCCGACCTGGCGAGACGTCGAGCTCACGCCGAGCGAGGTGTTGCGCCGCAACTTCTGGTTCTGCGCGCTCGACGACGACTCGAACATGGCGTTGCGCCACCGCATCGGGCTCGAGCACGTGCTCGTCGAGTCCGACTACCCGCACGCCGACTCGTCGTGGCCGGACACACAGGCGATGCTCGTGCGCCAGCTGCGCGACCAGAACGTTCCGGACGACGAGGCCGAGCGCATCACGTGGCGGAACGCGTCCGAGCTCTTCCGTCACCAACTTCCCTGAGGGTCGGCCTTCCGTGCGAACCATTGCGGAGGTCGTAGCCCGCAACGCCCGGGCGCAGCCCGACCGCGTGGCCTTCGTCGAGGCCGCCTCGGGCGAGTCGATGACCTGGCGCGAGTACGACACGCGCTCGTCGTTGATGACCGGGACGCTCGACGAATTCGCGGCCGGCGATCGCGTCGCGCTCCAGATCGCCGACGGGCCCGGCGTGCACGCGGCGATGCTCGCGTGCGAAAAGGCGGGGATCGTGGCGGTCGGTGTCGGCGCCCGCGCCGGCGAACGCGAGGTCGCCCACCTCGTCGAGCACAGCGGCGCGCGCACGTTGTTGCGCGAACCTCCCGCCTCGGCGGGTGCCGGCCGGGAACGACGCATCGGCCCCGACGAGCTGTGGTACCTGAACTCCACGTCGGGCACGACCGGCCTGCCCAAGATCGTGATGCACACGCAGGCGCGCTGGTTCGCGTTCCACGCGTTCGCGCACCCGGTGGCGCACTTCACCGCCGACGACGTCTTCCTCTCCGCGCTGCCCGCACCCTTCGGATTCGGTCTGTGGACGGCCCACTTCTCACCTGCGATCTCGGGAGCGACGTGCGTCGTGTGCGCGCGTTTCGACCCGGACCTCGTTCTGCGCGCCATCGAGCGCTACCGCGTCACGGTGCTCGCGGCGGTGTCGACGCAGTTCGTGATGATGCTCAACTCCCCCGCCATCGCCGGGTATGACCTTTCGTCGCTGCGCATCATGTTCACCGGGGGCGAGATGGTGCCGTTCGAGCGGGCGAAAGAGTTCGAGGACCGCACCGGTGCACACGTCCTGCAGTTCTACGGATCGAACGAGACCGGCGCGTTGTCGTGCACGACACCCGACGACCCGCAGGAGAAGCGACTGCGCACCGCCGGCCGCGTCATTCCGGAGATGCACGTGCGCCTGCTCGACGCCGACACGGGCGCCGACATCACCACCCCCGGCCGGCCGGGCGTACCCGCGGGCAAAGGTCCCGCGCTGTGCCTCGGCTACTACGACGACCCCGCCGCGAACGCGCAACTGTTCACGACCGACGGCTGGATGCTGATGGGCGATCTCGCCACGATCGACGAGGACGGTTACCTCACTGTCGTCGGGCGCACCTCCGACATCATCATCCGGGGCGGCAAGAACATCAGCGCCGCGCAGGTGGAGGACGCGGTGTCGTCGCACCCGGCTGTCGCGTTGTGCGCGGCCGTCGCGGCTCCCGACGAGACGTTCGGTGAGCGCGTCTGCGCGTTCGTCGAGATGCGCGCCGGCTGCGAGCCGGTCACGCTCGACGACCTGCGCGCGCATCTGGAGCAACGCGGCACCGGCAAGGAGCTCTGGCCCGAGCGCCTGGTGGTGCTCGACGCGCTGCCTCGCTCGTCCGGCGGCAAGGTGGCGAAGGGCGAGCTGCGCTCCCGCGCGGAGTGAGAGCTTGCCCCGCCTCGCCGAGAGGTCAGCCCGCCATGCGCTGTTCGAGCGCGTCGAGCCGGCGCGCAATGTCGGCCAGGACCGCCGCGGTGTCGTTGGTCGCGCCCAGCACCTCGCGCGCGTGCACGAAACCGGTGAGCGCGGCGACGACCGCGCGCTTGGTCGCTCGCATCTCGACGCCCATCCGGCGGAGCACCTTGCTCGCGAGTCCGTCTTCGGTCGCGAGCAGACCGAGCAGGAGGTGCTCGCAACCGATGTAGTTGTGACCGAGGCCGAGTGCTTCGCGCGCCGCCAACTCGAGACTCGACTTCAGGAGCGGAGTGAAGGGCAGGTTGTCGCCTCCCGGTTCGGTCGGTGGCCCCATCGAGGCGACGAGCTCGGCGCGGAGGTCGTCGATCTCGATGTCGAGCGCCGACAGCACTTTGCGCGCGAGGTTCCCACCCTCGTCGAGCGTCCCGAGCAACAGATGCTCCGTACCGATGTAGTTGTGGGGCGTGTCCTTCGCCGCCCTTTCGGCGAGGACCACGGCGTGGCGCGCCCGCGGGGTGAACCGCGAGAACGGGCCGGAGGCGACCGCACCGGCCGCGACGGTCGGCGCATCGGCCGAGCGCAGCGCGGCCACGCCTCGCACCGCTCGTTCGAGCGCGGCCTGGCAGATCGCGGAGACGGGCACCTGGGCGTCGCGGACCGCGGCGGCCAGCTCGTCCGGCAGGTAGACGTTGATCTTCGGCATCGCGCACCTCGAAGGGGTTATAGAGGGGTTATGTAGGAGGTATAAACCTCTCTCCGGGACTCGTCAAGCGCCTCCCACCTGCGCCGCGCCCGCAGGCTGCGTGACTCCGGCCCGATGCGTGTATACGGTCGTGATCCTCGCCAAAGGCCCATGGAGGACGTCATGCGTACCTGGCTCTCGATGGCGCGTCGGTCGGTCGCGTCAGCCGCTGCGGTGGTCGGCGTCGGCGTCGCGCTGGCGATTCCGGCCGTGACCGCGACCGCGCCGACTGCCCACGCGGCTCTCGCACCGGTCGTCGGCTGCGGCTTCCACTTCGGGCCGATCTCGGAGCAGGGAGCGGCCGGGACCGAGTTCCTGTCGGTGATCGTGCGACCCGTCAACCCCGCGCAACGGTGCACGAAGGCCATCACGTTCACGGCGACCGCGACGCCTTCGAGCACGGCGACGCGCTACACGAGCATCGACAACAACCCGATCACCGCGAGTCAGACGGTTTCGTTCGCCCCCGGCCGGCTTCCGCCGCTACTGACGATCGCGTGGCAGGGATTCCATTGCGCCGACCCCGCCGTTCCCGGCGTGCTCACCTTCGCGGCCGGCGGGCAATCGGCGTCGACGGGGATCACGCCGAGCAGCTGCTTCGCCGCGACGGGCGGCGCGCATTCGAACTTCGCGTCGTTCCCGACTCCACCAGCGCCGAGCGCGGTGGGCATCGCCCGGACCCCGAGCGATCACGGCTATCGCACCGTCACGCAGACCGGCGCGCTGACGCACGAAGGTGACGCCACCGCGTTCACGGCGGCTCCGTCGCACGCGCCGGTCGTCGGCATCGCGTCCACTCCGACCGGAAACGGCACGTGGGTGGTCGCCAACGATGGTGGAGTGTTCGCGTACGGGAACGCGACGTTCTTCGGCTCGCTGGGAGCGATACATCTCAACCAGCCGGTGGTCGGCATGGCTCCGACTCCCGGCGGCCATGGCTACTGGTTGGCCGCGTCTGACGGCGGCGTGTTCTCGTTCGGCGACGCCGCATTCCACGGCTCACTCGGCGCGATCCATCTGAACGCGCCCGTCGTCGGCATTGCCGCCACACCGAGCGGGCACGGCTATTGGCTCACCGCATCCGACGGCGGGGTATTCGCATTCGGCGATGCCACCTTTGCCGGATCACTCGGGAGCGTGCTGCTCAACGCACCGATCGTCGGCATCACCGCGGGTCCGCACGGCGGCTATTGGCTCGTCGGCTCCGACGGGAGCGTCTTCGCGTTCGGCGGCGTGCCGTTCCGGGGATCCCTCGGTGGTGCGCAGCTGAACGCACCCGTCTCGGGGATGACCGCGACCTCGACCGGCAACGGCTACTGGCTGGTCGGCGCGGACAACGGGATCTTCGCGTTCGGTGACGCCCACTTCTTCGGATCGATGCCGATCTTCTCTCCCTGACATCCTTTGCCTGAGATCAAGGCGCGCGCGGCAGCACGTGCCGGCTGAAGAACTTCCACATCTCCTCGTTCGCGTCGATGAGCGTGGTGCCGCGCCCGACGCCGTCGAGGACCCAGGTCTCCTTTGGGCCGGTGTTGAACGGTGCGCCCGGCCACACGTGACCGGAGCCGGTCAGCTGCCACAACGCGACCTGCGCGCCTCCCTTGCAACCGGTGTACGTCACCAGCGTGGCGGTCAGCCCTTCCGACGTTCCCGTGCCCGTGATCGTCTTGTCCGGGTGCGGGGTCGTGTCGCAACCGTCGGCCTTGACCCACTGCTGGACGCCGGCGATCACCGAGTAACGCAGCTTGGGGTCGCTGTTCTGCACGCCTTCGTAGCGCGCGATCGGGTCGTCGACGCTGTGGAGCTCCATCGTCGGGACCGGTTGCGTCGGCGCAATCCCCAGCTGTTCGACCTGGCCCGCGACCGACGCGACCGCGGCGATGTACGTCGACGCCTGCGCGGCCATCGCGTACGCCATCATGCCGCCGTTCGACATCCCCGTGACGTACACACGACGGAGGTCGACGGGCGTCCGCGTGGCGACGTTGGAGATCACCGCGAGGAGGAAGTCGACGTCGTCGACGTGCTTGTCGACCGGGAGTCCGCAACATGCACCGGCGTTGAAGCCGTACTGCGCCTGCTTGGCGACGGGATCCGGGTCGAGCTTCGTCGCGATGCGCGTGCCGTCGGGATACGCGACGAGGTAGCCGTGCTTGTCGGCCGACGCGTCCATCCCCGACTGCGCTTCCTGCAACAGCGCGTTCTGGGTCGCGCCGTGCAGGTTCAACACGAGCGGAAGGGCCTTGCCGCCGGCCGCGGCGGGCGGTACGTGCAAGCGGTAGCTGCGCTTGAGGCCGCCGGACGTCAGCGAGAACACGTAGGTGGTCGTGCTCGGCGCCAACGGAGTCGCCGCGCGCTTGAAGGCGACCGTCGTCGGCACCGGAGTCGGTCCCGTGGTCGACGTCGATGCGACCGAGGCGGACGAAGACGAGGTCGACCCGTTTCCGGCACCTGATTTCGCCGACCCCGAGCTCGAGCACGCGGCGAGCGCGCCGACGGCGACCACGACAACGACAACGACGACAGATACCGCGGCCCTACGCATCATCCGCATCCTCGCCGACGTCCTCGCCCGTAGGCGAGTCGCCCGCGACACCGACGCGGCGGCGCCCGACGTCAGTCGTCGTCGTCTTCCTTTTCGTCGGCGTCCCAAGCCTCGTTGCGCGCCTCGACGGTCTGCTTCCAGTTCTCGGCCGCTTCCCGCGACGGGTAGGGACCGAGGCGTCGCGACGGCGGGCACGGGTCGTCTTCGGTCACCGCCGTGTTGTGCTCGAGGCACCAGTACCACTGTTGTTCATCCATCAGGGAGGCCCTTACCCGCCGCCGCCGCGATCCGCACCTGGCGGAGATAGCGATCGAGCGGGGCGGTGACACCTTTGCACCCGCGCCGAGGTCACGCTGGCTCCGACCGCGGACGGCACGCACGTCGTCTGGGGCGCCGAGTGGGACCGAGCGCTGCTCGGCCGCGCGGTGCACTGGAAGTTGCGCACGCTCTATCCCGAAGTCACGACGAGCTCGGTTACGTGACGAGTTCGGTTACGTGACGAGCTCGGCGGTTGCCGCGTGCTCGAACACGAGGCCACCGTCGGGATTGGCGTCGACGACGATGGTGTCGCCCGACTGATACGTGCCCTTCAGGACCTCGAGCGCGATCGGGTCGGCGATCTCCCGCTGCAACACCCGCTTCAGCGGGCGCGCCCCGAAGTCGGGGTCGTAACCGGTCTGCGCGACCCACTTCTGCGCCTCGGGGGTGAGCACGAGCGTGAGTCCGCGCTCGGCCAGCCGCGCCTGCAGGATCGCGACCTGGAAGCCGACGATCTGCTCGATCTCCTCTTCGGTCAGACGCCGGAACACCACGATCTCGTCGATGCGGTTGAGGAACTCGGGCTTGAAGTGCGATCGCACCGCGGCCATCACCTGCTCCTCGGCGGCACCGGCGCCGAGGTTCGACGTCATGATCACGATCGTGTTCGTGAAGTCGACGGTGCGTCCCTGACCGTCGGTGAGCCGGCCGTCGTCCATGAGTTGCAGGAGCACGTTGAACACGTCGGGATGCGCCTTCTCGATCTCGTCGAGCAGGATCACCGCGTACGGGCGGCGCCGCACCGCTTCGGTGAGCTGGCCACCCTCTTCGTAACCGACGTAGCCGGGCGGCGCGCCGACGAGGCGTGACACCGAGTGCTTCTCCATGTACTCCGACATGTCGATGCGCACGGTCGCGCGCTCGTCGTCGAACAGGAACTCGGCGAGCGCCCGCGCGAGCTCGGTCTTGCCGACACCGGTGGGGCCGAGGAACAGGAACGAGCCGATGGGACGGTTCGGATCCGACAGTCCCGCCCGGGAACGACGGATCGCATTCGCGACCGCGACGACGGCGGCGTCCTGGCCGACGACGCGCTCGTGCAGATGCTCTTCCAGCCGCACAAGCTTGGCCATCTCGCCTTCCATGAGGCGGGTGACGGGAATGCCCGTCCACTTGGCGACGATGTCCGCCACGTCCTCCTCGTCGACCTCTTCCTTCAGCATGCGGCCGTCGCGTTGCAGTTCGTCGAGCCGCGCCGACAGACCGTCGAGCTCACGCTCGACCACCGGGATGTGCCCGTAGCGCAACTGCGCGGCGCGCTCGAGGTCGCCGTCGCGCTCCGCGCGTTCGGCGTCGAGCTTCGCCTGCTCGAGCCGCTCCTTGCCGGCCTGGATCGAGATGATCGCGTCCTTCTCCGACTGCCAGTGCGCGACCATTCCATCGCGCTCTTCCTGGAGCGACTGCAGCTCCGCGTCGAGCGCCTCGAGGCGCGCCCGCGAACCCTCGTCGGTCTCCTTCGCCAACGCGGCGCGCTCGATCTCGAGCTGGCGGATGCGGCGCTCGACGACGTCGATCTCGAACGGCATCGAGTCGATCTCGATCCGGAGGCGCGACGCCGCTTCGTCGATGAGGTCGATCGCCTTGTCGGGGAGCTGACGCCCGGAGATGTACCGGTCGGACAACACCGCGGCCGCGACGATCGCCGCGTCCTGGATGCGCACGCCGTGGTGCACCTCGTAGCGCTCCTTCAGCCCGCGCAGGATCGCGATCGTGTCCTCGACCGACGGCTCGCCCACGTAGACCTGCTGGAACCGCCGCTCGAGCGCGGCGTCCTACTCGATGTACTTGCGGTACTCGTCGAGTGTGGTCGCGCCGATGAGGCGCAGCTCACCGCGCGCGAGCATCGGCTTGATCATGTTGCCCGCATCGACCGCGCCTTCGGCACCACCCGCGCCGACGATCGTGTGGATCTCGTCGATGAAAGTGACGACTTCGCCGCCGGTGTCGGCGATCTCCTTCAGCACCGCCTTGAAGCGCTCCTCGAACTCGCCGCGGTACTTCGTGCCCGCG
Organism: Actinomycetes bacterium; assembly: GCA_025463875.1. Lineage (GTDB taxonomy): Bacteria > Actinomycetota > Acidimicrobiia > IMCC26256 > PALSA-610 > PALSA-610. Next base: position 34,723 of record JAODBI010000102.1, read on the forward strand.
ACCATCGTTCCCACGTCGAGGGCGATGACGCGCTTGTTGCGCAGACCCTCGGGCACGTCGCCTTCGACGATGCGGCGCGCCAGACCCTCGACGATCGCGGTCTTCCCGACCCCGGGTTCACCGATGAGCACGGGGTTGTTCTTCGTGCGACGCGACAACACCTGGATGATGCGACGGATCTCCTCGTCGCGTCCGATGACGGGATCGATCTTTCCCTGGCGCGCGGCCTCCGTGAGATCGCGGCCGTACTTCTCGAGCGCCTGGTACTGCTCTTCGGGATTGTCGCTCGTGACGCGATGCGACCCGCGCACCTGCCGGAGCGCCTCCAGCACGGCATCGTGATCGACGCCCGCGCCCCGCAACAGATCGCCGACTCCGCCGGGCACCTCGCACATCGCGAGGAGAATGTGCTCGGTCGAGAGATAGTCGTCGCCGAGTGCGACGCGCTCGGCGTCGGCGTTCTCCAGCACCCGGATGGTGCTCGCGCCGAACTGCGCGTCGCGCACCGTCGCCCCGCTCACCCGAGGGAGCCTCACCAGCGCCTCGTCGACGCGCCGGCGTACGTCGCCCACGTCGATGCCGATCTGACCGAGGACACCCGAGACGATGCCCTCGCTCTGGTCGAGCAACGCGCGCAGCAGGTGTTCGGGCGCGATCTCGGTGTTGCCGGCGTCGCGACCGAGCGCCTGCGCGGCCTGGAGCGCCTCACTCGTCTTGCGTGTGAACTTGTTCGGGTCGATAGCCATCGTTGTGTCTCTTCTCTTCTCGTACTGCTCTTGCCGGCTGCCCTTCCCTTGCCGGTCGCCGGCTAGCGGCGGTGCTCGAACCGGGCGACGACCGCGCTGCGGACGGGGACGAGCTCGTGGCGATACTGGCGGTGCGCGGCCTCGACCCGCTGTTCGGCCTCGCGCTGCAAGTCGTCGAGGCGCGCCTCGAGCTCGGCGATGCGCTCACGTGCCGCACCGAGCTCGTCCTCGAGGGCGAGGATGCGCTGCACTCCCGCCAGCGACACACCGTCGTTCGTCAGCTCCTGGATCCGTTGCAGCAGCGCGATGTCGTGATTCGAGTAGCGGCGACTACGACCGGTCGTACGCGCCGGCGAGAGCAATCCCTTGCGCTCGTAGATGCGCAGCGTCTGCGGGTGCACGCCCGCGAGCTCGGCCGCCACCGAGATCATGTACAACGCCCTCGCGTCACTCTCCATCGCGCTTCCTCCGGTCTTGGGCGGCCGCGTCCAGCGCCGCGCGCGGATCGCCGTCGAGCGCGCCCGCGAGCGCAACGACTGCGTCGCGCTCGGCGCTCGTCAGGTTGATCGGGATCTGCACGTCGACGGTGACGAGAAGGTCGCCTTCCTTCGCGCCTTTGCCGTTGTCGCCCGTCCCGCTTCCGTTCTGGGCGACGCCCTTGCCGCGTACGCGCAGCACCTTTCCGCTCGGCGTTCCCGGCGGAATGCGCACCGTCACCTGCGCGTCGAGAGTGGGCACCTTGATGTCGGCGCCGAGCGCGGCTTCAGGGAACGTGACCGGGAGCCGCAACGTGAGATCGTTGCCGCTGCGCCCGAACAACGCGTGCTCGCGCACGTGCACGACGACGAAGAGGTCGCCGGGCGGGCCACCGTTTGCTCCTGCCCCGCCGCGTCCCTTCACGCGGATGCGCTGCGCGTCGGCGACGCCGGCGGGAATCCGCACCTTGACCTCGCGAGCACGCACTTCGACACCGCTGCCGTTGCACGTCGGGCACGGAGTGGGGATGACCTGTCCCCGCCCACCGCACGTGGGGCACACCTGGGAGAACGAGAAGGGCCCCTGGTTGTCGGCGATCGTCCCGGCCCCGTGGCACTCGGGGCACGTCTCGGGCATCGTGCCCGGCGCCGCGCCCGAACCGGCGCAGGTGGAGCACGTCGCGTCGGCACGGAACCGCACCGTCGAAGTGACACCGCGGATCGCGTCCTCGAACTGCAGATGCAACTCGGTCTCGAGATCGCGACCGCGCTGCGGACCGGTCGCGGTGCGCCCGCGCCGGCGCCCCGCGCCGCCGCCACCGAACAGATCGCCGAAGATGTCACCGAGTCCGCCGCCGTCGGTGTCGAACCGGAACGTGCGACCCCCGCCGCCACCGCCGAATCCGCCCGGCCCGAACCCGCCGGCACCGTCGGGTCCGACGCCGGACGCGACCATCTGGCGGACCTCGTCGTACTCGGCGCGCTTGGTCTTGTCGCCGAGCACGTCGTAGGCCGCGGAGATCTCCTTGAAGCGCTCCTCGGCCGCGGCGTTTCCCTGGTTCGCGTCGGGGTGGTGTTGCTTGGCGAGCTTCTTGTACGCGCGCGACAACTCCTTCTCGGTCGCACTCTGCGGCACACCGAGAACGGCGTAGTAGTCCTTTTCGAACCACTCTCGCTGGGCGCTCACTCGAGATTCTTCCTCGTCACTTTCACCATCGCGGGACGCAGGACGCGTCCCTTCAACTTCCAACCGGTGCGCAACACGTCGTCCACATGTGGCTCACCTTCGCCGTCGTCCTGCATCACGGCCTCGTGCTCGTTCGGATCGAACGGTGTTCCCTTGGCCTCGATGCGCTCGAGCCCGGCGCGCTCCATGACCGACGTCAGCTCGGCGTAGACGAGCTCGATGCCTTTGCGCACCTTGTCGTCGACGTCGCCGCCTTCGAGGTTGCGCACCGCGAGCTCGAAGCTGTCGAGCACCGGGAGCAGCTGCTCGAGCAATCCCTCCGTCGAACGCTCGACCAGCGCGGTCTGTTCGCGCACGACACGCTTGCGGTAGTTCTCGAAGTCGGCCTGGAGCCGACGCGTGGTGTCGAGCAGGTCGTCACGCTCGCGTTGCAACGACGCGAGATCGTCCTCGAACTGCGCGGCCTCTTCGGCACCCGGGTCAGGTGTCTGACCCGGGGCCGTCGTCTCGCGGTGCGCGTCCGTCATGACGGGCTACGCGCTCCGCTGGTCGTCGTCGGCGTCGTCGACGATCTCGGCGTCCGCGACCTCGTCGTCCGAGGGCTGCGAATCGCCGCCCGTGGCACCACCGGCCGACTGCTGCGCCTGCACGTTCTGGTACAGCCGCCGCGTGAAGTCGTTGCTCGCCGCAAGCAGCAGCTCGTGCGCGTGCTTGATCGCCTCGACGTCGGAGCCGGCCAGCGTCTCCTTGAGGTTCTTCAAGGCCACGTCGATCTTCTCGCGGTCGTCGGCGGGGACCTTGTCGCCCTGCTCCTTCAGGAGGGTTTCCGTCTGCCACGCAAGGGTGTCGGCCGTGTTACGGGTCTCGGCCTCCTCACGCTTCTTCTTGTCCTCTTCCGCGTGGGCCTCGGCGTCCTTGATCATCTGGTTGATGTCGTCCTTGCCGAGCGCGGTTCCACCCGAGATCACCATCGACTGTTCCTTGCTCGTGCCGAGGTCCTTGGCGGAAACGTGCACGATGCCGTTGGCGTCGATGTCGAACGTGACCTCGATCTGCGGTACGCCGCGGGGCGCGGGCGGCAGACCCATGAGCGTGAACGTGCCCAACTGCTTGTTGCGGTAGGCCATCTCGCTCTCGCCCTGCAGCACCTTGATCTCGACCGAGGGCTGGCTGTCCTCGGCGGTGGTGAAGACCTGCGAACGCTTCACCGGGATGGTGCTGTTGCGTTCGATGATCTTCTCCATGATCTGACCGCGGGTCTCGATGCCGAGCGACAGCGGCGTGACGTCGAGTAGGAGGATGTCCTTGACGTCACCCTTCAAGACGCCGGCCTGGATCGATGCACCGGCCGCGACCGCCTCGTCGGGGTTCACGCCCTTGTGCGGCTCCTTGCCGGTGAGCTGGGTCACCAACTCGGTGACCGCAGGCATACGCGTCGAACCACCGACCAGGATCACGTGGTCGATCTTCGATTTGTCGAAGCCCGCGTCGCGGATCGCCTGGTCGAACGGACCTCGGCACGCTTCGAGCAGGTCCTTCGTCATCTCCTGGAAGCGGGCCCGGGTGAGGGTCAGCTCGAGGTGCAACGGACCGTCGCTCGTCGCGGTGACGAACGGCAGGTTGATCGTCGTCTCCTGCAACGTGCTGAGCTCGATCTTCGCCTTCTCGGCCGCTTCCTTCAGGCGCTGGGCGGCCATCTTGTCGATGCCGAGGTCGACGCCGTGCGAGTTCTTGAACTCGCTGACCATCCAGTCGATGACCTTCTGGTCCCAGTCGTCGCCACCGAGGTGCGTGTTCCCGGACGTGCTCTTGACCTCGAACACACCGTCGCCGATCTCGAGCACCGACACGTCGAACGTGCCACCGCCAAGGTCGAAGACGAGGATCGTCTGGTCACTGCCTTCCTTGTCGAGGCCGTACGCGAGCGCGGCCGCGGTCGGCTCGTTGATGATGCGCAGCACGTCGAGGCCTGCGATCTCGCCGGCTTCCTTGGTGGCCTGGCGCTGCGCGTCGTCGAAGTACGCGGGGACGGTGATGACGGCCTGGGTGACCGGCGTGCCGAGGTAGCTCTCGGCGTCGCGCTTCAGCTTCTGCAAGATGCGGGCGCTGATCTCCTGCGAGTTGTACGCCTTCCCGTCGATGTCGACCTTCCAGTCGGTGCCCATGTGGCGCTTGACGGAACGGATCGTGCGATCGGGGTTGGTGATCGCCTGGCGCTTGGCGACCTCGCCGACCAGCACCTCGCCGGACTTGGAGAACGCGACGACCGAGGGAGTCGTACGGCTTCCCTCGGCGTTGGGGATGACGACAGGCTCACCGGCCTCGAGCACCGAGACCACTGAGTTGGTAGTGCCGAGGTCGATGCCGACGGCCTTGGACATGGTTTGCCTCCACTGGAGCTGAGGGTTGAGTACGAACGAGGATCATAACTTGACAATGCCGTTGTTAGATTCCCCGGAGGGCGGGAAATTCCCGGATCGTGGCCGCCGCGTCACGCTCTGAGCGGGCGTGAGCAGGGAAAGTGCCAGGTGACGCGGACGGCGCGACTGGTTAGATTTCGGGCCCATGGCCCGTCGCGATGCGTTCATCGACCACTTGCAGCAGGTCCCGCTCTTCGCGGCCTGCTCTCGCAAGGACCTCCAGCTGGTCGCCAGACGGGCGGAAGAGATCAGGGTTCCGGCGGGCAAGACGCTCATCTCCGAGGGGGAGACGGGGCACGAGTTCTTCGTGATCCTCGAGGGGACGGCCCGGGTGACCCGGCGGGGTCGCAAGATCACGACCCTCGGGCCCGGTGACGCGTTCGGCGAGCTGGCACTGCTCGAGAAGGCGCCGCGCAACTCGACGATCGTGGCCGACACCGACATGGAGCTCGTCGTCCTCGGCCAGCGTGAATTCGCCGGCCTCATCGACGAGGTCCCCGGCTTCGCGCGCAAGCTGCTCGCGGGCATGGCTCACCGCTTGCGTGAAGCCGACGCCCGCAGCGTGAACTAACCGACTTTCCCGCGTTCCCTCGGATCGATGCGGGTCGGGCAGGGGCTTGTACATTCGCGCTGATGCGACTGCCCAAGGCTCATCAGGTCGTGCTCGGACTCGGCGTCGTGATGTTCGTGTTCGTGATCGGCAGCGGCGTCGTGCCCGCGATCACGGGGTGGCACGACAACTCGAACGTCCAGCGCGAGGTGTTCTGGAACGTCCCGACCGCGTTGAAGGTCGCGTTCTATGCCGCGGTGGCGACGACGTTGCTGATCGTCGCGTGGCTCGCGTCGCTGCGCGTCCGCAACTACGAGCGCGGCCGGCCCGACGACCGGCGCACCACTCGGAAGAACGTCGAAAAACGGGCCAAGAGCTACCGCAACGGCGTGTGGATGCAGACGCTGCTGCGCGATCCCGCCGCGGGCCTCATGCACGCGCTCCTCTACTTCGGCTTCGTCTCGCTGTTCATCGTCACCGTCATCAGCGAGACCGACCACCAGCTCCCGGACCGCTTCAAGTTCCTGCACGGGCAGACCTACCAGGCGTACTCGGCGGGGGCCGAGATCGCGGGTCTCATGTTCCTGGCCGGCATCGTCTGGGCGATCTCCCGCCGCTACATACAGCGGCCGTACCGCATCCGCATCAAGACCCGTCCCGAGGACGCGGTCATCCTCGGCACGTTCTTCGTCATCGGTGTCACCGGATTCTTCGTCGAAGCCGTCCGCATCGCCGCCGAGGGCGAGCCGAGCTTCGAGAAGTGGTCGTTCGTCGGATACCCGCTCGCCAAGATCGTCGACGGTTGGTCGGTCCACACCCTCGACGTCACCCACCGGTGGTTGTGGGCCGTGCACGTGGTGGCGTTCCTGGGCTTCCTCTTGATCCTGCCGACGACGAAGTTGCGGCACATGTTCACGTCGCCCATGAACATGTACCTGAAGGATCGCGACCGGCCCAAGGGCGCGATGAAGCCCATGCCGAACCTCATGGAGACCGAGCTCGAGAGCTTCGGTGCGGTCAAGATCGAGGACTTCACGTGGAAGCAGTTGATGGACACCGACGCGTGCACGGTCTGCGGACGTTGCACGTCGGTGTGCCCTGCGCACGCGACGGGCAAGCCCCTCGACCCGCGCGAGATCGTCTTGAAAGTCGGCGAGGTGATGGTGGCGACCGGTGATCCGGCCGTGTCGCCGGTGGTGGGCGTCGACCCCGACATCGCGGTCACCGTCGACAGCGTCTTCGAGCGCATCACACCCGACGAGGTGTGGGCGTGCACGAGCTGCAAGGCCTGCGACGAGATCTGCCCAGTGAACATCGAGATCCTCGACAAGATCCTCGACATGCGGCGCTACCTGACGCTGATGGAGAGCGACTTCCCGAGCGAGCTCGGGAACACGTTCCGGTCGATGGAGAACTCGGGCAACGCCTACGGCTTGAACCAGGGAGACCGCGGCGATTGGGCGAGCGCGCTCGAAGGTGTCGACATCGTCGAGCCCGGCGGCGCGTTCGACCACGAGTACCTGTACTTCGTGGGCTGCGCCGGGAGCTTCGACGACCGCAACAAGAAGACGTCGCGCGCGCTTGCCAAGCTGCTCCAACGGGCGGGGATCGACTTCGCGATCCTCGGTCCAAGCGAGATGTGCAACGGCGACCAGGCCCGCCGCGCCGGGAACGAATACATCTTCCAGATGCTCGCGATGCAGAACGTCGAGGTGTTCGACGGCATGGGCGTGAAGAAGATCATCACGCAGTGCCCGCACTGCTTCAACGTGTTGAAGAACGACTACCCGCAGGTCGGCGGCAACTACGAGGTCATCCACCACTCGCAGTTGCTCGACGAGCTCGTGCGCGACGGACGGTTGTCGCTCGCGGGCGCGACGCTCGAAGAGCGCGTGACCTACCACGACTCGTGCTACCTGGGTCGGCACAACGACGTGTACCTCGCGCCCCGACGCGTCGTCGGTTCGCTCGCCGGCATCGACCTCGTCGAGATGCCGCGCAACGGCACCAAGGGCATGTGCTGCGGCGCCGGCGGCGCGCGCATGTGGATGGAGGAGAACACCGGCAAGAAGGTGAACACCGAACGCAGCCAGGAGGCGATCGCGACGGGCGCGTCGCGCATCGCGGTCGCGTGCCCCTTCTGCTACGTGATGTTCGACGACGGCGTGAAGGGCGAGGGCAAGGACGAAGAGGTCCGCGTTCAGGACATCGCCGAGATGCTGTGGGAAGCGATCGAGAACGGCGCGTCGGGCGCGGCGGCCGCGGCCGGACCCCCGTTCACGCCCGGGATCTGACGACCCGGTCGTTGTTGATCTGCGTTGCGGCGATTCGTCGGAAGATTCGTCGGGACGTGAGGGCGTGCCTCAGACCTGTCCCGGCGATTCGTCGGAAGATTCGTCGCGCCACTCCGACGAGGTGCCCGAGCTGCGTCGGCGATTCGTCGGAAGATTCGTTGGAACGCTCTGACCAGGGGTGACCCGTCGGGGAGGGAACGAAATTCGTGGCGGGCGGGCACACGACGAATCGCCGCCGGTAGTCACGGACCTCGTCACTTCTCCGGTTCGTCGTCCTTGTCCAAGGCCTTGTTCCACCACGACTCGCCTTCGGCTGGTGCGGCCGGCTCGGGTGCGGGCGGATCGGCGGCGGGGGGCGGCGGAGGCGGAGTCGTCGACGGCGCGGGGCTGTCCCAGCCGAGCGGACCGGGCTCGGTGGGAGGCGCGGGTGGCGCCGGCGGAGGCGGTGTGGGGTCTGTCCAACCGGGTGCGGTCGGCGACGCGGGCGCGGTCGGAGGCGGCGGCGCGCCCCAGCTCGGCGCCTGCTGGGGAGGGGGCGGCGATCCCCAGGTGGGAGGCGCCGCTTCCGCGGGCGGTTGCGCGCCCCACCCCGGAGGACCGCTCGCCGGCGGGGCACCCCAGGTCGGTTGCGGCGGGGGCGGCGCGGACCATCCACCGGGCTGGGCCGGAGGAGCGCCGTACGGGGGCGGAGCGCCCCACCCGGGCGCGCCCTGTGGCGCGCCGCCGGGCGGAACCCATCCCGCCGGGCCCGGTTGACCGTACGCGCCGTACGGGCCGGCGAAGGCGGGACCGAGTACCGGGCGGCCCGCGTCCGCGAGCGCCACGACGTACGTCCCCGCCGCCATGTCACCCACCCGCCGGTGCGGGTGCGTGAGCGACGCGGTGAGCAATCCGATGAGGAAGCAGAGGTTGTCGACGAAGATCAGGAGGATCCAGCGGAGCAGCACGGGGCCGAACCCCGCCTTCCGGCCCTGCGCATCGACGACGCGCAGACCCATGATGAGCTTGCCGATGCTGGCGCCGACCACGGCCTGGAGCACGACGAGGTCGAGGATGCTCGCCACGGCGCCGATTCCGTAACCGAGGCCGAGCCCGGAGCCTTTCCAGACGTAGACGCGCGAGCCGATCTGGAGACATGAACCGCTGACGCCGCCGGCCCGGAGGCTTGCGCACGCGTGCGCGGGCGCCCCCGTGTAGACCTGGTCCTTCGTCACGGCGAGGATGGCGATGCCGATCCCGGCGAGGAGCACGAAGTCGATGATGTAGGCGACGATGCGCCGGCCCATCACGTTGGTGGGATCGCGCTGGAGCGGCATTCCGTAAGCCATATGGCGTCGATTCTCCCCTACGGCGTGCCCTGAGCGGGCGGATGCCGAAAAGTGTCCTCTGGTACCTTCGGCCGTTCGCGGGCGTAGTTCAGCGGCAGAACATCAGCTTCCCAAGCTGAGAACGCGGGTTCGATTCCCGTCGCCCGCTCTCGTATGTATGCGCAGGTCAGGGCATACCCGCACAGACCTCACGGGATTGCGGCATCCGTTCAAAACGGTTCCATCACCCGCCCTCGGTGATCTCGTTCAGTACGCCAAGCGGTCGGCGAGGCGCGGGGACGTTTGGCACACCTCGCACCGAAATCGGAGTAGCGCCGCGGTGGTGGTAGCACCTCCGG
>JAODBI010000131.1 GCA_025463875.1 Actinomycetes bacterium
GGCGGCGCGATGTTCACGCGGGCCGCGACGTCGACCGCGGGGGAAGAGTCGGGCAAGGGTCGGGGCGTGAAGTTCGGGCGCCGCACGTCGCGGGTGCGCGGCCTTCCCGAGTACTTCGGCGAGCTGCCCGTCGTCGCGCTCGCCGAGGAGATCGAGACGCCGGGTGAGGGGCAGATCCGAGCCCTCGTCACCGTGGCGGGCAATCCCGCGGTGTCGACGCCGAACTCCGACCGGATGCAACGCGCGCTGGCGACGCTCGACTTCATGGTCAGTTTCGACATCTACGTCAACGAGACCACACGGCACGCGAATGTCATCCTGCCGCCCGAGCCGGAACTTGCACGCGGGCACTACGACCTCGCGCTGTACAACCTCGCGATCCGGAACGTCGCGAACTACTCGCCGCCGCTCGTCGAGCTCGAGCCCGGCGAGGTCCCGGAATGGCAGTCGATGCTGCGGCTCGCGGGCGTGATTGCGGGGCAGGGCGCACACGCCGACATCGACGCGCTCGACGAGCTCGTGGTGACCGACCTCGTGAACCGGGCCGTGGCGCGCAAGGGCTCCAATGTCGAGGGGCGCGACGCCGACGAGCTGTCGAAGGCGCTCGCCATTCGCCGCGGTCCCGAACGGGTCCTCGACGTCATGCTCCGCACGGGCCCGTACGGCGACGGATTCGGCGCCGATCCCGACGGCCTCAGCCTCTCGAGGCTGGAGGCCAACCCGCACGGCATCGATCTCGGTCCGTTGCAACCCCGCGTCCCCGGAGTACTGCGCACGGTGAGTGGGATGATCGAGCTCGCACCCGAGATCTGCGTCGCCGACGTCGAACGCCTGCGCGCGGTGCTCGATCGCCCGTTGGCGCGCGACGGCGGACCGCTCGTGCTCGTCGGCCGGCGCGACCTGCGTTCGAACAACTCGTGGATGCACAACCTGCCGGTGCTCGTGAAGGGGAAGGCGCGGTGCACCGTGCATGTGCACCCCGCCGACGCGGCGCGCCTCGGCTTCGTCGACGGCGTGGAGGTGCGGGTGACGTCGTCGGCAGGCGACATCGTGCTCCCGGCCGAGGTGACCGACGCGGTCATGCCCGGTGTCGTGAGCATCCCGCACGGTTGGGGTCATGACGTCGACGGAACGCAGATGCACACCGCGACTCGCAATGCCGGTGCGAACTCGAACGTGCTCGGAAGATCCGACCTCTTCGACCCACTGTCCGGCAACGCGGTGCTCAGCGGTATTCCGGTCGAGGTCGCCGCGCTCTGACGCCCTTACACAGCTCTGACATTCGGTTCACGGCGAGGGCACATCGCCGCGCACACAATGGGTCATGCAGCCGCGTGTCATGCCTCACGTTCGCCGCGCCGGCGTGCACCGGCCCCTCGCCGTCGCGGGTCTCGCCGCGCTCGCGCTGGCAGCCGGATGCGGCTCCGGTGGCGGATCCCAGGCGACGCCGATTCCCCAGAGTGCGGTGTCGTCGACCACAACTGTGGTGGCCGCCGGGCCGGCGCCGGGCGCGGCGACTCCGACAACGAGCGCCGTTGTCGCGGCGGCGTATGCGCCCGGGCGCCACGTGGTCTCCTTCGACGTCAACGGCGTGAAGCGGCTAGCGGTCGTGGTGGTCCCGACGGCGGTGTCGAAGCCACTTCCACTGGTGTTCGTGTTCCACGGGCACGGCGGAACCGGGGCGAACATCGAGCGCAGATTCGATATCGAAGGCCTTTGGCCCGCGGCGATCGTCGTGTATCCCTACGGACTCGTCGGCCACGCGGGTAAGACCGATCCCAAGGGTGTCAAGAGCGGTTGGCAGACCGAACTGGGTGAGAGCGGCGATCGCGATCTCGCCTTCTACGACGCGATGCTCGCAACGTTGCAGTCGAAGCTCCCGGTCGACACCCGTCGCGTCTACGCCATGGGTCACTCCAACGGTTCCGGCTTCGTGTCGCTCCTGCTGAACCAGCGCGGCTCCGGCATCGCGGCGACCGCGAACCTGTCGGGTCAGCCGTCGGCGCGTCTGCTCGCCGGTGATCCGAACCGCTCGATGTTCATGGCGATGGGGATCACCGACCCGATCGTCCCGTACGCAAATCAAAAGCGGGCGATACCGCTTGCCGAGCACAAGCTCGGCGTCGATCCCCGGAGCGCGACGGTCAAGGGTTTTCTCCGCTCGGAGACCGGACCGGACAACGTCGAGCTCGACGTGTACATCTATCCCGGTGGTCACACTCCGCCGGCCGAGGTCCCGAAGCTCGTCGTGCAGTTCTTCCAACGGCACACGCTCGGCGCCGGCTGACGCGCGATCGTCGGTACGAACGCGTCTGAGGAAGCAAATTGTCCCTGTTTTCTCGGGCGTTTTCCGCATTCGTCGCTACCATACGAACAGATGTTCGCAAGCCGTTCACCCACAAACGACGGGGGTGTCTCTCGGGGAGGCCGGCGACAGCCGGAGTCGGAGCGGGCCGGCGACCGCGGTGTAGTTCCCGGGTTGCAGAAGCCGAGCCGACGAGGCGACACCTCCGACCGGCACGTACCTGACCGAGACCGCGCTTTTCAGTGCCAGGGTCCGCCCCGCGGTGAGCACGCGGATGACGGCGCGATGCAAGGTGACACATGGATATTCTCGTCGCGGTGGCGCGGCTTGCAGCGCAAAGTAGAGCGAGTAGGTCGCGACGTTCGCGGGCGTGAGGACAGCGGGTTTCGGGATGCGCCCCGACGCGATCCCGTCGCGCATCCATCCCAGCGTGAGCCACTGATTCCCGAACCGGTCGGGTTCGACGGAGCGAGGGGCCGCGGCAAGGATCGGGAGACGCGGAGCTGACAGGATGAGCTGCTTGTACACGCGCCAGTCGGGCGCGTTGTCGGCGGCGACGCGCACGTTGCCCGGCACCCCGACCAGAAGAAGTGCCAGGGCAATAGGTGCGAGCACTTTCGACCGTCGGCTCAGTGCGACAGCGGCGACGGCCAGCGCGGGCAGTATCAGGACAGCTGCCACGTAGCGATAGCGACTCGCCGGGCCGGGTGGTGTGCCCATCGCGAAGTCCGCCCCGCGTCCGAGCCCGGTGACGAACACGAAGGTGACGGCGCCGAACAGGAGTGCGGCGGGTACCGCGGCGCGCTCGCGAAGTTCCGCGCCGCGAAGCGAGTGCCAGGCCAGCGTCAGGCCAATGCACAACATGATGAAGAGCGCGGCGCCGACGCCCCAGAGGTGACCGATTGCTCCGAAGGTTCCGCTCAGCTCGCGCGCCGTGAATCGGAATGCTTCAGAGAGGGATGCGCGTCGCGTATACGCCTGGTGTCCGACCGTGGCGAACCAGAACACGTAGATCGCGCCCAAGGTTCCGGCGTGTAAGAGCGCGGGCCTCCAGCCTCGTCGGACGAGAACTGCGACACCGACGACGACGATCATCGTCGTCGCCACACCTGAGCACATCAGGGCTGCGAGGCCCAGACCCAGGCCGATCCAGTCGCGTCGATCAACCGGGCCGCTGTGATCAACCAGCATCAAGTACCCGAGACCCAGGGCGAGCGTGGCGCACCAGGCCGACTGGAACGAGTACTCGATGTTGAACCAGCCGGATCCGAACAACGCGAACGCCGTCGCGCCGGCCGTCGCGAACCACGGGCCCACGCCCGCGCGGCGCATCACCATGCGCAAGAGTGCCGCGACGAGCAGATGAAGTGTCACTACCAGAACGAGGTAAGGCACATACGTCCGCAACCCGAACAGCTGCCACAAGAGCCGAAAGGCGAGGATCGGTAGGGTCGACCAATGTTCATTGTGAGGGCGGAACAGGTCCCCGAGATCGCCAGCCTGTCGGGCCGCGAGAAAATCCCATTCATCTTGTGAGAACCAGGCGAAACGACCGATCCGAACGAAGAACACCAACGAAGCGGCCTCGACCCCGATAAACGTGCCCAAGGCGACCCGCCGCGAGTTCAGCTTCAAAACCCAGCGCCCTTCTCGGTGTCAGCGCGCCGGAGAATGAGCCGCAGGCGAGCCGATTCGACGGCCGGGCGGCGTCGGTGCGACCAGTCGAAGAGGATCTTGCAGTCTCGCACGATGCGCCGCGCGAGCTCGGGCCCGAACGCTCGGTCGGCCGCGAGGGCCGGGGGCCGCGTGCGCGGCATCCGGGGTAGAACCTGCAGCCGCATGGGCCCGATTTTGGCCGGGCCGGAGATCAGCGGACGAACCGACAACGACGACTTGCGCACCGGAGGAGTGTCGGATCGGCCCCGTGTCATGACGCACGTTTACCGCGCCAGCCGGTCGCGATCGCGGGCCTCCCCACGTACATCGTCGTTGCGAGAGCGTCCTCAGAGGAGCAATTCGCCTTGTTTTCTCGGGTGTTTTGGCTGTTTGTCTGGTACGATACGAACAGATGTTCGGGTTCATGGACGAGATCAAACGAGCACGGGTAGCGCTCGACGCGCACACCGCGGCGTGGGTCGCGAAGGTCGGTGCGTACGACCGTTCCGAACACTGGCGCGCCGACGGCTACGGGAGTGTCGAAGCTGCGATCGCGGATGCGTGTCGGATGGATCGGGGTGTCGTCCACGCGGCGGTGAAGCTGGGCCGCAAACTCGAGCAGCTGCCCGTGGTGGCGGAGGCGTTCGCGGCGGGTGCGATCTCGCAGCGGCACGCGTCGGTGATCGCGACCGCGGCGACGCCGGCGCGGATGGCGGAGTTCACGAACCTCGAGAACGAGTTCGTCGACGTGGCCCGCAAGTGCC
>JAODBI010000140.1 GCA_025463875.1 Actinomycetes bacterium
TCACGCTGTCGTCGGTCGCGCGGCTCAGAAGGGTCAGGCTGCCCGTCGTCTGGGGCGTGAACGTGTAGCTCCAGGATTCGTGCCCACTCGCGGGATGCCACGTCACTCCGTTGTCGGTCGAGACCTCGATGCCAGCGACCCGGCCGCCGCCGGCGTCGCTCGCGGTGCCGGTCACTGTGGTGGGCGAGCCGGCAATCACGGAGTCGCCGTCCCCGGGCGACGTGATCGCCGCCGTCGGGGCGACGGTGTCGGTCGACGCCACCCCGGCCACGAGACCGGACTGAAGTGTGGCCGGTTGCACGGTCATGTCGGCGAACAGGTTCACCGTCGCCTGCTGCATCGCGGAGTCGGGGGTCGAAGCGCCACGGTCGTGGGTTCCGTCCAGACCCCACGACCATTGGACCGAGCCCGCGTCGAATACCAGCGCACCGCTCGCGGCGCGGTGCATCGTCACCGAGTGCGTCACGGTGCCCGCCCCGTACGTCGATCCTGCGTCCTTCAGGATCTGAGGCTCGTCAAGGGTCGTCGACGAGAGATCGATCTGGCCCGCGGGACGCGAGCCGTTGTCGAGGTCGGAGTTCCACTCGTAGCCCAGCGTTCCGTCGGCGAGGGTCGCGGTCGTCCCCTCGAGGGTCGAGAGCCGCGTATTGCGCCACAGCCGCAACTGCTCGTCGATCGGAGGCACCTGGATCGCGGAGGTGCAGCAGTTGACCATGAAGATGGTCCCGGTGAGCGAGTTCTCCGGGCGTCCGGCGTCGTACGCGGCGCCGATCGGATCGCGCCAGGTTCCGGTCCACGCCGGGTCAGGGTCGATCTTTGCCCCGGCGTGAGTTTCCTTGTACGACACGAGCGTGCGGTACGGCGTCGCCGTTCCGTCGATGCTCGGTTCCCAACGCGTCTTCCAGAAGACCTGGTTGCCGCTGAAGAACGCGAGATGCACGCCGGCGTCGCGCGCCGCCTCGACGTTGGCGCGCTGGTTTCCCGACCAGTACTCGTCATGGCCGACCGACATGAAGACCTTGTGCTGCTCGATCTGCGCCGCGGGTGCCCGGTCGCCGTCGATGCCGCTGACATACGACACGTCATAGCCGTTGGCCTCGAGCCAACGGACCATCGGGAACTCCGCGTTGAAGAAGAAGTCCTCGGGAGAGGTGTCCCGAGTGGTGAACGGCCGGTTGTAGCTCACCTTGTATGCGCGCGGGGGGTTCGTGCCGGGGCCGCCTTGGTAAAGGCTGTTTCCGCCGTAGGTGTTGTAGGCCTGCCACGTCGTGTCCGATGTCTGGAACAGGAGATCGGAGTGGCTCGCGTCATTGCGCACGACGAACGGGATATGACTCGCGCCGTCCGTGTCCGTCCGAGTCAACTTGGCGATGTAGACGCCCGACACCGCGTTCGCCGGCACCGACCACGACGCGGACTCCGACCAGTTACCGCAGTCGACGAGTCCAGTCACGTTGTCGCTGATACAGGCGGGCTGGGTTTGCGGAAGGCTCGCGCTCGGATTGAACGTCGCCATGAGCCGAGCGCCGTCGCCGCCGTAGTACCCCATGCGGTAGATGTCGATCCGGTACGCGGCCGCGTCCGTGTCGACCTTGAAGTGCTCCGTCGTTCCGACATTGACGCTGAACTGCGTCGCAAAACCCTGGATCGACGCATCGCCCGCGCCGCTCACGTCCCATTGGGCCGCAGGCGTGCCCGGCTGACAGTTCTCGCGCACGATGTCGTTTGCCGGAGTGGTGCACGGGTCCGCGGCGCCCGCGGCGCGCGGCATTGCCGGGAGACCGAGCAGAGCAATGCTCGAGGCCGCCACACAGAACACCACTCGTCGTTTCAAGTCGCGCGTTTTCACAGCGCTCACACCCCGCATGCCGCTGCAACACCAAACCGGCGCGCCTGAAGCGAAATACCGCTCGCGAGCAAGATTCCGTTCGAACTCGCCGCCCGTCCTGTCAGTAGGTTCTACTGAGCGGCGCTTTCACTCCGATTTCGTAGCGGCAAAACCACATGCGCCGCGACCGCCGAGATGCTCGAGAACCCGACGAACGGCGTCTTTTGTCGGAATGCCCATCCGTTCCGCCAGGTCGATCAGCTCCTTGGCGTGGGATGTTCCACTTCCCGTCCTGCGCGTCGGCTCCGACGGCGACGACCGGAGGGAGCGCGTCGACGAGATCGCACGCATCGACGGAGCGCGGGCGCCGGGCGCGCTTCCGGGCGAGGGGATCAATCGCCCGTAACGCGCGTCCGGCACCCCTGTTTTCACTGCGAGCGCGCAAAACACCGCACGTCGCCTCATGCCGCCCGTATTCACAGCCCGCAAACCCCCGCATGCGCTGCAACACAATCGGAGCGCCCGAGAAAGAAGCTGCGCCCCTCTGCGAGCAACACCCGATCAAACTCGGCCCCCCGAGTCCTGTAGTTGGTTTTACTCGAAACGGCTTTCGTTACCATTTCGTGGCGGTAAAACCACATGGCCGCACTTCCGGTGGTTGCCGCCGATGCGAAAGTGGCGCCAGCTGCCGAGACGACACCCTGATGACGACCTTGAGGGCGTAGAAGGTGAAGCCCGACAGATCGGCATCCCCTACGGCTCCAACCCGGCAACCTGCCCGGTCCGCGCCTTCCGGGCATGGCTCGAACGATCTGGTATCGAGGACGGCGCGCTGTTCCGACCGATCGATCGCTACGGACATCTCGGACACCAACGTCTTTCCGTCCGGGCCGTCGCCCGCATCGTCAAACGAGCCGCTGAGGCTGCCGGGCTCGATTCGAAACAGGTCGCCGGGCACTCATGACGGCGTGGGATGGCAACGTCCGCCGCCCGCGCCGGAGCAACCGAAACCGAAATCATGAACCAGACCGGCCACAAGAGCCTGCCGGTCCTACGTCGCTACATCCGCCGCGGGACGTTGTTCACCGATAACGCGGCCGCGAAAGCTCGGGCTGTAGTCGCATCCGCGACTGCTGCGTGCAGACCACTGCGCG
>JAODBI010000158.1 GCA_025463875.1 Actinomycetes bacterium
CGACCGCGTTGAGGCCCACCTGCGGATAGAAGTTGTCCTCGTAGATCCACGTTTCGCGACCGTCGTCGAACGTGACGACCTTCGGCGCATGGTCCTGCAGCGCGCTCGGCAGCCGTCCTTCGAAGCAATGCGCCGGTTCGATGAGGTGATCGTCGACGGAGATGATCGTGTAGTTGCGGACGCGCGGCTCCGGCTCGGGAAGGAACGTCGCGGTCATGGGCCGCCGACCCCCTCGGTGCAGAACCGGTACAGGTACTCGGCGAGCTCGTTCGCGTCGGCGACACGGCCCACGACGACGTCGTTGATGCCTTCCAGCAGCACCGCGAACATCGTGCGCGCGTCGCGTTTCGGGTCGTCGCTGTCGGTGTGGCGCGCCAGGAGATCGACGAGGGGCGCGATCGCGTCGCGCAGCTCGGCGTCGTGGCTCTCGATGAGACGGCGACGCTCCCGCACCAGCACGCCCGCGTAACCGATCGCACCCGGGAGCGTGAGCATGTCGAAGAGCTCGACGACGTACGCGCGCAGTCCGTCGCGTCCGGCGCGGCTACCGATGCGTCCGGCCAGGACGTCGGCGCCGATCCGGCTGTCCTCGGCGAGCAGCGCGAGGAGCAGGTCGTCCTTGCTGCGGAAGCACGCGTAGAACGCCTTCAGTGAGACCCCGGCCCGGCTCGTGAGGCTGGCGACGGTGAAGGCCGCGCTTCCCGTCTCGTCGGCCAACAGGCGCGCGGTGGCGACGAGTTGCCGCCGTCGGTCCGGATCGCGGTCCGTGTCAGGGGCGGCTCCGCCGGAGAACGTCATTCTCCACACCCTAGACCCGACGCGTTCACCCTCCCAACAGTTGGGAGGAAAACAGGTCCCCTGAACCCGAATTCCTCCCAACTGTTGGGAGGAATTTCGGCGTCGGGTGCGTCAGGCGGGTTCGTTGCGGAGGATGCCCATGGCGAAGTACTGGGCGGCGCCGCCGTAGGCCTGGGCGAGCGCGGTCCGGACGCCGTCGACCTGATGCTCGCCGGCCTGACCCCGCACCTGCAGCGCGGCCTCCGCGAACCGCAGCATCCCGGACGCGCCGATCGGGTTCGACGACAGCACCCCACCGGACGCGTTGACCGGGAACGAGCCGGTCAGCTCCGTGTCGCCACCCTCGACCATCTTCCAACCCTCACCCGGGCCGGCGATGTCGTGGCCCTCGAGCCACATCGGCTCGTACCAGCTGAACGGCACGTAGATCTCGGCGACGTCGATCTCCTGGCGCGGCACTCCGATGCCCGCCTGGCGGTACACGTCGTGCGCGCACTCGACGCCCGCCTGGGGCCGGACCGGATCGCGACCGGGGAACTGTCCGAGCTCGCTCTTCACCGCGGTCGCCGCGATGTACGCGGCCGGCTTCGACGCCTTCTTGGCGGTCGCCGCGTTCGTCAGCACCACCGCGCACGCGCCGTCGGAGGACGGGCACGACTCGAGGAACCGCAGTGGGTCCCAGAGCATCGCGGATTCCTTCACCGTCTCGATCGTGATGTCGGGGAGGTGCAGGTGCGCATACGGGTTCTTGAGCGCGTTGAGCCGGTCCTTCACCGCGACCTGCCAGCCGATGTACTCGGGCGCGCCCGTCTTCTCGATGTACGCACGGATCCACGGCGCGAACGCGCCGCCCGCGCCGATGCCACGACCGCGACCGCCGGCCAGGCCCCACTGCGCGTTGCCTTCGCTCTGCTTCTCCCACGCGATCGCGAGCACGCGATCGTGGATCTGCGACTCGATGAGGTGCGAGCCCACGATGAACGTCGAACCGCCGACCGATCCCGCGGTGTGCACGCGCAGCATCGGCTTGCCCGCGCCGCCGAGCGCGTCGGCGAGGAACAGCTCGGGTTGCACGATGCCTTCGAACGCGTCGGGCGCCTTGCCGATCACGACCGCGTCGATGTCGGCCCACGTGCACTCCGCGTCATCGAGGGCACGCAGCGCGGCCTCGCGCAGTAGGCCCGGGATGGATACGTCGGCCCGCTTCTTCTTGTGGTGGGTCTGACCGACACCGATGACTGCTGCCTGTTCCGTCATTGCCCTTGGCTCCCTTTGCTCCGCAAGCTCCGCTGCGTCCGCACGTGGTCAGTCACCCTCCATGAGGCACACGAGGTTGTGTTGCAGCACCTGGCCGCCGGTCGCGTGCGCGAGCCCGCGCCCCGCCGAGCCCTCGACGATGCGCTGCGCCACCTCCGCGATCCGCACGAGCCCGGTCGCCATCACGGGATTGCCGGCGAGCGCGCCACCGGACGGGTTGACGTTGGCGTCGGCGTCGAGGCCGAGCGCCTCGCGCAGGATGATCTCCTGCGGGCTGAACGTCGACGACAGCTCGATCACATCGAGCGGTCCACCGTCGTAGCCCGCCTTGCGCGCGGCCAGCGTGGTCGACGTCGAAGCCGTGAGATCGCGCATCCCCGGTTGATGCACCTCGATGCGATGGTCGAGGCCCCGGATCCACGCGGGCCGGTCGCACAACTCCCGGGCCCGGTCACCGCGCGCCAGCACGACCGCGACCGCGCCGTCCGAGATCGGCGGGAAGTCGTGCGCCCGCAGTGGTGCTCGCACGTACGGTGCCTGCAGGAGCTTGTCGACGGAGTAGTCGCCGGACACCTGCGCGTTCGGATTGTCCTTCGCGTTGGCCCGGTTCCGGGCGACGACCTCGGCGAAGTCGCGTTCGGTCGCTTTGCCCGCGTCGATCAACGCGCGCGCCTGGATGCCGGCGAGCGACGCCGGATCCACGCCGAGCGGGGCGAGGTAGTAGGGGTCGAGCTGCTGCGCCCACATCTCCTCGGGCTTCGACGGCGACGACTTGCCCGAGCCGAACACGAGCGCGGTGTCGATGTCGCCGTGCTGCAGCCGCACCCACGCCTCGTACAGCGCCCACGCGCCGTCCATCTCGACGTGCGACTCCGAGATCGGCGGCCACGCACCCGCGGCTTCGAGGTTCGAGACGAACGCGAACGGGCCGCCGGTGAGGTAGTCGCACGAACCTGCACAGGTGAAGCCGACTTCGCGCCGGTCGAGCCCGGCGCGGGCGAGGGCTTCGGTGACGATCGGGACGAGCAGTTGCACTTCGCTCTCGCGCGCCTTGCGGACCGAAGGCGTCTGTGCGAAACCGACGACGGCGATGTCTGTGGCGGCCATCAGAAGATGTGCTCCTCGTAAACGGAACGGTCGGCATCGGGTTCGCCGGTCCACTCGAACGCGTCGATCACCGACGCGACGCTCCCCCAACCACGGTTGGAGACGCCCTCGGCAGTGCGCTCGTTCGGCGGCTTCCACACGGCCCGCACGCGCATGCCCGAGTGCAACTGGTCGTGCGCAACTCCGATGATGTCCTGGCCGCCGAGATTGCCCGACGACCCGTCGAGCAGCACCGACGCGTAGACGAACGGCTCGGTCTCGGTCTGGCCGTAGTACGCGACCGGCGTGATGATCGTGAAGCCGGTCACGGTGCCGCGGTCGCTGACTTCGAACTCGTCCTTGTCGGTGGTCTCGACGACACAGATCGGGCAGTACCCCTTCCCGGGCACGTACACCCGGCCGCACTGCGGGCACTTGTGACCGACGATGCGGCCGTCGATCAGCGCGTCGACGTAGCGCTCGAGGATGGGCGTGAGCTCCTCGGAGTACGAGAGCGACACGAGGTGATTCATCACCAGGTTCTCTTTGGGGGTGGTGGTATCGCTCATGCGGGCTCCCAGCACGCGAGGTCGTCGATCATGTTGTGCGCTTCGTCGCGCCAACGCGGCTGCACGCGCATACCCGTCGACATCTTGTCGATGCTGCCCGCGTCGACCGCGTGCACCATCGCGGTGTCGGCACCGTCGGGGGTGATCAGCGCGAACGCGAACGGGTGGTCGAGGGGGTGCTTCGGCGTGGGTGCATCGACCCAGGTCCAGGATCCGACGGTGCCCGCGGGGCCGACCTCGACCAGCTCGTCGAGCGTGTCGCCCGTGTTCGGGTCGTACTCCAGCGGCGGGACGAGCACCTTGCCGTCGGCCGACCGGATTCCGAGGATCCGGTGCTCCTTCAGGCCGGCGAGGAACCCACCCACCACGGGCCCGAGCGAGCGCGAATAGGGAAACTCGAGAGTGCTCTCGACGACGCGTGGTTGGCTCATGAAACGCGAAGCTAACCATCCGCTCCGAGCGCCGCATCTTCGGCGAGCGAGCGCTTGTCGACCTTGCCCACCGAGGTCAACGGCAGGGCATCGACGACGACCAGACGATCGGGCGCCTTGTAGTCGGCGAGCGCCGCCCGGCAGAAGGTGCGGAGGTCGCCGAGCTCGGGCGACTCGCCGCGCGCCGCCACGACGAACGCGAAGCCGATCTCGCCGAGCACCGGATCGGGAACACCGAGCACCGCAACCTGCGCGACGGCGGGATGTTCCGACAGCACGCGTTCGACCTCGGCCGGGTACACGTTGTAACCGCCGCGGATGTACATCTCGCTGCGGCGCCCGACGAGCGTGAGATAGCGGCGCTCGTCGAGGAAGCCGAGGTCGCCCGTCGTCAGCCATCCGCCGGCGCCGAGGACCTCGGCAGTCCGGGCCTCGTCCTGCCAGTAGCCGCGCATCACCGCGTCCGACCGGCACCGCACGCGCCCGACCTCACCGGTCGGCAGCGGCTCGCCGTCGTCGTCGATCACCTCGAGCTCGACGTTCACCCGCGCCCGACCGACCGTCTGCGAGATCACCTCGGGCGAGTCGCCGGGCACGGTGCCCGTGGTGATCGCCGCCTCGGTGCTCGTGTAGCCGATCACGACCGGACAGCCGAGCCGCCGCTCCATCTCGCGGACGAGCTCGGGCGGGACGGTCGCGGCGCCCGTCCCCGCGATGCGCAGCGCCGAGAGATCGCTGCCCGCGAAGTCGGGAAGGTCGAGCACGAGTCGCCATTGCGTCGGCACACCCTGACCGACGGTCACGCGCTCGCGCGCCATGAGTGTGAGCGCGTCACCGGCCGTCCAGGGTGTGGGTGTGATGACGGTGGTGATGACGTTCTCGATCTCCTCCCACGGGCGCGACATGAACGCGACGTGTGCGAACGGGAGGGGCGCGAGCCGTACGTCGAACGGCGCGCCCATCGCACCGGCGCCGATCGCGACCGCGCGCAGATTGTGATGATCGAACACCGCACCCTTCGGCATTCCGGTCGTGCCGCTCGTCCAGACGATCGCGACGCGGTCGTCGGGCTCGACGCGCGGCGGATCGGCGGGCGCCGGGTTCGCGTACGCGGCGCGAACCTCCGCGAGATCGGTATCGCGCACGACGACGCGCGGGCGCGTGCGGTCGAGGATGCTCGCGATCTCGGGTGGGCCGAGGCGCGTGTTGACGCCCGTCGTGATCGCGCGCAGACGCATAGCAGCCTGGTAGCACACGGCGTAGTCGATCGACGACGGCACGAGCAGCGCGACGACGTCGCCGGGTCGCACTCCCCGCTCGACGAACATGGCGGCGACGCCGTCGGCGGCGCGATCCCACTGGGCGAACGTGAGCCGGCGATCGACCTCGACGAACGCGGCCCGGTCGGGATGGTCGAGGGCGACCTTCCGAAGCAACTCGACGACGGTTTCCGGCGGCCTCACCGCTGACAACGTACTTGCGGGTTCCGCGAGTACCGTTTCCGCCCGATGCCGTCCTCGAAAGAAGTGCGCGCCCGCCAGAACCGGCAGAAGGAGCGCGTCGCCGCCCAACGAGCAGAACGGCAACGTATTCGGCAACGCCGACGACGTCTCGGCGGCGCAGTCGGCGTCATCGTGCTCGTGATCGTCGTCGTGCTGGGTCTCACGCTGGGCGGCGGAAGCAACAACCGCGTCGCGGTTTCGCCGACGTCGGAGACACCCACGACCGCGGCGACCGCGACAACTGTCGTTGCGTCGGTGAAGGGCAAGCCGTGCATCGGCATGAAGGACCCCCTGCCGAAGGGCTCGCCGGCGTTCCTGATCGCTCCCGGTCCGGCACCGACGAAGTTGGCGACGCAGGATCTCACGGTCGGCACGGGCGCGCTCGTGCCGAAGAACGCCAAGGTGAGCATGAACTACGTCGGTGTCGCCTGCTCGACGGGGAAGATCTTCGACACGTCGTTCAAGACCGGACGCACACCGTTCGACGCCGACCTCTCGCCTACGGCCTCACTGATCGCGGGTTGGAAGCAGGGGATCCCCGGGATGAAGATCGGCGGCGTGCGCCTCCTGTCCATTCCGCCCGCACTCGCGTACGGCGCGGCCGGAAACTCGGGGATCGCGCCGGACGAGGCCCTGTTCTTCCTCGTACAAGCCGTCAAACTCGGCTGATTCGCCACCGGCCGCGCGAATGAGACGGCCGGACGCGCCGATAACCTTTGTGTGAGCATGAACGGTCGGGCGGTCTAGGTGTATCCGTCGCTCCGGCCGGCCGCAGTGCTGGGCGCCGAGGACGGCCCGCCGACGGAAGACTCGCCGACCGGCGAAGATCCTCCGAGGAGCGGTCCACCCGTCTCGGCCAACGTCGTCTTCCTCGGCTTGACGAGCTTGTTCACCGACATCTCCTCGGAGATGGTCACGGCCATCCTTCCGCTCTACCTGCTCTTCCAGCTCCGGTTCTCGTACCTCGAATTCGGTCTGTTCAACGGCCTGTACCTCGGTGTCTCGGGGCTCATGACCGTGGCCGGCGCGGTGATCGCCGACCGGCGCGGTCGCTACAAGGAGGTCGCGGGCGCCGGTTACGGCACTTCGGCCGCGTGCAAGCTCGGACTGCTCGCCGCGCGCAACGCGCCCTGGCCCGCGTCGAGCGTGCTGTTCGCCGATCGGGTCGGCAAGGGCGTGCGCAGCGCGCCGCGCGACGCACTGATCTCGTTGAGCGCGGAACCGAAGCGCCTCGGCACCGCGTTCGGAGTACACCGCGCCTTCGACACCGCGGGCGCGGTCGTGGGTCCGCTCGTCGCGTACTTCATCCTGCGGACGGCGCCGACCGCGTACGACGCGATCTTCGTCGTGTCGTTCCTGTTCGCGTTGATCGGCCTGGGCATCCTCGTGCTCTTCGTGCAGAACCGCAGTGCCGCTCACACCAGCAACCTCGCTGCAACGTGGCGGGGCGCGCTGCGGCTGCTGCAACGCAAGGACTTCCGCGCGCTCGTGATCGTCGGCTCGCTGTTCGGGTTGTTCACGATCCTCGACGCGCAGTTGTACGTGATCTTCCAGAACCGCACGTCGTTCAACACCTCGTACTTCCCCCTGCTCCCCGTCGGCATGGCGATCAGCTACCTCGTGCTGGCCGTGCCGCTCGGGCACCTCGCCGACCGCGTCGGCCGGTCGCGCGTGTTCATCGCGGGTTTCCTGCTCCTTCTGGGCGTGTATCTCATCCTGCTCGCCCCGTCTCCGGGTCGGGTCGAGCTCATCGCGATGCTCGCCCTGCTCGGCGCGTTCTACGCGTGCACCGACGGAGTACTCATGGCGATGGCGAGCACCACCGTCCCCCGCGAATTGCGCACGAGCGGCATCGCCGTGCTCACCACGGCCGCGTCGTTGAGCACGATGACCACCGGCATAGTGTGGGGACAGTTCTCCGAGTGGTGGGGACTCCAGACAACGGTCAAGGTCTATGCGGTCGCGGTCGGCGCGATGGTGATCATCGGGGCATTTCTGCTCCGCGTCCGCGCGAGGCGGTACGGATGAGCAAGCGGACCACCAAGGCCCGCCCGAACCGGGCGAAGATGTCGCCGAGGAATCCCGCGCGACCGCAGCCGCCGGCAGCCGACGCGCCGCTCGGCGCCCGGCTCGGGGTGAAGATCGCCGCGTTCGTGACGCTGGTAGTCGTCTGTGTGTTCGCCGGCGTCGCGTATGTGATTCACGCCCGGGAGAAGAATCCCAAGGCGGGCAAGCCCCAGGAACCGTCGGAGCAGGTCACGCCCGCGCGGTTGGCGGCACTGATGAGCGCGCCGCATCTGCTGTTCGAGAACACCGACCTCGGGCCCGCGTACGGGCGCGTCGAGGTCGTACCGCTCAACGATCCCGGTGGTGTGCGCGCGATCACCCCGATCACCTGCGACCGCGTCGCCACCGCGAAGAACCTCGGTGTGTGTCTCACGATCAACCGCGGCGTCATCACGACCTACGACGGCAACATCTTCGATCGCAACTTCAAGGTGCTGCACACGTTCGCCTTGCCCGGTCTTCCGAGTCGCGCCCGGCTCTCGCCCGACGGCCACCGGGCCGCAATGACAGTGTTCGTGAGCGGCGACAACTACGCGTCGGCGACGTTCTCGACGCGCACCTCGTTCATCGACACGTCGACCGGCAAGAACCTCGGGAACCTCGAGCAGTTCCACGTCACCGACGGCGGCTCCTCGGTGACGTCGGCAAACCGCAACTACTGGGGCGTCACGTTCGCCGCCGACAGCGATCACTTCTTCGCGACGCTCGGCCGCGGAACGCACATCCAGTTGATCACCGGCAGCGTCAACAGTCGGTCGGCGCACACGATCCGCAACGGTGTCGAATGCCCGTCACTCTCGCCCGACCAGACGCGGATCGCGTACAAGAGCCGGGTCGGGGGCACGTTGACGGCAGTGAAGTGGCGGCTGCACGTCGTCGATCTGCGTACCGGCGCCGACATCGCGCTCGCCGAGACCAGGAGCGTCGACGACCAGGTCGAGTGGCTCGACAACAACACGATCCTCTACTCGATCCTCAGAGCCCAGAGCGGCACCGCGATCAAGGACACCTATGCCGTTCCGGCCGACGGGTCCGGGCAACCGACGATCTACGTCAAGGGTGCGTGGTCACCGGTCGTCGGCGCCCGCGCGGCCAGCTAGCCGAAATCCGTTCGCCGGCGAAGCGAGTCGCGAGCTCCGTACGGTCGCCACGCGGCCGAGAACGTCGTTCAGTCCTCGACGTCGTCCATGTCCATGAGCCCGGACGCGGCGGCGAGTGCGACCGCGCGGCGCGACGCCTTGTCGAACGCAAGCGCGAGATAACGCTCGGCGATGGTCTCCCGACCGGGAAGGGGCGGCGGACCGAGTGAACGGATCATCGCCGACGCGTCTTCCGAGACACGGATGACGGTGACCGGCTCTTCGCCCGCGTCGACGCCGTCCCAGAAGTCGCGACGCGGTGCCGCCTTGCGGCGCGGGTTCGAACGGCCGGACGCGCGGCGCCGGGGCGGGCTCATGCGTGCGCACCTTCGTTGAGATCGGGTTCCAACAGTTCCTCGGTGAGCAGCGCCTCGGGCCGGATCCCGAGCGCGAGCCGGAGCTGGTCCTGGTCGAGATCGGCGAGCGAGCTCGACTTCGGCAACACGAGGTCGGCGATACGGCGCTTCCCCGCGACCACTTCCTCGACGCGCTCGTCGACGGTACCGGGACAGATCAATCGGTGACTGATGACCGTACGGGTCTGACCGATGCGCCACGCACGGTCACGCGCCTGGTCCTCGACCGCCGGATTCCACCAACGGTCGTAGAGCACCACGTGGCTCGCGGCCGTCAGATTGAGTCCCGTGCCGCCGGCCTTCAACGACAACACGAGCACACGCGGCCCTTCGCCGCCCTGGAAGTCGGCGATGATCTGATCACGAGCCGTACGCGACAAGCCCCCGTGGTAGCACGCGACCTGGGTGCCGGTCCGCTTGGAGAGATGGTCGGCGAGACGAATGCCCCACTGCGCGAAGTGCGTGAACACGAGCACGCTCTCCCCCGCCGCGAACACCGCGTCGACGATCTCCTCGAGGCGCGACAGCTTGCCGGAGCGGCCTTCGAGCGGCAGGTCGTCGTCCTGGTACGCGGCGGGATGGTTGCAAATCTGCTTGAGGGCCGTGATCGCGGCGAGGATCTGACCGTTGCGCGCCTTGCTCGGTTCGCCTTCCGCGAGCGCCGTGCCCGTGACCAACGTGTCGAGCAGCGCCTGGTACAGCCCGATCTGTTCGGGCGTCATCGCGCACCGGTCGAGCTCGTCGATCTGGTCGGGCAGTTCCTCGGCGATCGCCGGCTCGGATTTCGTGCGCCGGAACACCAGGATGCCGTTGAGGGCGCGCATCGCGGCTTCGGCCTCGACACGAGCCGCGCTCCCGTCGTTCGACAGGCGCGCGATAAACTGCGGGCGCGGACCAATGAGTCCCGGGTTCGCGAAGTCGAGAATCGCCCAGAGGTCGCCGAGACCGTTCTCGATCGGGGTACCGGTGAGCGCGATCCGGGTTCGGGCTTCGATCCGCCGCAGTTGTTGCGAGGTCTCGTTCGCCGGGTTCTTGATCGCCTGCGCCTCGTCGAGCACGACCTTCTCCCACGAGACCTTGGAGATCGCGTCGATGTCGCGCACGGCGGTGCCGTACGTCGTCACCACGACGTCGGCGTTGGCGATCTCGGCGGCCAACTCGTCGGCCGCGGCCCGGTTCGCGCCGTGGTGCACGACCACTCGCAGGTCGGGCGTGAACCGCGTGGCTTCGGCCGTCCAGTTCCCGACGACCGCCGGCGGCGCGATGACCAGTGCCGGCCCGGAGCCCTTGCCGGCCAGGAGATCGGCGAGCATCGTCGGCGTCTTCCCGAGTCCCATGTCGAGCGCGAGGCAGCCGCCGAGCCCGGCCTTGCCGAGGAAACCGAGCCAGGCGAGCGCTTCGGCCTGGTAGCTGCGCAGCTCACCGACGAAGCCCGTGGGTGCACCGGCCGGTGAGGCGGAGACATCGGCCGCCGCTTCGAGCAGCTCGGCGGCCCAACCGCCACCGACGACCGATACACCACCGGCCAGCGCGGAGCCTTCGATCCCGAGCGCGAGCCGGAGCGTCTCCGCGCCCGAGAGCTGCTTGGTGTCGGCTCGTTCGGCCAGCGCGTCGGCCGCGGCCTGCAGGTCGGCCTTGTCGATCGCGACCCAGCGGCCGCCGGAACGGATCAGCGGCCGCGCTTCGCGCGCCAGACGCGCGATGTCGGCGGCGGTGAGCTCGACGTCGTCGAAGACCGCCGACCACGTGACGTTCGCGA
Source organism: Actinomycetes bacterium (assembly GCA_025463875.1). Classification (GTDB taxonomy): domain Bacteria; phylum Actinomycetota; class Acidimicrobiia; order IMCC26256; family PALSA-610; genus PALSA-610. Next base: position 10,965 of record JAODBI010000158.1, read on the forward strand.
GTTGGTTCGCGCCGACCGTCGTCTCCGAGGCGGCGTCGACGAACACCCGCAACGACGGTGTGGGCTTGCGGCGCGAGAGTGCGGGAACCCGCACATCGAAGCCGGCGGCCTCGAGCTGCGGACCCGTGTTCGCCATGAGATCCCACGCCTCGTCCTGACTGAGGATGACCTCTCCCCGGCGCGTGCCTCCGGGTCGCAACAGCGCGGGCAACATGCGTTCGAGGCGCGTGATCTCGTCTTCGAGATGCGGACGGCCGGCGCCTGCGTTCACGATCGCCTGCTCGATCGGTAACGGCTCGCCCCGCGTGCCCGTCGCGAAGACCGCGAGGTGCCACACCTTGGCGTCGTCGGGCGGGTCGAGGCGCACGATCAGTCGGCCGCGCTCGCCGGTGACCGACCGACCCCAGCGCTCGATGCGTGTCGCGACATCGCCGGCGAGGCGCGTCGGCGCGTCGAACGCGCTGCCGTCGAGGCGGCCGAGGAACGCCTCCGCGACATCGGTCGCGGTGCGGACGGTCGGGGGCGGCGCCGGAGTCTCGAGCTGGCGGGCGCCGTCGCGACAGATGGCGTCGACCATTCCCGTGAGCGCCGAGCGCGTGAGCGCACGCGCCTCGACGTCCTGGTCGAGCGCGAGCAGTGAACCCGGCATCGTCTCGATCAGTCGCGCGAGCCGGAGGGGATCGACGAGCGCGGGCGTCCAGCGCACCGAGTACGAACCGTTGGAGTCGCGCGCGGTGCCGCCGCGCCGCGTGCGCTGGCGGAGGAACGGAACCATCGCGCCGCGCGCGGTGAGCTCCACGGCCCAGATCGCGACCCGCCCCAACCAGCAGATACTGGCGCCGACACCTTCAACCTGGCCGGCGCCCGCGGCCACCAACCATCCGAGTACCTCACCGACCGGAATCGCCTGCGCGTCGGCCTTGCCCCCGCCCGGAAGCGGCACCGCGCCGTGGCGCGTCCAACCCGTGGGCGGCGCGCCCGCGGCGGCGAGCATCTCCGCCAACTCATCGGCGCTCGCCGACGGGGCATTCCGACCTGCGGCCCACGCGACGACGCGCCCGGGCTCCCACGACACCTGGAGCTCGACCACGCCGGGCTCCAGGTCGCGGGCATCCTCTTCGATGCGCGGCTTGGCGGCCCGCGCGTTGCGACCCTGGGGCGCATCCCGATCGCCACGATCGGCGTCTCGCTCGTTGCGCTCGGCGCGACCGGAACGAGCCATCGGATCGTCCCGGCGCTGCCCCGTCAGGCGGGCCCACGCGTCGGCGAGCCGCCGCCGTTCGGACTCGAGGTCGGCGATGACCATCTCCCGCTCCTCGCCCCGCAGCGACTGGGCGCGTTCGAGATGCTCCTCCGCGTCGCGCAGGAGCGCGAGCAACGAATTGCGCCAACCCACCGGGTCGGCCTGCAGCGCGGCAAGTTGTTCGGGCGTGGCGTCGCCATCGACCTCGGCGTCGACATACATGTCGAACTGCCACGGCGCGATCGGCGTCGGCGTCGGCGTTCCTGTCACAGATCTCCGCTGGATACGACGGAGGGCACGACGTGCGCCCTCGAAGAATGCGGGCCCGAGAGCCCGCCCGGTCCCGGTTGCGCCGTGCGGCGGCCGGGAACTGAAACCCCGGCTCCTCCGTGTTCACGATGATGTCGACGACGTCGACCGAAGTGACGATGTCGACGGAAGTATCGACGGAACAACCGGTCCAACCATTCTACGCCAACTCCGGCCCGACGACGTCACGGGCGACGCCACGTATCGCGCAGTGGGAACGCGATTCTCCCGCCGAGCGGCTTGATCCCCTGCTCAGGCCTGCGGCGAAACCGAACCCTCTGGCTCCACAAGACCCTGCTGACGTGACAAGATCGGCACCTCGTTGCCGGGCGGCAAGGAGATTCCCGGCGTGAGACAGCAACCCGACCAGGTCATACGACTGGCGCTCGTCGACGGTCAAAGCATCTTTCGCGAGGGTTTGCGGGCGCTGATGGACCAGGAGGGCGACCTCGAGGTCGTCGCCCAGGCGACCGACGTGAACGCGGCCGAGAAGCTCCAGGTCCAAGTGGACGTCGTCGTCACCGACCTCGCCCTGGGCGATGCCACCCGCGAGGAGGTCATCCGCCGCCTCCACGTCTGCTTCAAGGACGCTGCGATCGTCGCCCTCACGGTGCTCGACGACCTGGCAACCGTGCAGCAGGTCCTCGCCGCCGGCGCCGACGGCTACGTCTTGAAGTCGGCGAACAAGAACGACCTCTTCGCCGGCATCCGCACGGTCGCGCGCGGTGGCCTGTACCTACAGCCGTCGATCGGAGTCGCGTTCGCGTCGCGGCCGAACGAAGATGCCGCCCGTCCGGCCGTCAACGGACTTACTCCGAAGGAGACCGACGTCCTGAGGTTGCTTGCACTCGGGCACACGAATGCAGAGATCGCGCAGCTCGTCGGCGCGAGCCTGCGCACGATCGAAACTCATCGCGCGCATATCCACCAGAAGCTCGACCGGCACACCCGCGCGGAGTTGGTGCGCTTCGCACTCGACGCGGGTCTGCTCCGGCTCGACGAGGAAGGGGCGCCGGCTCCCGATCGGCGCATCGTCAATCGGCAGACCTCGGCCCCGGGCTGATCGGCTCGCGTCGGACTCTGTGTCCCGCTGCGCCGCAAGACGAACCGTTTCCGCGCGAAAGGCGCTCACTGCCGCAACCCAGGCGGCATACCAGCGCCCGGGCGACATCGGCGACCGGCACCGCGTCACGAACATCTCTGTCGCCGTTTTTGAGTCTCACGGAGCGCGTTCGTCGCCTGGGCCCGAATAAGAACGTCAGCTGTCGTTGACGATAACAACGGCGGATGCCCGTTTTCTCAAAGAGGTTTCTCTCTGCGCGGCTGCTTCGCCTGTGTGTGATCGCTGTGTGCGCAATGACGACCTTCAGTGGACTTTTGTCGCGTGCGCCTGACGCCGCAGCCGCGTCGACGTCAAAGGCAACCGCATTGCCGTGGTGGTGGCACGGCCGCGTATGTGACACCGGCTTGAACTCGAGCTCGCGCGCGCTGCCCGCGAGTTATCTCGGTGTGCAAGTTTGTGGTCCTCAGCCGTACAAGTACAACGGCGGAAACTCGTTCGACATGGTGCAGATGGGCCCGGATCCCGCGCACACTTTTGGCGAAGGCGAATGGCAATGCGTGGAACTGGCAATGCGATTCATGATTTTGACGTACGGCGTGACGCCGTACGGGGCGAACGGCGACGGCGTCGTCGACAACTACACCGCGGCTGACGGCGGCGGGCTCGTCAAGTACAGCAACGGCACACCCGGCGTCGCGCCGCTTCCCGGCGACGTGATTTCGTTCACCGACTCGATCAGCGCCGGTCACGTCGGCATCGTCGCGACGAGTGCCGTGGATGGAAACGGAAACGGAAGCATCACGATGCTCAGTCAGAACGACACCGACGACGGTTGGCGCACGCTGCCCGTAACGAACTGGAACGTCGGTAGGTTTACGCACCACACCGCGCACAGCTGGTTGCACGACCCCGCGGGTCGGGGCTGGGGCGCGACGAGCTCGACGACGGGAGCCTGGGGCGGCGTGACCCCGCGCCCCGGCGGCGGGTACTGGGCGGTGACGCCGTTCGGCAAGGTCGCCGGGGGCGGCGTGACCCCTCTTCGGCGACGCATCGGCGTTCCGACTGAATGCACCGATCGTCGACATCGCGGCGACGCCTTCGGGGAAGGGCTACTGGCTGCTGGGCGGCGACGGCGGTATCTTCAGCTTCGGCGACGCGACCTATCGCGGCAGCACCGGCAACATCACCCTCAACCAACCCGTCGCCGGCATGGCCGCCACACCGAGCGGGCACGGTTACTGGCTCACGGCATCGGACGGCGGCATCTTCAGCTTCGGCGACGCCACCTATCGCGGCAGCACGAGCAAGAGCGATCTCCAACATCCGATCGCCGGCATGGCGCGTACGACGAACGGACGCGGCTACTGGTTCGTCGAAACCGACGGCGTGACCGTCCACGCGTTCGGCAACGCCCGCGTCGGCTGACGCACGCTCCGACGACTTCATCACGTCCTATCAGCGAGAGCGAACTGGCTCGTGTGTGAACCGAAACGCGCCTTCGTTCGTTGAAAGGGCAGAGCGTCGGGCACCTCCCGCCCGTAGTCCGGCGTCTCGGGCGAGGCGCCTCCCGGTTGGTTCCATGCCCGCGGTGAGGCGTCTCGTCGCGCTACGACGGCGGCCGGCCCGCGGTGCGCTGTTCCGCTGCGGAATACGGACAGTGACGGCACCCGCTGCCACAGCATGCGCCGCGGGCGCGCAACGTCGCCTCCGTCAGGACGAAGTAGCCGGTGACCGGGTCGGCGTAGGTCTCGTCACCCCGCGCGATCGCTTCCGCGTGGGCACGTACCTGGCTCTCGGTCAGCACGCCATCAGGCGGGTTCGGTTGCCACTCGCTCATCGTCGTCGGTGGGAACAAGCGAGGTCGGCGGACGGAACGACGAAGGAGCGCGGAACGACGCACGACGCGCGGCGCGCCGGAACGTGGCGAGCGCCGCGGGACCGACGAGGATGATGCAGATCAGGTTGGTGATCGCGCGTCCAGTGTCCCAGCCGAGCGAAGTGGTCGCGTCGAACACCAGGTAGCGGTGCCACTGCGTGACGAACGACGCGCCCGGGAGGTACGCGATCGAGCTGCCCGGGTCGACGGAGAACGGCCAGAACTGCAGGTTCAGCATGAACCCGAAGAAGTAGCCCGCGAGCACTCCGTAGACGGCGAGCATCGCGATCTCGACCCGGCCCCGGCCCGGCGGCAGTAGACCCGCACCCATCCCGACCCAGGCGCACGCGAACATCTGGTACGGCATCCACGGTCCGACTCCCCCCGTGATGACGGCCGACGCGAACAACGACGTGCAGCCGAGCGTGAAGCCGAAGCCGGGACCGAACACGCGGCCCGCGAAGATCAACAGGAAGAACATCGTCTCGAGACCGGCGGTGCCC
>JAODBI010000182.1 GCA_025463875.1 Actinomycetes bacterium
GCACGCTGCAGCACGTCGAAGACATGTCGCCCGACACGCTGTTCGCAGGTGTTCCATGGGACGAGTTCGAAACCTTCCCGCAGTACCTCGATGCGATCGAGGCCCGCGGCACCCTGATCAATTTCGCGTGCTACGTCGGGCACACCGCGGTCCGCATCTTCGTCATGGGCGAGGCCGGCTACGAGCGCGCCGCGACCGACGACGAGATCACGTCGATGCAGCGTGTCATCGCCGAGGCGATGGAGGCCGGCGCCGCGGGATTCGCGACGTCGTCGTCGCCGACCCACAGCGGCGACCGCGGCCGTCCGGTTCCGTCGCGCGTCGCCGATCTGGCCGAGCTCTATTCGTTGCTCGAGCCGTTGCGCGACGCCAAGAAGGGCGTAGCCGCGCTGCTTCCCGGCGAGAAGATCACGCACGCCGACGTGTACGAGCTGCAACGCGCGACGGGCCGCCCGCTCACGTGGACCGCGTTGCTCACGGTGAAGGGCTACCCCTGGCACGAGAAGATCATGGCGGCGAACACCCAGGCGCGCGCCGAGGGCATCGAGGTGTGGCCCCAGGTCTCGTGCCGACCCCTCACCTTCCAGATGAACCTGCGGGAGCCGTTCACGTTCAACATGCGCTCGACGTTCCAGGAGCTCATGGACCGCCCCGACGAGACGCGACTCGCGGCGTACCGCGATCCTGCGTGGCGCGCCCGGGCGTGGGAGGAATTGCAGGGTCAGCGCGGTGCGCTGCCCGTCAACTTCGACTCGTTGCGCGTCGCCGAATCTGCGGCGCATCCCGAGCTCATCGGCCGCAAGGTCACCGACGTGGCCGTGGATCGCGGCGTCACCGCGCTCGACGCGATGCTCGACATCTCCATCGAGGAGAACCTCGAGACCCGGTTCACGAGCGTGCTCGCCAACAACGATCCCGACGCGATCGCCTGGCTGCTCCCCCAGGACACGGTCCTGCTCGGCCTCGCCGACTCGGGCGCGCACGTGACCCAGCTCTGCGACGCGTGCTTCGCCACCGATCTCCTCGGCAACTGGGTGCGGGACAAGGAAGTCATGCCGTTCGAGCACGCGATCCACAAGCTAACGGGTGAGCCGGCCGCGGTGTTCGGTCTCCACGACCGCGGCACGCTCGAGGTCGGCAAGGCCGCCGACGTCGTCGCGCTCGACTTCGACACGGTCGGTCCCGGACCCTTGCGCCGCATCACCGACTTCCCCGCCGACGGCGAACGCCTCGTTGCCGACCGGCCCGAGGGCATCACGCACGTCGTCGTCAACGGAACGGTGATCCGCGAAGGTGGTACCCCCGTCGACGGCGCGCTCGAGACGAGGCCCGGCAAACTCCTGCGATCGTCGTAAGCCGGATCAATCGCCCTGACGAACGGCGACTTTCGTCACGTCGCCCATCCGTCGCGGTCGCGGTCGACGTCGGGGGTCGGTCCGGGCGGCCGGGGCGGATGTTCGAGCAGGCGGGCGGGGAAACCGAGACGGGCGGTGCCGTCGCCGGCGTCGAAGACGACTTCGCGCATGCGGAACTGCGGGTCGCTCGCCATCTCGTCGGGTTCGAGCACGGGCGCGACCGGCGCGCCGGCCCGGGTCAGGCGTTCGAGCGCGGCGGCGCGCGTGAGTTGCGCGCACGCCTTCGTGATCGCCGACTGGCATTCGTCGAAGCGCTCGAGCCGTTCGAGGTGGCCGAGGTCGCGCAGCCCGGGCGCGAGGTCGAGTGCATCGCACACCGCTTGCCAGAAGTGGTTTTCGGAGATGACGGCCAGGGTGATCCAACCGCCGTCGGCGCAGCGGAACACGCCATAGCCCGCCGAGCCCCGCGTCGGTTCTGTGCGCCCCCGCAGCAGGTTCCCGGAGCTCGTTCCCGACCAGGACGCGACGACGTCCGCCATTGCCACGTCGATGCGCTCGCCCTCGCCGGTCCGAATCCGCTTCGCCCACGCGGCGCAGATGCAGAACGCGGCGAACGTCCCCGCCGCGAGATCGGCGAGCGGGACGCGCGGGATCGCGGGGGCCTCACCCGCACGGGGCGCGATCGCACCGGCCAGGGCCTGGTAGTTCACGTCGTGACCGGGACGTTCGACGTTCGGCCCGGTCTGGCCGTACCCGGACACCGAGCAGTAGATGATGGACGGGTTCCGGGCGCGCACGTCGTCATACGCCAGGCCGAGACGGGCCGCGACGCCCGGGCGCCAGCCTTCGCAGAACACGTCGGCATCCGCGACGAGCTCGAGCGCGCGGGCGCGGCCTTCGTCGGTCCGGAGGTTGAGCTCGATGCTGCGCTTGTGCCCGGCGATGTCGCGAAAGAGCTGCGGGAAGTTGCGCATCGGATCGCCACCCGGCGGCTCGATCTTCAGCACCTGCGCACCGAGATCGGCGAGCATCTGGGTCGCGTGCGGGACCGGACGCCAGATGCCCGCATCGAGCACCCGCATCCCGTCGAGCAGCCCGCTCACGACCCGCTCACCCACTCACGAAGACGCGGATTCGGCCCGCAGCTGCTCGCGCAACACGAACTTCTGGACCTTGCCGCTCGCCGTGCGCGGGAACTCGTCGACCGAACGGAGGTACTCCGGCCACTTCTGGCGGGCGATCCCGGCGTGGTCGAGAAACGCGCGCACCTGCGCGAGATCGGGCGCCGAGCGACCGGTTTGCATGCGGAAGAACGCGCACGCGACTTCACCGAGCCGTGCGTCGGGCGCCGCAACCACCGCGACCTCCGCGACATCGGGCATGCGCACGAGAAGTTCCTCGATCTCCTGCGCGCTCACGTTCTCGCCGCCGCGGATGATGATGTCCTTCTTGCGGTCGGTGATCGCGAGGTAGCCGTCGTCGTCGAGCACGCCGATGTCGCCGGTCATGAACCAACCGTCAGCACTGAACGCGGCCGCGGTCGCGGCCGCGTCGGTGTAGCCCACGAACAGCTCCGGGCCGCGACTCCAGATCTCACCGGGCATCCCGACCTCGACGTCCTTGCCGTCGTCGTCGACGAGTCGGATCTCGACGCCGGGAAGCGGAACGCCGTCGGTGTTGACGCGTTTGTCGTGGGGCGCGTCGGGCGTGCAGCCGGTGATCGAAGGGTGTTCGGTCGAGCCGAAGCTGCGCGCGATCTCGATGCCGAGCGCGGCACAGCGCTCGCCCACCGCCGCGGGGACCGCGGAGCCGCCGAGCCCGATGAACGGCATGAGCGGGACGTGCCGCGCGACGTCGTAGTCGGGATGATCCAGCAGGCTCGTCAGGAAGTAGGTGGAACCCTGCCCGGCCGACAGACCGTCGTCGAGCATCGCCTTCAGCACGCGCCCTGGATCCCACACGTCGATGAGATGGATCTCGCTGCGCCGGAACACCGGGATGAGGAGCGCGGCGAGCATGCCGATGCCGTGCCCGACCGGCGCGCCGGTGATCATCGCCGGGCCGCCACGATCGTTCTGCATCGCCGAGAGCTGATGGATCTCGGCGTTGATCGAGCGGTGCGAATGCACCACGCCCTTCGGATCGGAGGTGGTGCCCGACGTGTACGCGACGAGCGCGGGCGCACGAGGGTCGACGACGGGCACCTCGTCGATCGGATCATCGGCGACGAGGTCGGAGAACGCAATATCACGGAGGTCGACGGCGGGACCGTCGCGGTCGCCGACGATCGCGACCCACTCGAGATCGGTGAGCGAGTCGCGCATCCCCGCCAGGTTCGCGAGGAAGTCCTGGTGGCCGAAGCGGTCGGCCGTGATCAGTGCCTTCACCCGCGTCTTGCGCAGGATGTAGCCGACCTCCTTCGGGCCGTAGAAGTGCACGATGGGCACGACGACCGCGCCGAGGTAGGCGATCGCGTAGAAGGTCGCGGCCGCCTCGAGCCAGTTCGGGAGTTGGAACGCGACCGCGTCGCCGGGCCCGATGCCGCGCGTCTGCAGCCCGGCCGCGACCCGGCGCGCGAGCGCGTCGACGTCGCCGAACGTGCCGCGGTACGGCATGCGATCCGAGCGAACGGTGAACGGATGATCGGCCGCGTCGTGCAGACCCGCACTCAACAACGCGCCAAGACTGTCGTCGCCCCAGAACCCTTCGGCGGCGTAACGCTGCGCGCACTCCTCGTCGACGGGGCGCGGCGTGAAGTCCATCGTGCGAACGCTACCTAGCTCGGGGTAGTCCGAGCACACGCTCCGCGATGATGTTGCGCTGGATCTCGCTGGTGCCGCCCGGGATGGTCGCGCCGAAGCTGCGGAGGTACTGGATGGCCCACGACCCCTCCTTCCACATCTGCGGACCGAACGAGTCGCTGTCGAGCGCCCCGATACCGAGCGCCTCGGCACCGAACAACAAGGCCTTCTGCAAGGATTCACTGCCGTAGAGCTTGAGCAACGAATGCTCCGGCGCCGACTTGCCCTTGAGGAACTTCGAGAAGCCGCGGTAGCCCATCGTCATCAACGCCTGCGCGTCGACGTGGAAGCCGGCGACGGCGTCGCGGTAGCACGCGTCCTCACCCAGCGGCCTCCCGTTCGCGCCTTCGGTCTTGCCGAGCTCGACGAGCGCGCGCACCGCCCGTTGCACCTGGTACGCGTAGTCGATCCACAACATCGAGCGCTCGTGTGCAAGTGAGCCCTGGGTGATCGGCCAACCTCCGTTGAGCGTACCCATGAGGTTTTCTTTGGGCACGCGTACGTCGGTGAAGAACACTTCGTTGAAGTCGCAGAAATCCTTGTCGGAGAGCTCGGGAAACGGCCGGCGCTCGACACCGGGCGAGGTGGTCTCGATGATGAGCGCGCTGATGCCCTTGTGCTTGGCCGCAGTCGGATCGGTGCGCACGAAGCAGAGGCACCAGTCGGCATGGTGTGCGCCCGACGTCCACACCTTCTGTCCGTTCACGACGAATTCGTCGCCGACGAGCTCGGCGCGCGTCTTCAGGCTCGCAAGGTCACTGCCCGCGCCCGGTTCGCTCATCCCGAGGCACCACGAGATCTCCGCGCGCAGCGTCGGGAGGAGGAACCTCGCCTTCTGCTCGGGCGTGCCGTAGTCGTTGATCGACGGCGCGATGATCCCGAGGCCCTGCGGATTCACGCTCCGCAGGATCTCGCGGCCACTCATCTCCTCGAAATAGATCATCTGCTGCGTCGGCGTCGCGTTGCGACCACCGAGCTCCGGGGGCCAACCGGGAACGAGCCAGCCTGCGTCGAAGAGCGCGCGCTGCCAGGCGCGGGCCCACTCCGGCATGTGCGCGCTCGACTCCTTGGGTTCGTGGATCCGGTCGTCCGAGGGTTGGTGCTCGTCGAGCCAGGCGTCGAGCTCGGCTCGGAACGCTTCGTCCTCGGGTGCGTAACGCAGGCGCATCGGTGCGCAGGGTAGTTTCCTGACGTCAGTGTCAGGAAATCCCGGGGGCCGCGTGGACTTCGAATTCTCGTCCGAACAGGAAATGCTCCGCGACTCGGTGCGCGGGTTCCTCGCGACCAGGTCGCCGCTCACCGCGGTGCGCGCGGGCTACGACGCGGCCGCCTCGGATCCGGCGGTCTGGAGCGGGCTGGTCGAGCTGGGCGTCGTCGGCCTGCTCACCGGCGAGGACCGCGGCGGCGCGGGCATGGGCATGGTCGACGCGGCGGTCGTTCTCGAAGAGCTCGGGCGCGCGGTATGCCCGGCGCCCTTCATCTCCTCGGCAATTGGCGCGGTGTCGCTGGCCGACGACGAGCTCCTCCCCCGGTTGGCCGACGGCTCGGCCATCGGCACCACCGCCGTCTTCGAAGAAGGTGCGCGCTACGGGTGGCACGCGCCCTCGACTCGTGCGACGCGTTCGGCCGGCGGGTGGGCGCTCGACGGCACCAAGGTGCATGTCGCCGACGCGTGCACGGCAAACGTTGTGCTCGTCACCGCGCTCGACGACGACGGCCGGCTCGGCGTGTTCGCCACGGAGAGCTTCGAGGCCTCGGCGACACCGAGCGTCGACGGGTCGCGCAAGCAGGGACGGATCACGTGCTCGGCTTCGGCCGCTCGTCGAATCGTCACGGCCGTTCCCGCCGAGGTTGCGGTCGCCCGCACGCTCGACCGGCTGGGAGTCGCCGCCGCGGTCGACGGCGTCGGCGCGGCGCAGATCGCGCTCGAGCTCTCGGTCGAGTACGCCAAGGAGCGCGTGCAGTTCGACAAGCCGATCGGCGCGTTCCAGGCCATCCAGCACCTGTGCGCCGACATGCTCCGCACGGTCGAGCTCGCTCGCGCCGCGGGCTATTACGCGTGCTGGGCCATCGACGACGCGTCACCCGAGGAAGCGCACCGGGCCGCGACGCTCGCTCGGGCTTTTGCAGCCGACGCGTTCCCACAACTGGGCGGTACCGCGATCCAGGTGTTCGGCGGCATCGGCTTCACGTGGGAGCACGACATCCACCTGTATTACAAGCGCCTGCTCTCGACGTCACTCGTGCTCGGCACCGCGAGCGACCACCTCGAAGAGCTCGCAACCATCGCCATCGACTGAGCGGCCCCCGGGCGCGTCGGCGCCGGCGAATTTCGGTGTTTGCTCCGAAGGCGGCCCGCGCGAATTCGCGGTGGGACCGTGGGCAGGACCGTCCGCGGTACCACCGGCGGCACCAACAGGTTTTCGCGCACCGCCACAATTCGAGGGGGTTGTGCCGGGCGGTGTGCCAGCCTTCCACCGATGCGGTCGTTCGACGCGGTGCTGTTCGATTGGAGCGGCACCCTCGTCCACGACCCACCGCGGGACGCGCGTTTGGCTCGGGCGCTGGAGGTCGTCAGCCGCGATCTCCCTCCGGAAGACCGCGAACGGTTGTCGGCGAAGCTGGCGAGCGCCGAGACCCATCCCGACGTCGTCTCCGCCATGCGCGACGAGGACACCTCGAGTGCGCACCACCGTGCGGCCAACATGCTCTGGTTCGGACTCGCCGGGCTCGATGCGGATCTGGCGGAGGCGTTGTACGCGTTCGACGACGACCCCGACAACCGGCCGCTGTATTCCGACGCCATCTCGATCCTGTCGTCGGTGAAGGAGCTCGACATCAAGGTCGGGGTCGTGAGCGACATCCATCTCGACATTCGCGTCCTGCTCGCGCAACAGGGTGCGGGGGCGTTCGTCGACGCGTACGTCCTCTCGTTCGAACACGACTGCCAGAAGCCTGATCCTCGGATGTTCCGCACCGCGCTGCATCTGCTGGACGTCGACCCGAATCGGACGCTGATGATCGGCGACCGGTGTTCACACGACGGCGGCGCAGTCGAGGTCGGCATCGCGACCCTCATCCTTCCGCCGGCTCCCAGAACTCCGGGTGTCCGAGGTCTCGACGTCGTGACCCGGATGGTCCGCGCCTCCTAGGGCGCGCCCCGACTACTCGCGCACCAACAGCAATGCGCCGCAGGTGTTGCCGCCACCCGCCGCGACGATGCCGACCTCGGGGGGCGTCGGGATCTGACGATCTCCACCCTGACCCCACATCTGCGTAGCACCCTCGTGCAGGAAGCCGTAGCCGTGGAGGCGACCCGCCGACAGCTGGCCGCCGTGGGTGTTCACCGGCAGCACACCGTCGCGCTTGATGCGCTCGCCCCCTTCGATGAACGGACCGCTCTCGCCGATGCCGCACAGGCCGAGTGCTTCCAACCACGACATCGTGATCCAGGAGAATCCGTCGTAGAGCTGGGCCATCTGCACGTCGGCCGGCTTGTACTCGGTGCGCTCCCAGAGCTGCTTGCCCGCCCCGCGGTTCGCCATCGTCGAGAGATCGTCGAACTGGTCCCACGACGGACGACCGTCGATGCGAACCCCGACCGCCTCGACGCGCAGCGGCGGATTGCGCAGATCCTTGGCCGCGTCGCGCCGGGAGACGATGACCGCGGTCGCGCCGTCGCACGGGATGTCGCAGTCGTAGAGACAGAACGGCGACGAGATCATGCGCGCCGCCATGTAGTCGTCCATCGACATCGGGTCGCGGTAGATCGCGTTCGGATTCAACTCGGCGTTACGGCGCGCGTTGAGCGCGATCCACGCGAGCTGCTCGCGCGTCGTGCCGTACTCGTAGAAGTGGCGTTGCGCGAACATCGCGATCCAGATCGCCGCCGAGGGCGCGGAGAACGGCAGGTTCCACTGCATGAATCCGGAGGCCTTGAACCCGCCGCCGCCACCACCACCACCGCCGGGCATCACCGCGGCCCGACCGCCCTTTTCACCCTGCGCCGAACCCTCGTAGACGGACCGGAAGCAGAGCACGTGCGTCGCGAGCCCGGACGCGACCGCGAGGCACGCGTTTACCACCGAGCCGAGCTGACCCGAAGTCTCGAGCCCGCTGGCGTACCAACCGCACTGCAGGCGCAGCGCGTCCATCACGTCGTACGCGCCGGCTCCGGAGAATCCCGCGGGCGTGCCCATCGGGCCGGGATAGGTCGAGATGCCGTCGATGTCGTCGGTCGTCAAACCGGCGTGCTCGATCGCGGCGAGGCACCCGTCGAGCGTCAACTCGAGCGGGTCGCGGAACAACCGCCGCCCGATGGCCGACTGGCCGACGCCCGAGATGCACGCGCGCCGTTCGATGATGTCGTTCTCGTCCATGACCGTCACTCCCCCGGCTCGAACAGCGGGATGTAGATATCGCCGTCGGGATCGGGATGATGTTCGAAGGTGACGCGCAACTCCATGTCGATGTGCGCCTCGTCGATCGGGCAGTTCACGAGATTCGTCGTCAGACGCACTGACGGTTGTTCGATGATCTCGACGATCGCGACGATGTAGGGGAGCTCCGGTCCCGGCATCCACGGCTGGTGGTTGACCGAGAACGACGCGAGCGTCGCGCGTCCCGACACCGCCTCCGTCTTCAGGTGCTTGGAGTGATCGATCGGGCACAACGGTTGCGGCGGATGGATGTAGTAGCCGCAGTCCTGACAGCGCCAGAAACGCAACTCGTCCCGCGCCCCGCCGGTCCAGAAGTCACGGTTGTTGTCGGTGAGCTTGGGCAGGATGCGAAACGGCGTTGCCGTCTCCTCGACGTCGGTCACGCTTACTCCTGTTCGGCTTCGAGTGCTTCTTCGTAACCGCGCCGCGCGTGCGGGATCGCGGCGACCGCGGGCAAGAGTCCGTGGCCGGGAACCGTGAGCATGATCGATCCGAGGATCTCCTCCCACGACGCGCCAACCTCACGCGCCAGGCGTGCGTGCCGGCGCACGCCTTCGGGATTCCGAATCCCGACGGTCACCACGAGCCGGATGAGCTCGTGCGTCTTGCGATCCGGCACCGTCAGCGAATCGATCTGCGCCATCCACGCGTTCTGCGCGGCGTGCAGTTGGGGGAACACCTCGTGGAGGGGCTCCTCGAACGGGAAATTCCAGTCTTGTTCGTCCTCGTTCACGGTCCCGGACGCTAACGGTTCAGCTCGCGGGACGGAACACGGGAATCGTCACGTCGTCCGAGATCGGCTTGTAGTCGACGACGACGGGAAGGTCGGCGCGCAGCTCGTCGAACGGCAGGGCCTCGATGTTGGTCATCACCCTCGGACCCTCTTCGAGCTCCACGATGGCCGCCACGTACGGCACGCGCTCGTTGAACGGCGGCAGGTCGTTCACGTGCACGACCGAATACGTGTAGATCTTGGCGCGCCCCGACGCCTCTTTCCACGAGACCCGGTCGCTCCAGCAGTCGGGGCAGAACGGGCGCGGGTAGTAGTGGTCGCGTCCGCAGGCATCGCAGTGACGGAGGAGGAACTTGCCCTCCTTCAGGCCGTCCCAGAACGGTTGCGTCTCCGTATCGGTTGACGGGAGATCGAAACGCGGTGTCGCCTTTGTCACGCGAGCACCGCGACGGCTTCGCCTTGGATCTTCGTCTCGCCCTGGTCGTTGACGACCGAGCAGTCGAGCACGACCTCGTTGCCGGCTCGCTTCTCGCGCACCGTGACCGTCGTGGTCAGCACCTCGCCCGGCCAGGTCTGCTTCGTGAACCGGACCCGGTACGACTTCAGGTTGCCGATGCCGACGTAGTTGGTGACCGCGGTCGCGAGCAGTCCGGCGGTGAACATCCCGTGCCCGAACACCGAGGGCAGGCCGGCCTGTTGCGCCGCGATCTCGTCGTGGTGCATCGGATTGAAGTCGCCGCTCGCGCCCGCGTACATCACGAGGTCGGTGCGCGTCAGCGGATGGCTGATCGGCGGCCCCGCGTCACCCGTGGAGACGTCGTCGTACTCGAGTGCGCGTTCTCCCATGCACCGCTACGACTATCGGTTCCCTGACACCGGCGTCAACTTCGGGCGGCGCCCGCAACGACGCGCGCGGCGCCCCGGAGCGTTATCGGGAGAGCGGGCCCGACGCGTGCAACAGCTCGCTCAAGAGCCGCTCCTGCTCGCGGAGCTGCGCCCGGGCGGACTCGAGGTAGTCGAGACGCGCTTCGAGCCGGCGCAGGTCGTCCTGCACCCATTCGAGCCAGGTGTAGAGCTGCTCGGCGGGTAGACCCGTCGGCGGGGCGGCGGTCGCGGCCGGTCCGCTGGCGGTACTCGTCGGGAGCTGCGTTGTCATTGCCATCGGTCGTTCCCTTCTCACTTCGCGATCCACGTCCGCCTCCTCGTGGAGCGCGTGCTCATGCACCAGATCCACTTGCGCCCGGTCCACATTCACGAGATCAATATCGATCCGGTCCCGTTTCACAC
>JAODBI010000216.1 GCA_025463875.1 Actinomycetes bacterium
CATCCAGCGTCACTTCAACACGATGCAACCCGAGGACGTCGCGCGCGCCGTGGTCACGGTGGTCACCGCGCCCGCGCACATGTGGGTGCCGATCGTCGAGGTGCAGCCGAACCCTCCCCTCGACAACGATCCCGAGTCCGCGCCGGACGGCGCGTGATCGGCCTCTGGGTGGCTCGCGCTCCTATTTGATCGCGACGGGAACGACGGGCGCGCCGACCGCTCCGGTGAGGGGAAGCGGAGGCGCGACGAGCAGGAAGTCGTACTGGGAGTCACCGGCGCAGTCGGCCGCGAGGTCGTCGAGGTGCCAGTTCTGACCCTGCGCGAGCCCCATGTCGCGCAGCTGGATCATGTGTACGGGCATGAAGATCTTCGGATCCTCGCAGGGATAGACCTCGAAGGTCATCGTGTCGGTCGCGACCGCGGCGACGTCGTGATCACGCAGGTACTCGATCGACTTCGTCGACAGGCCCGGCGACGGCATCGAGTAGCGCTGCTTGTCGCCCCCCCGGAGGAAGTGCATGTGCCCGGTGCGCACGAGCAGCGCGTCGCCCGCCGCCACGACCACACCGGCGGCCGCCGCCGCCCGTTCGAGATCGTCGCCCGTGATCGCGTAGTTGTCGTCGAAGTGGTCGACGCCGTGGAGGCGGGCGATGTCGAGCAACACACCGCGCGTCACCACCGGGCCGAAGTGCTCTATGCCGAGCCGGCGCGCACCGTCGTCGGCGCTTACCACGTCGTTCGGGACGTCGTTGTAGAGCTTGCCGTCGTAGCCGACGTGTGCCATCGCATCCCAGTGTGTGACCGCCTGCGAGCCCATCCGGAACGAGTCGTCGCTGGTCGTGAAGTCGCGCGTGTCGCCCGTGAACGCGACGTTGACGGTGTGGGTGCGCAGCTCGGGATTGGTTCGTTCGGGCATGTGCACGTTGTCCCACTGCGGCCCGGTCCGGTCGAACGGCAACGCGAGCGAGAAGGAACGGCCGGTACGTGCCGATGCGATGCCGCGGCGGACGACCTCGGGTGTGATCAGGTTGAGGGTGCCGCGCTGGTCGTCGGCGCCCCACCGACCCCAGTTCGAGACGCGTGCGGCCAACTGCGCGAGATCGGCGCTGAGCGGCATGGGCCGCACGCTAGCTTGCCGGTCGTGCCTCTTCCCTCGGGATCGCGCATGCCCGCCGAGACCGAGCCGCACGCGCGCACGTTGATCGCGTGGCCACCCGACGTACCGCAATGCATCTTCACGCCGACGCAGTTGGAGCCCGCCCGACGCGCGTACGCGGATATCGTCCGCGCCATCGCCGCGTTCGAACCGGTCACGCTCGTCGCACGACCGGACGACGTCGAGAGCGCCCGAGCGCTCGTCGGCACCGCGGCCGAGATCGTCGCGCTACCTATCGACGACTCCTGGATCCGCGACGACGGCCCCATCGGCGTGCGCACACCCGAAGGCGCCGTGCACGCGGTCCACTTCCGGTTCAACGCGTGGGGCGAGAAACAGGAACCGTACGACGCCGACGCCGCGGTCGGCGCCGAGGTGGCGCGCCGACTCGGGGTGCCCGTCCACGAGGCGCCGTTGGTGCTCGAGGGCGGTTCCATCGCGGTCGACGGCCGAGGCGCCCTCGTTACCACCGAGCGCTGCCTGCTGAACCCGAATCGCAATCCGCAATGCAGCCGCTCACAGATCGAGGACGCGCTGCGAACGTGGCTCGGTGTGGAGCAGGTCGTCTGGTTGGGCGACGCGATCGCGGAGGACGACGGCACCGACGGTCACGTCGACAACGTCGTGGCCTTCACTCCGACGGGCGGTGTGATCGTGCAGGGTTGCGACGATCCCGCGAACCGGAATGCGGTCATCGCCGCCGACAATGCCGCCCGGCTCCGGTCGGCCGGTTTCGAGGTGACCGAGATGCCCGTCCTCCCCTACGCCGAGTACGCCGGACTACGGCTGCCGGTCCCGTACGTCAACGTGTACGCGGGCAACGGCTTCGTCGCCGTACCCGTGAGCGGTCACGACTTCGACGACGAGGCGTGCGCGCTCGTCGCCGCGCACTATCCCGGTCGAACCGTCGTCCCGGTGCCGGGCGTCGTGCTCGCGTACGGAGGTGGCGGCGTGCATTGCATCACCCAGCAGGTCCCGGCGTGATCCTGCACACCGCGTACGACGTCCTGCCGTCACCCGCGCGCGTCCACGAACCGACGCGTCCGCCGATGCGGGTCGGGCTCGTGCAGATGATCTGGCACCCCGACCCTGATGAGCACGATGCGGCGCTCGCCGAGGGCATCGCCCGGGCCGCGCAAGAAGGCGCGCGACTGGTGTGCCTGCCGGAGCTGACGCGATCGCGGTACTTCGCGGTCGAGCCGCGCGATCCCGAGCATCCTGGCGCGCAGCCGGAACCGGTGCCCGGCGGTCCGACGTATGCGCTCGCCGCGCGCAGCGCGCGCGAGTCGGGCGTGTACGTGCACGCTTCGTGCTACGAGGCGGCCAACGACGGCGGCCTCGGCTACAACACCGCGTTCGTCGTGGCACCCGACGGCCTGCTCGTCGCGCACACGCGCAAGACCCATCTCCCGGTGACCGCCGGCTACTACGAGGACACTTGGTTCCGGCCCGGCGACTCGGGCTGGCCGGTCTCGCCGATCGATACCGCCGCGTTCGGCTTCCCGACGTGCTGGGATCAGTGGTTCCCGGAGACGTCGCGCGCGTTCGCACTCGCGGGCGCCGAGGTGCTCGTGTACCCGACCGCGATCGGCTCGGAGCCCGACCATCCCGGGTTCGACACCGAACCGCTGTGGGAGCAGGTCATCGCCGCGCAGGGAATCATGAACGGTACGTTCATGATCGCGGTGAACCGCACCGGGCGCGAAGACCCGCTGACGTTCTACGGTTCGTCGTTCATCAGCGACCCGTACGGCCGCGTCCTCCTGCAGGCGCCCCGTTCGGAGCCGGCCGTCCTCGTCGCCGACCTCGACCTCGACCAGGCGCGCGACTGGCTCGACCTCTTCCCGTTTCCCGGGACGCGCCGGCCCGAGACGTACGGGCCGCTGACCGCGCGCCGACCCTTGACGGCCCCGGACTGAGGCGTACCGTCGTCACCATGCCGATTGCCGAACACATCGACTGCATGGAATGCGGCGGCACCGCGCACCTGGCGCAGCTCATCGGGCCCGAGGACGACCTGGAGCCCGGCGACAGCGTCGTCTACCTGTGCGGCGAGTGCGCGCAGCGCTGGGACGTCGTGGTCGACGAGGACGACTTCATCGACGACTGAAGCGCGGCGATCGCGAGATCGGTCTCGCGGCGAACCTCGACGATCTTGGCCGTGCGAAACGACGCGACGCGCACTGCGAACGCCGACGCGAGCCGACCGCCGCCGTTGCGGTCGAAGAACGTCGTCAGCGGACCTTCCTGTTCGTAGGAGTCGGCGTCGTCGACGATGGTCGTGGTGTCGTCCTCGAAGTGCACTACGAAGCTCATGACCGCAGCGTACGACGCGTCGCTTGTGGATCGATAGAGGATCAACCTGTGGACGACGGCGACGATGTTGTGGATACCGGCGATGTCGCGCGCGGCCAACTCTGACATCCGTCGAACTCGGCGCGAGTTTTCGTCAGCGGGCGAACATGGCGACGAAGTAGCGCGTCCCCGGCACGAGGTAGCGATTCGCGCTGCGTTGCATGTTGGCCAAGAGCTTCGACGGCGCCGGACCGTTGGGACCGGGGAGAAAAGAATCGAAGCTGACCCAGTACGAGTTGATGTCGAGCTCCATGGCCCGCACCGCGCCCGCTGCCCGTAGAACGTCGGCGAGGCTCACGATGTCGAGCATGCCCGCGGCGTAGACCAGGTTTCCGTGCGCGTCGATGCCGACACCGGAACGCCACACGAACACGCGGCCCCCGAGCGTCTCACCCCAACGAAGGTGATCGTCGCGCGAGAGGCCTTGCACATCGTTGCCGCCGTCGACGATGAGATCGAGGCTTTGGAACGCGGACGCGTACGGCGTCGCGGGCAGGAGATCACGTCCCCTCATCCCGTGGTCGACCGTCCCGTCGGCGCGCACACCGAACGTGGCGCGGCCCGTCACGAACGGCCGTATCACGCGGCCCTCGCTCTGATAACCACCCTGCGCCATGTCGAGGCGGAACCCACCGTTGAACGCGGCGACGAGGTTCGGCGCCTCCGACGGCTGCACGTGGTCGCCATGGCTCCACCCGGACCCGCCCGGTTGATCGTTGCCGTTGTAGATCACGGCGCGCAGCGCTCGCCGGTCGAGCCACGCGACACCTGCGAGGAGACTGGTGTGCACGCGGTCGGGCCGCAGGAACGTCTCGTACAACGCGGGACGACCGTGCACGAGCCGGCCGGTCGCTTGCCACACACCCTCGCCGGGAAGCGCGGGGCTCGCGATCGCCGTGATCGGCGGCGGCACATATGCGACG
>JAODBI010000229.1 GCA_025463875.1 Actinomycetes bacterium
GAGACGTTCCGCGAGCAGTTCGCGGTCGAGCTCGTGCACGTGAAGGCGCAGGACCGTTTCCTCGACGCGCTCGACGACGTCATCGATCCGGAACGCAAGCGCAAGACGATCGGTGAGCTGTTCATCCGCGTGTTCGAAGAAGCCGCGCTCGATCTCGACGACGCGCGCTTCTTGGTACAGGGCACGCTGTACCCCGACATCGTGGAGTCGGGCGGCGGCGACAACGCGAACATCAAGAGCCATCACAACGTCGGCGGTCTTCCCGAAGACATGCAGTTCGAGCTCGTCGAACCGTTGCGCGCGTTGTTCAAGGACGAGGTGCGGGCGATCGGCGAGGAGCTCGGACTCCCCGAAGAGATCGTGTGGCGCCAGCCCTTCCCGGGTCCCGGACTCGCGGTTCGCATCATCGGCACGATCACGCGCGAGCGCGTCGAGATCCTGCAACAGGCCGACGCGGTGGTGGTGGAGGAGATCCGGCGGGCCGGGCTCTACCGTGAGATCTGGCAGAGCTTCGCGGTGTTGCCCGCCGTCAAGACCGTCGGGGTCATGGGCGACGACCGCACGTACGCCTACCCGATCGTGCTGCGCGCGGTGACGTCCGACGACGCGATGACCGCCGACTGGGCCCGTATCCCCTACGACGTGCTCGAGCGCATCTCGTCGCGCATCATCAACGAGGTCCCGGGCGTCAACCGGGTGGCCTACGACATCACCTCGAAACCACCCGGCACGATCGAATGGGAATGACGCGAATGGGAATGACGCGAATGGGAATGACGCGGGCGCGGGTGGGAAAATAGGGTCACGCGACGACACGAGGGATGGGTGCGATGGACGCGGCACTGAACGAGACGGCCCGGGAACTGGTTGCACCGGGCAAGGGCATCCTGGCCGCGGACGAGAGCAGCGGGACCATCAAGAAGCGCTTCGACTCGATCGGTTGCGACTCGACCGAGGACCGCCGCCGTGCGTATCGCGAGATGCTGTTCACCACTGTCGGCGCCGCCGACCACATCAGCGGCGTGATCCTCTTCGACGAGACCATCCGCCAGAAGGCCTCCGACGGTCGCCCCTTTCCGAAGATCCTCGAATCCGTCGGCATCATCCCCGGGATCAAGGTCGACAAGGGCGCGGTGAAGCTCGCCAAGTCGCACGACGAGCTCGTCACCGACGGGCTCGACGGACTACGTGACCGTCTGGTCGAGTACCGCGGACTCGGCGCGCGGTTCGCGAAGTGGCGCGCGGTCATCACCATCGGGCCCGACATTCCGTCGCGGCTCTGCACCGATGTCAACGCACACGCGCTGGCGCGCTACGCCGCGCTCTGCCAGGACGAAGGCATCGTGCCGATCGTCGAGCCCGAAGTGCTGATGGACGGCGACCACACGCTCGAGCGTTGCTATCAGGTCACGTGCGACACGTTGCACCGTGTCTTCGACGAGCTGTACGACCAGCGCGTCGAGTTCGAGGGCATGCTGTTGAAGCCGAACATGGTTGTGCCGGGGAAGGACAATCCGAGCTATCCGGCGCCGCCCGAGACCGTGGCCGACGCGACGATCTCCTGCCTGCGCAGGACCGTCCCCGCCGCGGTACCCGGCGTCGTGTTCTTGTCCGGTGGGCAGGGCGACCAGGAAGCGACCGCGAACCTGAACGCCATGAACGTCGAGGGCCCGCACCCGTGGCACCTGTCGTTCTCGTACGGGCGCGCGTTGCAACATGCCGCGTTGCAGGCGTGGAAGGGCTCCGATGCGAACATCGGCGCGGGCCAGGCCGCGTACAAGCACCGCGCGGAGATGAACGGCCTCGCGGCCGAGGGGAAGTACTCGGCCGACCTCGAGCAGGCGGCTTCGTAAGAGCCGACGGCGTACGCCGGGGGTCTTTCGATGCGCGGCTTGCTGCAACGAGTCACTGAAGCGCGCGTGCGCGTCGGTGGTGAAGTCGTCGGCGAGATCGGCGCGGGACTGTGCGTGTTCGTCGGCGTCACGCACGGCGACGCTCCGGAACACGCGGCCAAGCTCGCGTCGAAGATCGCGAACCTGCGGATCTTCGACGACGACTCGGGCGCGATGAACCGGTCGTTGCTCGACACCGGCGGCGCTGCGCTCGTCGTCAGTCAGTTCACGCTGTACGGCGACGTGACGCGCGGCCGTCGTCCGAGTTGGGTCGCGGCCGCCCGTCCGGAACACGCCGAACCCTTGATCGAAGCCTTGGGAGCCGATCTCGGGGCGCGGGGCGTCCCGGTCGCCACCGGCCGGTTCCGGGCCGATATGCAGGTCGCACTGGTGAACGATGGACCGGTCACCGTGTTGGTCGACGTGCCGTAACGCAACGCACCTCCCCGAAGCGGCCGGCCACGGGGCGCCGAGCACACGACACGCGTGTAATTCGCCCCCGGTACCATGCATGGAGTCATGGTCGACACGGAGCCCGCCGTCCCGGAGCCCGCAGTGCGGGTTCGTGCCCGGAGCCTGGATCTCACGGGGCTGAATCCCGCCCAGTACGAGGCTGTGACGTTGCCGGCGGGCCCGGTCCTCGTGATCGCGGGCGCCGGTTCCGGCAAGACCCGCGTGCTCACCCATCGCCTCGCGTACCTCGTCGCCGAGCTCGGCGTGTCGCCGTTCGAGATCCTCGCGATCACGTTCACCAACAAGGCCGCGGGGGAGATGCGCGACCGTGTCGCCCAGCTCGTCGGACCGGTCGGGCACCGAATGTGGGTGTCGACCTTCCACGCCGCGTGCTCGCGCATCCTGCGGCGCGAGGCGTCGCTGCTCGGCTACCGGTCGAGCTTCACGATCTACGACCAGGCCGACGCGACGCGTCTCACCGACTGGGTTCGGCGCGATCTCAACCTCGATCCGAAGCGGTTCCCGGCTCGGCAACTCCACGCACAGATCAGCTCCTTGAAGAACGAGTTGATCCTGCCCGCCGAGTACGCGGCCGCTGCGGTCGGTCCGGCCGAGCGGCGCGTGGCGGAGATCTACACGGAGTACCAACGCCGTCTCGCCGACGCCTCGGCCGTCGACTTCGACGACCTGCTCGTGCTGACCGTGCGCCTGTTCCGGGAGCACCCCGAGGCGCTCTACCGGTATCAGCAGCGCTTCCGGCACGTGCTGGTCGACGAGTTCCAGGACACCAACGCCGCGCAGTGGGAGATCGTGCGCCTGCTCGCGCTCGAGCACAAGAGCATCATGGTCGTAGGCGACGACGCGCAGAGCGTCTATCGGTTCCGCGGCGCCGACTTCCGCAACCTCTTGAAGTTCGAGGACTCGTTCCCCGACGCGACGATCGTCGTGCTCGACCAGAACTACCGCTCGACGCAGCGAATCCTCGAAGCCGCCAACGCGGTGATCGCGAACAACGCGTCGACGCGCAAGAAGCACCTCTGGACCGACAAGGGGATCGGCGAGCAGATCGTCCGCTATCAAGGCGACGACGAGCACGACGAGGCGCAGTTCGTCGTGCGCGAGATCCATCGCCTCGTCGACGCGAGCGAATATCGCTACGGCGACATCGCGGTCTTCTACCGCACCAACGCGCAGAGCCGGGTGCTGGAAGAAGCCCTGGTGCGTTCCGGTACCCCGTACCGCGTGTTCGGTGGTGTGAAGTTCTACGACCGCCGCGAGATCAAGGACGCGCTCGCGTACCTACGCGCGCTCGTGAATCCCGACGACGAAGTGTCCTGGAAGCGCATCGTCAACACCCCTCGCCGCGGAGTCGGCGACACGTCGATCGCCAGGATCGACTCCTACGCACACGGCGCGGGCCTGACCTTCCGCGCCGCGGCGAGCGAGGCGTTGGCCGCGGGCGTCACGGGGAAGGCCCTCGGAGGGCTCCGCGACCTGCTCGACCTCATGCACGAGGTGGAGCTGGCCGCGCCCGGCGGAGTCGGTACGACGCTCGAAGCGGTGCTGACGCGCAGCGGATATCTCGCCGAGCTCGAGGCCGAGCGATCGGTCGAGTCGCACGGTCGTATCGAGAACCTGCAGGAGCTGGTGGGGTCGGCGCGGGCGTTCGACGAGCAGGTCGAGCGCGGGGAAGTTGGCGGGCTCGCGGCGATCGGTGGCGTGGGTATCGGCGAAGCGGGTGGCGGGGGCGCGGACGGTGGTGCGACGGGCGGTGCCGGCCCCGAGGGGCTTGCGCGCGTCCAGGCGTTCCTGGAAGCCATCTCACTCGTCACCGATCTCGACGAGAACGATCCCGAAGCCAGCTCGGTCACGTTGATGACCTTGCACTCGGCCAAGGGCCTCGAGTACCCGGTCGTGTTCCTGATCGGCTTGGAGGACGGCGTCTTCCCGCACGTGCGCAGCCTCGGCGATCCCGACGAGCTCGAGGAGGAACGTCGCCTCTGTTACGTCGGGCTCACGCGGGCCGAGGAGCGCCTGTACCTGTGCCACGCGTGGAGCCGGATGATGTTCGGCAGCACCGACTACCGACCCCCGAGTCGTTTCCTCGACGAGATTCCCGCCGAGCTGATCTCGATGGCGGGCGGAGACGAGCGGTCGGGGCGCGGGCGCCGGGGGGGTTCGAGCGGTGGTGGGAGCGGTGGCGGCGGGCTCGGCGCGCACCGCGAAGCCGTCGTCGCGGCCGCGATGCGGCGCGACAACGAAGC
>JAODBI010000242.1 GCA_025463875.1 Actinomycetes bacterium
CGCACTCGGTGGGTCTCGGCCGCTTCGCGACCATCCGCCGCATCGTGTTGCCGGGCGCGCTCCCGGGCTTCCTCGTCGGTTTGCGCATGGCGGCCGCGGTGGCCTGGTTGATCCTCGTCTTCGCCGAGCAGATCAACGCGACCAACGGCATCGGTTATCTGATGATCCATGCCCAGGAGTTCTTCCAGACCGAGATCATCGTCGTCGGGCTCGCGGTTTACGCGGTGCTCGGGCTGCTCTCCGATGCACTCGTCCGGCTCCTCGAAAGGAGGACGTTGCAATGGCGCGCCAGCCGGTGATCGAACGGGTATCGAACAGTTCGTTGGTGACGGATCCGTTCCGGTCCGATGACTCGGGCGACGCGGTTGTCGTGCGCGCCGAGGGCGTCGGTCGGACGTTCGGAAGGCGCGTCGTGCTCGACGGCCTCGATCTCGAGATACGCGAAGGAGAATTCCTCGCGTTGCTCGGGCGCAGTGGCAGCGGAAAGAGCACGTTGCTACGTGCGTTCGCCGGACTCGACGACGGCATTGAGGGTCGCGCGGTTGTACCCGCACGCCGAGCCGTGGTGTTCCAGGACGCGCGGCTGCTGCCGTGGGCACGCGTGCTCGACAACGTCGTACTCGGTCTGCGGGGAGCGGACGCTCGCGAGCGCGCGCGAGCCGCGCTCGACGAAGTCGAGCTGCGGGCGCACGAACGCGACTGGCCCAAGACACTCTCCGGAGGGGAGGCGCAGAGGGTCGCGCTCGCCCGTGCCCTCGCTCGCGAGCCGGCGTTGCTGCTCCTCGACGAGCCGTTCGGGGCGCTCGACGCGTTGACACGCATCCGGATGCACGCGCTGCTCGCACGGCTCTGCGCTCGTCATCGACCCGCCGTGCTCCTCGTCACCCACGACGTCGACGAGGCGATATTGCTCGCCGACCGGGTCGCGGTGCTGACCGACGGCCGCATCTCACTCGACGCGACCGTCGAGATCGCCGAGCCCCGACGCCGAGCCGATCCCCGCTTCGCGGCCCTGCGGTCCCGGCTCCTGGGCGAGCTCGGCGTCGACGAGGACATCGAGGCCCTTCGCACCCGCTCACGACTCACTGAACCGCGTTCCGAACTGCCTTCCTGAACCTCCCTTCCTGCACGTCGCAAACACCGAAAGCCCTTCTGATCCGAGGAGATCTCTGCCATGACCCTGACTTCCGAATCCGTCGACCTCCGCACGACTCCACTGTCCGCCACGATCGGCGCCGAGATCCGCGGCGTCGACCTGACCCGACCTCTCTCCGACGCCACCGTCCGCGAACTGCGGGCCCGGTTGCTGCAGTACAAGGTGATCTTCTTTCCCGGCCAACACCTCGAACCCGCGCAGCACGTCGCGCTCGCGCGCAACTTCGGCGAGCCCACACCCGCGCATCCGGTACTGCCCGGCCTCGACGGCTTCCCCGAAGTGTTCGAGATCGACTACAGCCGGGCCGCACAGCTACGCGAGAGCTACGGCGACGTCGTCGACCGTTACGACGGGTTGTCGTGGCACACCGACGTCACGTTCGTCGAGCGGCCACCGCTCGGTTCGATCCTCAATGCGGTTGTGATCCCACCTGCCGGCGGAGACACCATGTTCTCCGATCAGCACGCCGCGTACGAGGCGCTCAGCGAACCGCTGCGCGACTTCATCGACGGCCTCGTCGCGGTACACGACGGCCAGCGGGCGTTCGGTGCGATCTTGAAGGCGCGTGAAGACGGTGGGGGCGAGTGGGAAGGCAAGCAGTACAAGAGCCTGGATCCGGTCGAGCACCCCGTCGTGCGGACGCACCCGGAGACGGGCCACAAGAGCTTGTTCGTGAACGCGGGGTTCACGTCGCACATCAAGGGACTGTCGCTCGCCGAGAGCGATGCGTTGTTGCAATTCCTCTACGCCCACGCGACCAAGCCGCAGTTCACCGTGCGCTACCACTGGCACGCCGGCGACCTGGGTTTCTGGGACAACCGCGTGACTCAGCACAGCGTCGTCGGCGACTTCGGTGCGCAGCACCGCGTCATCCAGCGCGTCACCTTGCGCGGCGATCGGCCCGTGTGAGGTCAAACGGAGTCAGTCGTCGGCGAATGCGGTCCTCGGCGTCAGCCGCGCTTCGGTGACGATGCCGGCCCGTCAGTTCGGCGAAACGGCGGGAAGCGACCCGCGCTTGCCTTCGAGGAACGTGCGTTCCGCGGAGTTGCTCGTCAAAGCGAGCGCGCGGTCGTACGCGACGCGCGCGTCGGCATAGCGACCGAGCCGGCCGAGGAGATCGGCGCGCGTCGAGTGGAACAGGTGATACGAGTCGAGGTCGAGCGCGTCGACGAGCGCCAACGCCGGGCCCGCGCCCTGCACCTCCGCGACCGCGACCGCACGGTTCAGGGCGACGATCGCGTTTGGCGAGATCGCGAGCAGCTGGTCGTAGAGCGCGAGGACCTGGCCCCAGTCGGTGTCGGCCGCGATTGGCGCGTCGCTGTGCACCGCGGCGATCGCGGCTTGGATCTGGAACGGGCCCGGCACGTTGCGGCGTAGGCAACGGCGCACGATCTCCTGGCCCTCGGCGACGAGGGCGCGATCCCAGAGCGCGCGGTCCTGATCGGGCAACAGGATGATGGTTCCGTCGGCCGCCGTGCGTGCGGCGCGGCGCGACTCGGTGAGCAGGAGCAGCGCGAGCAGACCGAGGGCTTCGGGTTCGTCGGGCATCAGGTCGACGAGCAGGCGGGCGAGCCGGATCGCTTCGGCGCACAGGTCGGCGCGGATCAGCGCGTCGCCCTCGGAAGCGGTGTAGCCCTCGTTGAAGATCAGATAGATGACGGTGAGCACGGGCCGCAAACGGCTCGGCAGCTCGGCGTCACGCGGAACCCGGTAGGGGATCTTCGCGTCACGGATCTTCTGCTTGGCGCGAACGAGGCGCTTGCTCATCGTCGCCTCGGGCACGACGAACGCGCGGGCGATGTAGGGCGTCTCGAGGCCGCCGAGCAGGCGGAGCGTGAGCGCGATCTGCGCGCTCTGGGCGAGGGCGGGGTGGCAACAGGTGAAGATGAGCCGAAGCTGGTCGTCCTTCATGTCACCCACCTCCTCGGGCGGTTCCTTGCTCTCATGGAGCAGTGCGGCTTGCGCGTGGCGATCGTGGCGCGATGCCTCACGGCGCAGCCGGTCGATGGCGCGGTTGCGGGCGGTGGTCGTGATCCACCCGCCCGGATTCGGCGGAAGCCCGGTCAACGGCCAGCGCTCGCTCGCGACGAGGAACGCCTCTTGGACCATCTCCTCGGCGATGTCGATGTCGCCGAAGAGACGGACCAAGGTGGCGACGACCCGACCGGATTCCTCTCGGAAGATCCGCTCGAGGTCTGCGGTGTCGACCGGCACAAGTGCTCAGTCTTCTTGGAACGGGCGCACCTCGACCGCACCCATGCACGCGGCCGAAGCCCTGGAAGCCAACTGGAGCGCGGCGTCGAGGTCAGGGGCTTCGATGACCCAGAAGCCCCCGAGCTGTTCCTTGGTCTCGGCGTAGGGACCGTCGGTCATGATCGTCTCGCCGTCCTCGACGGCGCGGACGACCGTCGCGCTCGCCGGCGGGTGCAGACCTCCACCGAAGACCCACGTACCCGACGCCTGGAGCTCGCTGTTGAACGCGTCGACTTGCTGGAATGCCTTCTGCATGTCCTCGGGGGAGGGCACCGGGTCGTTCGGGCCGTGGTGAACGGAGAGCATGTACTGGGTCATCGTGCTGGTCCTTTCGGGTGAGCCGAGGAGTCTCGGCGTGAGGGTATGTGGGTTCGGTGCGTGCGTTTCGGGTTCGTTCGGTTTCAATCGTGGAGACGGGATGCGAGCGCCGGGATGACGATCGCGGCAGCGACGACGTGCGTGAGGGCGAGCGTGAACCGCGTCGACGTGTGGGCGTCGGCCAGCACGTCGGGGACGATCGACACGATCGTGAGCGCGATCGCGGTGCGGACGAAGGTGCGCCGCGGCCGGTTCGCCCGGTGCGACAACGCGATCGCGATGATGGTGCCGATGAGGGAAGCGACGAAGGTCAGCTGCGCGAACCCGAGGACCGGGATCGCCTGGCCGGAGACCTTCAGCGAAACGTCGGCGGCACTTGCGAGCGCGGCCACCGCGGAGGTGGTACCGGAGGCGACGACGCCGGCGACTGCGCCGGTCCGCCACAACTTCGCGCCGGAGCGGGTCGGGGCCTGGGCCTGGTCGGCCGGTGCAGGAACGGTGGTGGCCGTGGGAACGAATGTCGTAGTCATCGGAATGGCTCCTTTCGTTGTACCGGCCCGGTGCCGGCCTCTCACCCCTGGCTACGAACGGCCGACCGCCCAGAGGACGGGGCGCCGGAAATTTCTTCTCGACTTCCGTCCCTTGAGATCGCGATGACCGTGGCCGAGAAAGACCTGGTCCGGGCTCGAGTGGCGGCCCAGATGTTGAGCGGACCTCCGGCCCGCAGCGCGGAAGCGGTGGTGCAACGGATCCTGGCGGTCCAGGCGCAAGACGCTCGGGGTGCGCGCCTCGCGGTTCGGAGTCGGTCGCTCGGCACGGGTCTGCACGCGAGCGATGTCGACGCCGGGTTGAGCGAACGCCGGTCGATGGTCGTCACCTGGCTGAACCGCGGCACGCTGCAACTGGTCGGCGCCGACGACTATTGGTGGCTTCATCCGCTCACGACCCCGCAGGTGCTGGTCAAGAACCGGACCCGGCTGCACCAAGAAGGTGTGAGTGACCGTCAGGCCGCGCGCGGGGTGGAGGTGGTCGTCGACGCGTTGCGCGCGGACGGAGCACAGACGCGCGCCGAGCTCCGCCGGCGACTCGACGCCGCGCGCGTCCCGACGAAGGGTCAAGCCCTCGTACACGTCCTGTTGGCCGCGTCGCTCGGGAGTGATGTGGTGCGCGGCCCGATGCGGGGCGGTGAGCACGCGTTCGTCGCCGCGTCCGATTGGTTGGGGGGCGCGCCGGAACCGCTCGAGCGTTCGGACGCACTCGCGCTCCTGGCGCGCCGGTACCTCGAAGGTCACGGACCGGCCGACGCGCGCGACCTCGCGAAGTGGGCCGGCCTGACGCTGGGCGACGCGCGACTCGGTTTCGACGGCATCGTTGACGAGCTCGTTGCGCGTCCGGACGGACTCTTCGATCTCGCGGATCGCCGCGCCGCACCACCGTTCCCGAAGCCGCGGCTCCTCGGCCCCTTCGATCCGTTGCTCCACGGCTGGGGGTCGCGCGCACCCATCGTCGGATTGCACCGCGGCATCGTGACGACGAACGGCTTGTTCCGGCCCTTCGCGCTCGTCGACGGCCGGGCCGTGGCCACGTGGGGATTGAGCGGGTCGACGTTGACGGTGAAATCTCTCGAACCATTGAAGGCTGCGGTGGTGAAGGCACTGCGCGCCGACGGCGCCGACGTGCTGCGTTTCCTCGATCGCACCGATCGTTGCGACGTCGTGCTCGACCCGAATCCGACCTGAGAGAATTCGGGGCCTTCACGAAGGCAGCCCGCGCTCGGTAGCGTTTCGCGGGTGAGCGTCAAGAGCGGTGGAGAATCACGCGCCGGGGTGACGTTCACTCACCTCGACGACCCGCTGTTCGGCGGAGCCGACGCGACCAAGCGTGACCTCGTCGAGTATCTCGACGCGGTTCGCGACCGCATCATCCCGGTGCTGATGGACCGCCCGCTTTCGGTGATTCGAGTGCACCGCGGGCAGGAAGCGTTCATGCAGAAGAACGTCCCGAAGTACACGCCGGAGTGGATACCCACTGTGACCCTCTGGGCCGAGACGTCGAAGCGCGACGTCTCGTACGCGCTGTGTAACGATCGTCGCACCCTGTTGTGGTTCGCGAACCAGCGCGCGGTGGAATATCACCCGACGCTCGCGCGTATCGATCGCCCTGACCGCGTGACCCATCTCGTGCTCGATCTCGATCCTCCGGAGGGTGACACGTTCTCGACGGCGGTGCGCACTGCTCACCTGGTTCGTGTCGCGCTGGCCGAAGTCGGTCTGGAAGGTGCGGTGAAGACCAGCGGAGCAAAGGGCGTGCACGTGTTCGTTCCGATCGACGATCACGCACCGCCGGAGGACGCGGCTGCCGCGACGCGGGCGATCGCGGCGCGCGCCGAGCGTCTCGATCCCGAGATCGCGACAACGGCGTTCATGAAGGAAGACCGCGGCGGCAAGGTGTTCGTCGACTCGACGCGTGTCGGCGGGGCCACCGTGGTCTCGGCGTACAGCCCGAGAGTGCGTCCGGGCGCGACCGTGTCCTTCCCGCTCAGATGGGACGAACTCGACGCCGTCACGCCGGCCGATTTCACGATCCACACCGCGCTGGAGCGCCTCGGCGAGGCGGATCCCTGGGCCACGCAGATGCCCGATCCGCAGCGGCTGAGCGCGGGTCTGATCGAAGAGGGGCACGCGATTCCGGTGGCACGCGTCCAGGCGATGCACGAAGGCAAACGGCGCGCCCGCGCCCGTCGCAGTTAGATCGTCGTGAACTGCGTTTTCACGGAGAGCGGGCGACGGGAATCGAACCCGCGTTCTCAGCTTGGGAATCCCATCGACCAACTTTTGGCGGACGTCCTCGGACAGTAATTGCAGGTCAGCGAGTTGGACGTACAAGGGCGAACGACCGCGAATGACTGCGTCCGCGCGATGGACGCGCGATGACGCCTGCGTCAGGTGAGTGCAGCTTTCCCTCGCTCCTTCGTGGTCG
>JAODBI010000258.1 GCA_025463875.1 Actinomycetes bacterium
AGAACAGCTCGGGCTGGCGCTCGACGTAGGAGATGTCCTCGTACTTCGACACGACCCAGATCCCGTTCGCCTCGTCGCGATGAACGGGATCGTTCTCGCGCATCCAGCGGAACACGTCGTGGGCGACCCCGCGCACGTAGAGCGTGGGGTCGAGGGCGTCGGCGTCGAACGGCGCGGCCTGAGCGGTCATGGTTCCTCCACGGGGGCGGGGACGGGAGATCTCGGGAGGACGGATCTCCCGGGATGTGTATCGGCGGACGGATCGCCCGCCTTATCGGGTGCAACCCTGGCGAAAACGTGCGCGAGCTCTCGGGCGCGGCCCTCGAGGGCCACGCGCCGCCCCTCGGACTGCGGAAGGTGCTCGACGAGGACGCCGATCACGGCATTGCGGATCGCGCGGACGAGGGCCGCATCGTGCAGGGCCGGTGCCTCCGGGCACAAGCCGACCAGCCACTCGGCCAATGCATGCTCGAACGCGTTCGCGGTTTCGAGCAACGGCTGGAATACGTCGTCGTCGCCGTGGATCGCGTCGGCGAGGAGCGCCCGCCAGAGATCTTCGTCGGCGGTCATCCCCACGAAGACGTGATCGAGGAGGGCCGCGAGCTTGTCCTCGACACTGCCGGCCAGGCCTTCCGGAAACGGCGACGGCGCGAAGTCGACGGCCCGCCGATGCTCGATCGCGGCCCGGAGCAGATCGCGCTTCGAGGGGAAGTAGTGGTACAGCGTGGCCACGTTGAGCCCGCACGCCGACGCAACCGCGCGCATGCTCGTGCCGTGGGCGCCGCCCCGGGCCATGAGCCCGAGGGTGGCCTCGAGGATGCGGTCCCGCTGGTCGGCCATGGGCGGTGAACCTATCAAACGTTCGTTTGGGACGTGTGCGGCGGGCACCCGGCGCGGGGCCGCATCCGAGAGCCGTTGCGACGAATCTTCCGACGAATCGTCGGGACGAGGGGCTCGCCGCGGTCGGAGCGGTCGTCACGACGATTCTTCCGACGAATCGCCGGCACGGAGCTGGTTGCGCCTTATGCTCACGGCGAGTAGAAGGGATGGGTGACCGAGGAGACCGAGTTCCTCGCGGGCTACGACCCCACCCGGTACCCGCCCGTGGCGGTCACCGTCGACGTCGTCCTCCTGACCGTGCGTGCCGGTCGCCTCTCGGTACTGCTCGTCGAACGGCGCGGGCATCCGTTCCGCGGGAGCTGGGCACTGCCGGGCGGGTTCGTCGAGCCCGACGACGACCTCGACGGCGCGGCCCGGCGTGAGCTCGCCGAGGAGACCGGGGTGCTCGTGTCGGGGTTCGGCGAGTCGGTCGCGCTCGGGCACCTCGAGCAGCTGCGTTCCTACGGCGCGCCCGGGCGCGACCCGCGAATGCGCGTCGTGTCGGTCGCCTACGTCGGCTTCACCTCGCACAACGAGCCGGCGGTTGCGGGCTCCGACGCCGCCGACGTGCGCCTGTGGGCGATCGACGACCTCGCGATCGCGGGCGTCGGCAGCGACGACGGCGTGCCGCTCGCCTTCGACCACGCGCAGATCATCGCCGACGCGATCGAGCGGTCGCGCGCCAAGCTCGAGTACACGACGCTCGCGACCGCGTTCCTCGACGAGCCGTTCACCCTCGGCGAGCTGCGCCGCGTGTACGAGGCGGTCTGGGGCGAGACACTGCACGAGGGCAACTTCCGGCGCAAGGTGTTGTCGACGCCCGGATTCGTCGAGCCCACCGGCGGGACGGCGCCGACCGACGGCCGCCCGGCCGCGCTCTACCGGCGCGGCCGGGCGACGCGCCTGCATCCCCCGATCTTGCGCCCGTGAACGCGCCCGGGGCCGACGGCGGTGGCGGTGCCGTCGGTGTGTATCCCGGCTCGTTCGACCCGTTGACGGTCGCGCACGTCGCGATCGCGGAAGCCGCGGTGCGCGCCGCACACCTGGATCGCATCGATCTCGCGCTGTCGACGGTCGCGCTCGGCAAGGAGGACGGCGCGCACTCGAGTATCGAAGCGCGCGCCGACGCGATCCGGCGTGCGGCGCGCACCCGCCCGTGGCTCGCGGTAACCACCACAGAAAACCAGCTGATCGCCGAGATCGCAGCGGGGTACGACGTCGTCGTGATGGGAGCCGACAAGTGGGCGCAGGTCCGCGATCCCGCGTGGTACGGCGGCGACGTCGGTGCGCGCGACGCAGCGCTGGCCACTCTCCCCCGCGTGCTCGTCGCGCCGCGTCCCGGGTTCGAGGTCGATCTCATCGATCTCAACGACGTCGGCGATCGGGGTGACGGCGGCGATCGGGCCGGCGGTCGGGCCGAGGTCCTCGACATCGATCCCGAACACGGCGAGGTCTCGTCGACCCGGGCGCGCGCCGGCGAGCAGCACCTCGTCGCGGCCGGCGCGCGCCGGCGCGTCCTCGTCGACGGCAACAACGTGGTGGGAAGCCGCCCCGACGGCTGGTGGCGCGATCGTGCGGGGGCGACTCGTCGCCTGGTGGCCCAACTGCAGGACTTCGCGCACCGAACCGGCGACGACGTCGCGGTCGTGTTCGACGGACGCCCACTCTCCGATCTCCCCGAAGGGACGCACGGCGCGGTGCGCGTCGCCTACGCGCGCCGCGCCGGACGGGATGCGGGCGACGACCGCATCGTCGAGGAGGTCGCAAACGACGACGATCCCGCGTCGATCACCGTCGTCACCTCGGATCGCGGGCTCGCACAACGGGTGCGGGCGCTCGGCGCGCCGGTGGAAAGTGCGGGCGCGCTCATTCGCGAGTTGGAATCGGAACGCCGGTGACGTCGTCTTCCCGATCGACGCGGAACGCGTTCAACGCCATCGACACGACGTGGTACTGACCGACGGTGAACACGAGGTCGAGCAGGTTCTGCACGTCGTAGCGCGTCGCGAGCGCGGCGTACGTCGCATCCGTCAGCGTCTGGTCGTTGTGCAGCTCGTCAGCCGCGCGCAGAAGCACCGCGTCCTCGTCCGACCAGCCGCTGGCGTCGGGACCGACCGAGACGCGCGTGATCTCGTCGTTGGTGATACCGATCGTGCGCGCGATGACGACGTGCTGACCCCACTCGTACGGAGCACGGCAGTTCCAACCCGTGCGCAGAACGACGAGCTCGCGATCACGGGCGGGCAGCGTGCTCTTGGCGAGGACGTGATTCCCGAACACGAGCCAGCGCTTCATGAGCTTCGGATGGTGCGCGAACGTGGCGAAGATGTTGAGCGCGCTTTCGCCCAGCAACCCCTTCGTCTCGTCGTCCCATTGATCGCGCGGCAACGGCTGCAAGCGAGGTTCCATGAGGGCAGAGCGTAGGCTGCTCCGATGCCTCGCGACCTCCGCGACGACACCACGCTGACCGCCGATCCCGATCGGCCCGGTCGTTTCCACGGCAATCTTCCGGACGCGTGGAAGGTCGTCTACATCTTCGGCGGCGTCTCGATGTACGCGGCGCTGCGCGCGATGGAGGAGCAACTCGGTCGCACCGATCTCTCGCTCGTGACCGCGAACGCGATCTTCCTCGCGCCGGTTCCTCCGGGCCCGATCACGATCGACGTCGCGGTGATGCGCGACGGGCGGCGCGCGTCACAGGTCGCCGCCGACCTGCGCGTCCCCGGAGTCGAACCGCCGGCGCTACGCGTGCACGGCGTGTTCGGCGCCGCGCACGACACGGAATTCGCGCACCAAGAGGTCCGGTTCCCCGAGGTCCCGCGCCCGGCCGACCTCGAACTTCCGCCCGAGCGTCCGAACCCGTTCGGGCGGATCAACTTCCACGAGCAGACCGAATGGCGACCGGCGAGCCCGCTCGACGATCCGGGCAAGGGTCACTTTCTCTCCTGGGTGCGACTCCGGGAAACCGAACCGCACCTGTTGAGCCTGGCCGTCCACGGCGACGTGCTCGGTCCGGCGGTGGGGCGCGCCCTGGGTCCGCCCGACGCGGGGGGCATGTTCATGGTGCTGTCGCTCGAGATCGGGATCCGCTTCGTTCGGGCGCCGGTGACGTCGTGGGTCCTGCAGGAGATCGAGGCCTGGCACATCGGGGACGGCTACGCCACCGGCCCCGCCCGTCTGTGGGACGAAGCCGGCAACCTCTGCGCGATCGCCACCCAGACCGCCAACCTCCGCCGCCACACTCCGCAGCCCTAGCCCGAGCAGGAAAACCTGCAAACGACCGCAAGGAAACGCGGACGGCCACAGCCGTCATGGTCTGGAAGGAGCGGCAGCGGAGCCGCCCGGAGGCGAAAAAGCCCAAGCCGACCATCCCCGGGCACTGGGCGGCGGAGCGTGAGCGACCAATAAGCAGCAAGCCGATGCCCCGCAGGGGCGGGGCAACCTCGGCGTGGCTCCCACCCGTGCGGCACGCCGAGACTGCCAACCAGCCCCACTTCCCCCTCGGATAGTGAACACGACCACCACTATGTGTGGCAAGATGTTTTTCCACCAGGCATGGGTTCGTGACGGAGTGCACTCGGCGCCCGACGTGCGGACTTCCCGCTCAGGACGGGGCCCCGGGCCGCCGTTGAAGGGTTGTGACCATGCCGCATCCGGCCGAACTTGCCCCCGTCGACCACGACGCACTCGGGCACATCGGTCATCCCGACGCGTTCCGGTCGCTGCACGACTTCCTGTTCTCGGTCGTGAGCCACTCGCGCGACGTGATCGTGATCGCGGACGACACGGGGACGATCGTGTTCGCGACCGGCGCGATCGAAGCCGTCACCGGTTGGGAGGCCACCGACCTCCTGGGCACCGACGGGCTCCACCTGATCCATCCCGACGACCTTCCCGGCTTCGGCGAGCACCTGGGCCGCCTCCTGGAACAGCCGGACGAGCCGAGCATCACCCAGGCGCGCGTCCGGCGCCCCGACGGCTCCTGGGTCTGGACCGAGGTCGTCGCCCTCAACCTGCTCGGCGATCCCAATGTCAGGGGTCTGGTCGGGCACTTCCGCGACATCACCGAGCGCAAGCTTGCCGAGCTCGCGCTGCGCGAAAGCGAGGAGCGCCTGCGCGCCCTCGTACAGAGCGGCTTCGACCTGCTCGCGATCATCGACGCCGACGGGAAGATGGCGTACCTCTCGCCCTCGCACGAACGTCTGCTCGGGCATCCGTCGTCGCTCTGGCTCGACGGGCACGGTCGCGACATCGTCCATCCCGACGACCTCGCCGACCTCCGGGCCACCTTGCGGGCCGTACGCGAGACGCCCGGCAAATGGGCGCGCGTGCGCTGCCGTCAGCGCCACGCGAACGGTTCGTGGCGGTGGTTCGAGCACGTCTTCACAAACATGTTCGACGTTCCCGCCGTTCGCGGGATCGTGTCGAACTCCCGCGACACGACTGATGCGGAAGCCGCGATCGAGGCCCTGCGCAAGACGTCAGAACGCTTCCGCGCGTTGATCCGGCACTCCTCCGACGTCATCATCGTCGTCGACCTGAAGGCGCGTCCGACGTACGTGAGCCCTGCGCTCGAACACGTGCTCGGCTATCGGCCCGACGACCTCGTCGGCCGCAATTTGCTGTCGCTCATCCACGCCGAGGACCGCCCGATGTGTCACGCGCACTTCGAGACGGTCGTGGCGGATCCGACGCGGGAGCACGCCATCGAGGTCAGGGGTCGCCACGCGGACGGTCGCTGGCGGTGGTTCGAGCTGCGAACGATCAACCTCCTGCACGAGCCGGCCGTACAGGGCGTCGTCGCACACGTGCGCGACATCACGGATCGCCGTACCGCCGAGCAGGCACTCGAGTACCGGGCGCTGCACGATCCGCTGACCGGTCTACCGAACCGGGCGCTCGTCATCGACCGCCTGAGCCAGACGTTCGCCAGCGCCCGCCGGCACGGTCTCAGCACCGCGGTGTTGTTCATCGACCTCGACCGCTTCAAGTCGGTGAACGACTCGTTGGGTCATTCCGCCGGCGACGAGCTCCTGGTCGAGGTGGCAACCCGGCTCGGGCTGGGTCGCCGCGCGGTCGACACCGTCGCCCGCCTGGGCGGCGACGAGTTCGTCGTCGTCCTCCACGACGTGGCCGACGACGCGGCCGCGGTCGACACCGCACGCGCGATCGTCGCCGATCTGCGCCAACCGTTCGACGTCCACGGGCGCGAGCTGCTCGTGACCGCGAGCATCGGGCTCAGCATCGCGTCGGGTACCGAGGACATCGATGCGGAAGTCGTGCTGCACGAGGCCGACGCCGCGATGTACGACGCCAAGTCGAACGGCGGCGACCGCGTCTCCATGTTCGACAAGGATGTGTGGACGCGGACCATCCGCCGGATCGAGACCGAACAAGCGCTGCGTCACGCGCTCGAGCACGACGAGCTCTTCCTCGACTACCAACCCGTCTTCGACCTCGCAACCACGCGCATCGTCGGCGTCGAGGCGCTCATCCGCTGGCGTCATCCCGAGCGGGGTCTCGTACCGCCGTCGGAGTTCATCCCCATCGCAGAGAGCACGGGTCTCATCATCCCGATCGGCGACTGGGTGCTCGAGACCGTCTGCGCGCGCGTCGCGCAGTGGCAGGCACTCGACCCCACCGGGACGTTTCGTACCGTCTGGGTGAACGTCTCCGGTCGCCAGCTCGCCCGCCCTGATTTCCCATCCGTCGTCGAAGCCGCCCTGCGCCGGCACCAGCTGCATCCGACCGCGCTGGGCCTCGAGCTGACCGAGAGCACGCTCATCGACGAGGCGGAGGCGACGGGTACGGAACTGCGCGACATCGAAGCCCTCGGGGTGCGAGTCGCGATCGACGACTTCGGGACGGGCTACTCATCGCTGCTCTCCCTGCTGCGTTACCGGGTCGACGTGTTGAAGATCGACCAGACGTTTGTCGGCGGACTGCAATCGAGCACCGAGTCGACTGCGATCATCGAGGCCGTGATCGGGCTCGCCCACACGCTCGGAATGACCGTCAGCGCCGAAGGCGTGGAGAACTCCGGGCAGCTGGACGAGCTCCGGCGGCTCGCGTGCGACACCGCTTGCGGGTTCCTGCTCGGTCATCCGGTCGACGCCGACGAGGTTTCGACTCTCGTCCGGTCCGGAGTCGACCACCGGAAACCCGCGCACCACGGCGACTGACCGCCGCACCGCCCGAAATGGCGCACGTTGTGAAATTCGGCGGTAATGGCTGCCGCGGCCATGTCCCGATCAGGTCCCGCCGAAAACCGCCCGATAGAAACCTTGTGAAACGTACTGACGGGTGGCGACTGATCGGGGCGTCTCTCCTGATCTTCGCGGCCGGACCCATGGCGATCATCGCGATCCCGTGGCTGCAACACGCGCACCTCATCGCGGCGACGCCACTGTGGCTGCTGATCGCGCTGCTCGGCGCGTGCAGCCTGTCGAACGCGCTCGTGATCACCATCGAGAGTCGCCTTCCCCCCACGGCCGGACTGCAACTGCGGGCCGCGGTCGCGGCGGTCAGCACCGCGTGGGTCGTCTACGCGACCGGATGGGGCTCGTTGCTCGTGATCGCCTACGCGATCGCGATCGCCGACGCGATGCGGGTGCACGGCTCGCGGGCGTGGCGACCCGGCCTCGTGTGGAGCGCGATCGCCGTCTTCCTCGGCGAGGTCGCGATCGAGGTCGGCATCGCGCCTTCGATCATGCGCCCCTCGACGTCGCATGCCGTCGCCGGCGCAACCACCTGTTGCCTCGCGCTGATCGCCCGCACCCTCGGGATGTCCTCGAAGGTGGCCGAGGACGCGGCCGTCCGCATCGAGGAAGGCCGATCGTATTTCCGCGATCTCGTGCAGCACGCGGCCGACGTGATCGCGCTCGTGAGCACCGACCTCGAGATCGAGTACGTGAGCCCGGGCATCGAATCGATGGTCGGATGCTCGGCCGCGCAGGCGATCGGGCTGCACATCCGCGACGTACTGGGTCGCGACGCCGCCGACGACATCGCCCAGGCCCATGAGACGCTCACGCTCTCCGACTACGTCAGCTGCGAGTGGCGGCTGACGAACGAACTGCGCGGGCAGCGCCAGGTGTACGCACGCCTGACCCTGCGCCAGGACCAGTCGCTCGTCCTCAACCTGCGCGACGTCACCGAGCAGCGCGCGCTCGAGGCTCAGCTACAACACCGAGCGAATGTCGACGGGCTCACCGGGCTCCCCAACCGCGCCGCGCTGACCGAGCAGCTCGCGTCGCGGGAACGGGTCGACGTGACCGTCCTGTTCATCGACCTCGACGGCTTCAAGGAAGTGAACGACTCGCTCGGCCACGAACAAGGCGACCGGGTGCTGCGCGACGTCGGCTCACGGATCGCATCCGTGGTGCGCAAGGGCGTCACGGTCGGGCGCCTCGGCGGCGACGAGTTCGTCGCAATCATGCAGGGCGCGGACGTCGACGCGGGGCAGCTCGTTGCGAAGCGGATCATCGACGGCATCGTCGAGGTCGGTTCGATCCTCACGAAGTTCCCGTTGAGCGCGAGCGTCGGGATCGCGACGGGATCGCCGTACGACTCGGCCGAGTCGATCCTGCGCCGGGCCGACCAGGCCATGTACGAAGCCAAGGCGCAGGGGCCCGGCAACATCCGGGTCGCGGTCCCCGAGGACCAACCCGACCCGAACGTCTTGTTCGCCCGCCTCATCTGAGCGAGGGTCAGGCCGGTCGTTCCACCTTCAGAATCGTGCGGTCGGCCGGCAGGCTGGAGTACAGGTCGGCGACCAGATCGTCGCGCCGCGCGGCGCACGCGGGATCGTCCCAGCGGTTCTCCCACTGGTGCGGATCCCCCTCGACGTCGTACAGCTCACCCTCGGTGCCTTCATACGCGACCGAGCTCATCGGCCCGATGCCGCCGCCGAACATGCCGGTCTCGGCGAAGAACTCCTCGAGCCCGTTGGGCTGCCCGACGGTGGACGGCTCGTAGGCGGTGCAGAGCCAACCGTCGCGGTAGATGGTGCGCAGGTGCATGCCGTAGCCGGGGAACTGCGAATCCCATTCGCACAACACGCGCTCCCGACCCGACCCCGGCGCGGTCGGAAGCGGCGCGCCCTGCATCCACTCGGGCTGCGGCACGCCGGCGATCTCGCAGAAGGTCGGCGCGAGGTCGAGCTGCCCGACCGGTTCGCTGATCTCGTGGCCGCCCCGCACTCCGGCCGACGGCGCCGGCCGCCAGACCATCGGCAGCCGCATCAGCGAATCCGTGTGGAACGGGCCCTTGAAGATGAGTCCGTAGTCGCCCTGCAGCTCACCGTGATCGGTCGTGAAGATGACGTCGGTGTCGTCGTTCCAACCGCGCTCTTCGACGCGGCGGAGCACACGACCGCACGCTTCGTCGATGAGCTCGTTCATGATGTGCGACATCGCATTGATCTCGCGGATGTTGTCGTCGGTGACCGTCTGCGGTCGGTAGCTCCCCGGACCGCCTTCCGCGTTGACGAAGGATCCCTCCCACAGCGCCAACCAGTGCGCAGGCTTCTGGGCGAGCACCCGCTCGACCTCGGCCGCGCTTCCCGGATGGCCGGGCGGCAGGTCGAGGTCGCGCCAGTTGCACCGATGCTGTTCGC
This sequence comes from Actinomycetes bacterium, assembly GCA_025463875.1. Taxonomy (GTDB): domain Bacteria; phylum Actinomycetota; class Acidimicrobiia; order IMCC26256; family PALSA-610; genus PALSA-610. Next base: position 9,497 of record JAODBI010000258.1, read on the forward strand.
TCGCGGGCGGGTCCCACGGATGGTGCGGGTCGGGGAACGACATCCAGACGAACCAGTCGGCGTCGGCGGGCAACGAGTCGAGGTAGGCGATCGTACGATCGGCGACCCAATCGGTGTGATACCACTCGCGCGGAATCGGGTTGATGCGCGTCTCGGGCGCGCCGGTCTCGCCCCCGGGTTGCGCGGCGAGCAGCGGCGAGAAGCCCTTCGTCGCCTCGATGCCGTGATTGTCGATCAGCCAGCGGCCGTAGTGCTGCAGCGGACGTTCACCGAACGCGGGCACGTGCACCGCGAGCTCGGCGTGCTCGAAGCCGCGGTACGGCCCCGTGCTCCCGTCTTTGGCCATGCGGTTCTCCGGCCACTGCCGCTGCAGGTCGAAGCCCGGTTCGAAGTGGGCTTTGCCGAGCAGCGCCGTGGAGTAGCCGGCCTTCTCGTGCAGGTACGCGGCCACGCTCGGCGCGTCGGCCGGCAGCGGAACGCCATTGGCGACGACACCGTGCGTGCGCACGTACTGACCGGTGAGCATGGTGGAGCGGGCCGGCATGCACACCGTGTTCTGGTTGTACGCGCGCCGGTAGTTCATGCCGTCGCGTGCGAGTCCGTCGACGACCGGCGTGCGCGCGACGGTTCCGCCGTTGCAACCGAGCGAGTCGTAGCGCTGCTGGTCGGTCGTGATGAACAGGATCTTGCGACCCATCAAATCGCTCCGCCGCGCGGCGTGCACGCGAGCACCACGGTGCGCTCCAGGCCCGACTCGCGGTGTTCGTGCGCGGCGTCGTATTCCTTGGTGGACGTCATCTCGACGAACGCCTTGCGACTCGGGTACTGCACGAGCGCGACCGCGTCCCAGTCGTTGGCGTCGATGTCGCCGATGAGGGCTTGGTCGACCTTCCCCATCCAGAGCACCTTGCCGCCGCTCGCCTCGACCATCTGCACGACGGTGCCGCCGTACTTGTTGTATTCCGACGCACCATCGCGCGCTTTGAACTTCAAGAGATTGAGCATCACGACCGGCCCTTCGTCGGGCGTGTTCATGAGCTCGATGAACTGTGCCTTGTTCGGTCGAATCCCGCTCATTCGATCTTCCCTTCGGTCAGTTTGTGAACGACTTCGATGACCACCCGCGTCGCGGCCGTCGCGTCGCAGGCCTGCGCGGTGCGCAGCCGGTTCCAGGCGTCCCAGCTCGTCAGGAGCTCGACCGCGTCGAGCACGGGCCCGGTGATTTCCGGGAACATCGCTTCGAGCTCGCGGCGCATGATGCGGTCGAGCCGGGCGAGGTTGCGCGCGATGCTCGGTGAGGAGTGCACCGTCAACAGCGCCGCCCGGCGCACCGGGGTCACCGCCTCGTAGAAGGCCGCACGCTGCTCGACCAGCTCCTCGAGCGATGTCGCCGAACCGAGCAGGTGCGAGTGGCGCTCCCATTGCCGTTCGGCGAGCTCGGCCCGCAGCGCTTCCACGTCGGCGAAATGGTTGTGCACCGAGCGCACCGAGACCCCGGCTTGCGCCGCGACCTCGGGCACGCTCGGCCGCAATGCCCCCGCTTCGTAGCACGCGAGCAGTGCGTCGATGATGGCTTCCCGGTTGCGTTCCCCCCGCTGGACCCGACCGTCAGCCATCGCCATGCAGAGGAGTCTGCACTAGTTGCAGCAAGCCTGCAACTACTTTCTCGTCCCGGCGGGAGGGGCCGGGCAGGCGGTGTGACCGATGTCACGTCCTGCTCCCGAAGGCTGCGGGTTACGGTCCGGAGGTGACGACGAGCGAAACGCCCGATACCGGCTACTTGCCGGTGATGCTCAACCCCTTCGAGCCGGGATTCTTCGAGGACCCCTACTCGCAGTACAAGCTGGTGCGCGAGCAGGATCCGGTGCACTTCAGCCCCATCGGAGCCATTGCCCTCTTCCGCTACGAGGACGTGCACCGCGTGCTGCGCGACCCGAGCCTCAGCGTCGACGAAGACAAGTTGCTGCCGCTCGCGGTCGACGCCGATCCCGACATCGCGGCGATGCTCGCCGAGCGGCGCGAGGGCGGCTCGCACAACATGCTCAATCTCGACCCGCCCGACCATCACCGGTTGCGCCGGCTCGTCTCCAAGGTGTTCACGCCCCGGACCGTCGAGGAGCTGCGGCCGCGCGTGCAGCAACTCGTCGACGAGCACCTCGACATCGCGCTCGCATCGGGCGGCGACGTCGACCTGATCGCCGGCCTCGCGTTCCCACTCCCCTTCATCGTGATCTCGGAGATGCTCGGGATCCCGGAAGGCCGCGACCGGTCGCAACTCCGGGAATGGTCGGGCGCGGTCGTGAAGACGTTCGATCCCATCCTGACCCGCGACGAGATCCTGGCGTCGTTCGACGCGATCGACAACATCAACGCGTACATCACCGAGGTGATCGCGTGGAAGCGCGAACACCCGAGCGACGACCTGTTGAGCGCGCTGATCGCGGCGGAGGACGAAGGGGACCGCCTGAGCGAGATCGAGCTCATGGAACAGGTGCTCCTCCTCTACGTCGCCGGCCACGAGACCACGGTGAACCTCATCGGAAACGGCACGCTCGCGCTGCTGCGCAATCGCGATCAGCTCGACCTGCTCACGACCGATCCCGCGGTCGACACGACCTTCGTCGACGAGCTGTTGCGCTACGACTCGCCGGTGCAGATGTCGCGCCGGATCACGGTCGCTCCGTACGAGCTCGGCGGCAGGTCGATCGCGCCGGGTTCGATCGTCATGACGTGCCTCGGCGCGGCCAACCGCGACCCGGAGAAGTGGGGCGAGACGGCCGACGGGCTCGATCTCCGGCGCACGAATGCCCGCGATCACATGTCGTTCGGCGGCGGTTTCCATTCCTGCCTCGGTGCGCACCTGGCGCGCCTCGAGGGACAGGTCGCCATGACGACGCTCGTGCGCCGCTTCCCGCGCGTCGAGCTGGCAACCGATACGCCCGCCTACAACGGGCGGATCGTGTTGCGGGGCCTGGCCGAGCTGCCCGTGACGCTCGCGTAGACGCGCCGCAGATCAGCCGAAGACGCGGCCCGCGTGCGTGAGCGCGCAGATGTCCATCGTGATGGCGATCGAGATGTGGATCGCCGCGCCCCACCAGATCGACCGGGTCTTCAGGCTCAGACTCCCGAGCGCGATACCGCCGACGATCGCGGCCAGCGCTTCCGGCATCGGCTTGCCGTAGTGGAGCATGTTGTACGGCAGCGCCATCGCGAAGATGGCCGCCCAGCCGAGCCGGGGCGCGATCCCGTGCAGCAGGAAGCCGCGGAAGAAGAACTCGAGCGCGCCGAATTGCGCCCAGTACAGCAACCACCACAGGTACATGTACGGCCAGAGCGAATGCCCGGCGGCCGGATGGAAGAACGGGTAGCGATCCTGGAACGACGGCAGGAAGGAGGCCGCGATGATCAACGGTGCGGCCACCGCGTACACGGCGGCGTAGACGCGCACGTGCGGAAGAATCCCGCGCACCCGCAGTCCGTAGTCGCGGACGCGCTCGCGCAACACGATGCGGATTACGAACACGGCGGGAAGCACGTACGCGGAGATCACGACGACGGCCCAGAACGCGAGCTGGTTGAAGTCGCGGTGCGACGAGACGAGCATGCCGTCGTGCACTCGGGTCGCGAGCGCATGCAACCCGACCGTGCGCAGAATGCGTTCCAACCATTGCGGTTGGCTGCCGTCCGACAAGAAGTTGCCGCAGGTGAGCGCGATCGCGGCGGTGACGAAGACGATCACCATCTTGCGGTCGGTCGCGCGGTTCGTCGCCGCCTGCGCGTCGGCCGCGGCGCGGACGTCGGTGACATAGGTACGCCAGAGCCGGCGGAGGAACCCCTCCCGGGGCGGCGCCGACCACTCGGGCGCCGCGACGCCCGGGGAGGTCGGTGTCAGGGTCGACGCGGCCGGTTGGTCCACCCGCCCTCCTCCGTGGGAAACCATCCACCTGCCGCGAAGGTACCGCCGTCGACGTGCACGGTCGTCCCGGTGACGAAGCCGGAGAGGCCCGACGCGAGGAAGACCGCCACGCCCGCGACGTCGTCGGGCCGACCGAAGCGGCCGAGCGGCACCCAGGTAGGGATGAGGTGTTCGTCGTCGGGCCCGACCCACTTCGAATACGGAACCTGCAACGTCTCGGTGACATCCGGTGCGATCGCGTTCACGCGAATTCCGTAGCGGGCGTACTCGACCGCCAGTGAACGGGTGAAGCCGGTGATCGCCGACTTGAACGCGGAGTACACGGCTCGGGTCGGAATCGCCCGGAACGCCTCGATCGTCGACACGTTGACGATGCTCCCGCCGTCGCCCTGTTCGATCAGGCGGGGAAGTACGGCCCGTGAGCACGCGAAGACGTGCGTGAGGTTGATGCGATACAGGTCGTCCCATTCGGCGTCGGTCTGCTCGTGAAACGCGGCGCGCCGGCCACCGAAGTGCCCGACGTTGTTGACCAGCACGTCGATGCGTCCGAAGTTGTCGCGCGCGGCGACGACGAGCGCGTCCGCGGCGTCGGCTTCTCGCACGTCGCACACGACGCCGACCACCCGATCACCCGCAGCCACCTGGGTCTCGCGCGCCCGGTTCGCATCGATTTCGGCGAACACGACGGCCGCGCCCTCGGCCGCGAACCGCTCGACGATGCCGCGCCCGATGCCCCCACCGCCGCCGGTGACCACCGCGACCTTGCCGGCGAGGGAGGGCGACGATCCGACCGGGCCGCGTACGTCAGGCAGGTCGGGCATGGTGGCACCGATCAGACGAGCGCCGCGTGGCGCCGGAGCTCGTGCAGGCGTTCGTCGAGCGGCATGCCGGGGAAGTGCACGACGTGCGGACGCGCCGACGGGTCGTCGGGGATGCTGTTCCACGCGCGGTCGAGGAAGCCGACGCGGCCCCGCCACTGCGACGTCGCGATCGGCCGCACCCCGCGTACCTGCCGGTAGCCGAGCACGTGGTTCACGGCCGCGTTCTCCCACCACCGATCGTGCACGAAGCGGCGCTGCGCCCACACGTGCTCGAGAAATCGCTTCGACCGACCGCCCCCCTGCAGCGCGAGCACACCGGTGTTGGGGACGCGCCCACGGCTCGTGCGGTGCTCGACCAGGTGCAGAAATCGATTGCGCGCCAGCGCGCCCGCGATGTCGGGCGCACCGTCGAGCACGAGCGCGTCGGCGTCGATCCATACGACGAGATCGTGACGCGCGACGAGCGAGTGCAGCATGACGATCTTGTCCCATGCCGGCGGTCGCCCGCGCGACAACCGGTCGTGAGCGACGAGCAGTTCGTAGCCGTGCCGATCGGCGTACCGTTCCAACGCGGGGCCCGTGACATCGAACAGCTCCAGATGCGGCCCGAACGCGGTCGAGCACAACACCTTTGCGCTCACGCTTCGCCTCGCCGCGCCCGCGACCGTTCGCGCACCCGCGCCGCGATCCCGGCCTCGACACCCGTCCTTCGGGAGATGCTCGTCACTCGGTCGTCCCGGTCGCTGTAGTAGTGCACGGCAACCACCGGAAGCTCGAGCGGGTCGCAGTGCTCGGTGAGTTGGAGCATGAGATCCCAGTCGCTGAAATGGTCGATCGCCTCGTCGAACCGAACGGTCGCCGGCCGGTGCGCGATCACGTTCTGGTCGACGCGGTTGGATTCCAGCATCGCGTCGCGCTCCCACGCGAGGAACTGCACTATCGGCATCGACCGGCCGGGACGACCCTGGTGGCGGACGTCGTCGTCGACCACGCGCGCGCCATAGGCGACCTGCGTCTCCGGATACTCGGAGAAGGCCCACACAACGGCGCGCACCCAGTCGGCATCGAACCGATTGTCGTCATCGAGATAGACGACCACATCGCCCTGCGCGTGATCGAGCGCATAGTTCCGGGCGCCCGAAGAGTTGCGTTGCTCCGCCAATCGAAACGCGCGGATCCGGGGATCGTTGTCGGCGTACTTCTGCAGGAGCGCCCACGTGTCGTCGGTGGACGCGTCGTCGACGACGAGCAGCTCCCAGTTCGCGTAGCTCTGCCGGAGCACCGAACCGATCGCCCGCTCGAGCAGCCCGGCCCGGTTGCGCGTCGGCATCACCACCGAGACGAGGAGCGACTCCGGGACGTCGACGTGGCGCAGCCAGGCCGTGACCTCGGCGATCGACGCGAGGCGCTCGACGTGGGTAACCCGTGCGCCAAGACCACCCAGGTCGTCGCGCAGATCGGCGACCGCGGTGTGCTCGGCGTGGAGCGATCGCGACAGGCCCACGGCGTAGCGCTGGACCCAGAGGTCGGCGCGGACGTCGAAGGCGCGTCGGGAGTACGGGCGCGGCCCGGACGGGCGCAACGGGCGGTCACTCAGCAGCGGCCCGATCAACCCGCTCGACGGCCGGACCGTCGACACACCCGACGCGTCCGACCCGTCCGAGGGAACCAGGTCGGCGCGCGCGATGCCGTCGATGTGGGGAGGCGTGACGCCGAGCGACGCCGCGAGCGTGGGCGCGACGTCGATGACGGAGATCGTGCCCGGCCGCCGACCCGGCGTGATGCCTCGGCCCCGCGCGAGCAGGAGTCCGGATCGATCGTGATCGCCGGTACGCCACTGCTTGTACGGCGCGGTGACGACTCCGGTCGCGGGCGACCAGACCGTGTCGATCGGCGCGCTGCGATCCCACTCGATGATCAGGTCGCAGAGCGGGTCGCCGTCGCTGCGCTCGTAGTGGTCGTCGGTGAAGTGCACGTTGGCGACGGCGCTTCGGCCCGTGTCGACGTTGACGAGCTCCAACAACCGATCGGCCAGCCACTCCGCGGCTTCGCGCTTGGCCGTCGCGCGGATCCTTCCGCTCGGCTCGCGGTCGTCGAGATTGAGGCGCACCGCGCCGTAGACGGAATCGTTGGGCTGCATCCACCAACGACGCTCGCCCACCCACTGCGGGATCTCGACCGGCCGGCCATCGGTACCGATCGGTCCGCGCGAAGCCACGACCTTGCGGCGGAGATCGATGAGCGACGGCAGCGCGCGGCGGCGCGCCGATCGCGGGAGGACGTTGGCCGCGGCGTCGAAGACGCGCGTGAACCGCCCGCGCCGATCGGCGCGCGATGCGTATTCGTCGAGTCGCCAGAGCACCGGGTCGAGCACACACGTGCCGTCATAGTGCGAACGCATCCCGTGCGAGAGGTGCACGTACACGGTCGCGTCGGTGCCGGCCCGGTCGATGAGCTCGGCGAGACCTGCATCGAGCGCGGCGTAGACCGCTCGGAGCGGATCGCCTCCGAGCGCGCGCCGCTCGTCCGCGTCGTGCCAGGGGTGGGTCTCGTCGTGGATCTTCCAGAACTGGTGCCCGGCACAATGCGCCTCGCCGAACACCGTGTAGAAGAGGTCCCAATCGCCCCGGTCGAGCAGATCCCGCGCCAGCGCGGCCTTGCGGCGGGTGCCCTCGATCATCTCGTCGAGCATCGTCCGGTTCTCGGCGGTCGTGCGATGCACGCCGACCCGATGCGACACGTCGCAGGGCGCGTGATGCGGGAAGGGAGCGCCCCGGCTACCGATCGGATGCGGGCCGTAGGTCTCGTTGATCTCGGCGAGGAAGGAGGGCGGCCAGGAGACCGTCTCGGCGTGCCGGTCGTGACAGCCCCACTCCACGAGCTGGACGCCGTTCACGTTCTCGGTCACCGCGGCATGCGGGGCGTCGAGCACGGCGACTCGGCCGCCCGCATCCGAGACCCACTTCCATACGGGTGTCTCGGTTCCGTAGTCGGCACCGTACGGACCGACCCACACCGGCTCGTAGGTGCCGCCGCGCACCTGACCGGAGCAGAGGAACTGATGACGAGCGGGCGACGTTCCGGTGTGGATCGTGACCCAGTTCCCGCCGACGAGGAAGCCGAGCGGGCCGAGGGTCTCCTGGACGGCCGCGGTCTCGAGCAGGTGGGCGAGCGTCGGCATCGAGCCCTCGGCCGCGAACCCTTGTGCGATATCGAGGTCGCACGCGTCGAGCCCGACGTAGAGCGTGCGCGCCTTCGCGCTCACGCTGTTTCCCCGGCGCCGGCGAGAAAAACGCCTGTATCGCGCCACGATCCCCGGCCCGGCTGCACGTGCACGGGCGGCAGCATAAGGCCGCCGTCCCGTGCACGCGCGGTGCCGGGGGGGATTACGTCAGGGCGATCGCGAGTACCTCGCGCACGTCCCGGACCGGGTGCACGTTCAGCAGCTCGCGCACCTGCTCGGGCACGTCGTCGAGATCGGGCTCGTTGTCGATCGGGATCACGACGTCGGTGAGTCCGGCCCGGTGGGCGGCCAGCAGCTTCTGCTTCAACCCACCGATCGGCAGCACTCGCCCTTGCAACGTGACCTCACCCGTCATGCCGACGTTCGGCTTGACCGGGCGTCCCGTCACCAGCGACGCGAGCGCCGTGGTCATCGTGATACCGGCCGACGGGCCGTCCTTCGGAATCGCTCCCGACGGAACGTGCAAGTGGAACTTGCGGTGCTCGAACGCACCCGGCAAGACGCCGAGCTCGTTCGCGTTGGCCCGCACGAACGACAGCGCGATCTGTGCCGACTCCGACATGACGTCACCGAGTTGACCGGTCACTTGCAGACCGGGTTCGCCATCCATGGCGGTCACCTCGATCGTCAACACGTCGCCGCCGGCACCGGTGACGGCCAAACCGGTCGCGAGCCCGGGGATCGCCGCGCGCTCCGCGTCGTCGTGACGGAAGCGTGCACGTCCCACGTACTCCTTCAGGTCGGGCTCGTCGACGACGACGCTCGTCGCCTCCTGACCGGCGATCTTGCGCACGGTCTTGCGCGCGATCTTGCCGATCTGGCGCTCGAGTCCGCGCACACCTGCCTCACGCGTCCATCCGTCGACCAGTGCGTGGAACGCGGCATCGGTGATGTCGAGCTCCTCGTCACGCAGGCCGGCCTTCGAACGTTGGCGCGGGACCAGGTGGTGCTTCGCGATCGAGACCTTCTCGTCCTCGGTGTAACCGTCGAGCGTCACGATCTCCATCCGGTCGAGCAATGGGCCGGGGATGGTGTCGAACTGGTTCGCGGTCGCGAGGAACAACACATCGGAGAGGTCGAGATCGAGCTCCAGGAAGTGGTCGCGGAACGTGTGGTTCTGCGCGGGGTCGAGCACCTCGAGCAACGCGCTCGCGGGATCGCCCGACCAACCACCGGCCTGCAGCTTGTCGATCTCGTCGATCAGCACGACGGGGTTCATCGCCTTCGCTTCGGTCAACGCCCGGACGATGCGGCCCGGACGCGAACCCACGTAGGTACGACGGTGACCACGGATCTCGGCCTCGTCGCGCACACCGCCGACGGCGACGCGCACGAACGGACGACCCAATGCACGCGCGACCGACTCACCCAGCGACGTCTTACCGACGCCGGGAGGACCGACCAGCGCGAGGATCGCACCGGAACCGCGACCGCTCTCGGTACCCAGACCGCGCTCGCGTCGCAGCACGCGCACGGCCAGGAACTCGAGGATGCGGTCCTTGACGTCGGCCAGTCCTTCGTGGTCGGCGTCGAGCACACTGCGTGCATCCGTGATGTCGTTGCTCTCGGGCGCAACCTCGCCCCACGGCAGTTCGACCACCGCGTCGAGCCAGTTGCGCACCCACGCCTGCTCCGGGTTCTGCTCGCCCATGCGCTCCAGGCGGTCGAGCTCCTTGTCGACCGCGAGCAGCACCGAGTCGGGCAGCTCCTTCTCGGCGAGCTTGGCGCGGTACTCGGCAACGATGTCGTCGTCGCCCTCGCCGAGCTCCTTACGGATTTCGTGCAGCTGACGACGCAGCAACAGCTCGCGCTGCTGCTTGTCGAGACCGTCGGTGACGTTGGTACGGATCTTGTCCTTCAGCTCGAGATCGGCGAGCGTCTCGCGCATCCAGCCCAACACGAGCTCGAGGCGGGCTTCGACGTCGACAGTCTCCAGCAGTTCGACGCGCTGGTCCATCGTGTAGTCGGGCGAGTAGGCGGCCGTGTCGGCCAGCTGTCCCGGGTCCTCGACACCGGCGAGCACGTCGGCGATCCGGCGGGCACCTCGGTGCTCGAGGATCGTCTCGACGACCGCGCGGTATTCGCGGGCCAGCTCGCGGGCGCGCGCCGTGGGCGGCTGCTCGTCGAGCTCTTCGACCTGGACGTGGAGGGCAGCGTGGGCGCCGAGCTCACCGTGGCCGACGCGGCCGCGGCTGACGCCCCGGATCACCAGAGCACGGGTCCCGTTGGGGAGGTCTCCGGCACTTTCAATGGCTGCGATCGTCCCGACGCGAGCGAACCGTCCGTCGACCCGCGGCACGAGCACGATCCGGTCGCCGGCATCGGCGGCCGCCGCGCCCGCCCGCTTCGCCTCGTCCGTCTCGAGCGCGATCGTGACCACCATCTGCGGCAGCACGACGCCTTGAGTGAGGGGCAACAGGGGCAGGAGTTGAGTCTTGGTGTCTGACATAGTGCCGGGTGTAACGACGCAAGACGATTCACGATTCCCACGGTCGGCATTCCTTGGCACCTGACGTAAACGTCCTGTTCATCACCGCCGACCAGTGGCGGGGCGACTGCCTGAGCGCGGCCGCGCACCCCGTGGTCCGGACGCCCCACCTCGACGCGCTGGCCGCCGCCGGCGTCTCCTTCCGGCGCCATTTCGCCCAGGCTGCGCCCTGCGGGCCGAGCCGGGCCGCCCTTTACACGGGCATGTACCTGATGAACCACCGGTCGGTGCTGAACGGCACACCGCTCGACGCCCGCCACGACAATGTGGCGCTCGTGGCCCGCCGCCTCGGCTACGAACCGGCCCTGTTCGGCTACACCGACACGAGCGTCGACCCCCGCACGGTCCCGCCCGGCGACGAGCGGCTCACGCGCTACGAAGGCGTGCTCCCGGGCTTCGACCCGGTGTGCCACCTTCCCGAGAGCGAACCGGTGGCGTGGCTCGACTGGATGCGGGCCGACGGAGTCGACGTGCCCGAGAAGTGGCGGCCGTTCGTCGACTGCGGCGCGCCCGACGCGCCCTGGCGGACCCGGTACGACGCCGCGCACTCGCAAACCCGCTTCCTCACCGAGCGGCTGATGGCGTGGGTCGACGGACGCTCCGGGGCGGGTGGAGGCGGTGGCCGGGTCGGTGGCGGCGCGACCGGCGGCTGGTTCGCCCACCTGTCGTTCCTACGCCCGCACCCGCCGTTCCTCGCACCCGCGCCGTACGACACGATGTTCGATCCGGCCTGGGTGCCCGCGCCGGTGCGCGCCGCGACACGCGGCGAGGAGGGCGGGCAGCATCCGCTGCTCGGCGTGATGATCGACCATCCGTTCCTGAAGTCACCGGACGACGAACAGGAACAGCGCGAGCTGCAGGCCACGTACTACGGGATGCTCGCCGAGGTCGACGACCACATCGGGATGTTGCTCGACTGGCTCGAGTCGTCGGGGCAGGCGGAGCGGACGATCGTGATCTTCACGAGCGATCACGGCGAGAACCTCGGCGACCACTACATGCTCCACAAGCTCGGGTGGTTCGACCAGTCGTACAACGTGCCGTTGATCGTGCGCGGTCCGGGAGTCACCGCCGGCGGCGTGGTGGCGTCGTTCACCGAGCATGTCGACGTGCTGCCGACGATCTGTGAGCTCCTCGGCGCCGAGGTGCCGTTGCAATGCGACGGGCGTCCGCTCACGCCGTGGCTGCGGGGCGAGACGCCCGACACCTGGCGGCGGGAGACGCATTTCGAGTTCGACTTCCGCGACCCCGACAGCCCGTTGCTCGAGTCGGCGTTCGGCCTCACGTTGGAAGAGTGCGCGCTGGCCGTGCTGCGCGACGACCACGGGAAGTACGTGCAGTTCTCCGGCTATCCCGCCCTGCCGTCGATCTTCTTCGACATCGACGCCGATCCCGCGCAGATCCGCAACGTGGCCGACGACCCTGAATACGCGGCGACGGTGCTCGCGTACGCGCAGCGCATGCTTGCCTGGCGCATGCAGCACACCGAACGGACGCTGACGGGCATGAAGCTGACCATGCACGCGGGTCTGGTCGAACGGAACGCGCCCCGTAGATGATGAAGTTCGGCCGGAAGCTCGGGTACTAGGTGGACGCTCGCACCTTCTTCGGGTTGGAACGCGTCGCCGGTGAGCAGAACCGCTGGCGCATGGAAGTCGTGCGCGCGCTCACATCGGGCACGGGCGCGCTCTTCGGCGGATGTGGGCTCGGCGCGTGCATCGAAGTGATGGAGGAGCTGACCGGACGCCCGTGCATCTGGGCGACCGCGCAGTATCTGTCGTTCGCGCGACCGCCCGCCATGCTGGAACTCGACGTGACCGAGGTCGTGCGCGGCCACCAGATCTCCCAGGCGCGCGTGATCGCACGCGTCGGCGACACCGAAATTCTGACGGTGCTCGGCGCGCTCGGCCGGCGTCCGCTTTCTCTCGAGGGACAGTGGGCCGTGCGACCCGACGTCCCGCCTCCCCTCGACTGTCCGCCCCGACCGTTGATGGATCGGCACGCGGGCACGATCAGCAGCCGTCTCGACGCCAAGCTCGCGATCGGGCGCGCGCCGTGGGAATTCCCGGGTCCGCCCGGCTCCGGAAACGCGGCGCTGTGGATTCGCCTACCGGAGCTCCTCGAGATGTCCGCGGCCGCGCTCGCAATCATCGGAGACTTCGTACCGTTCGGCATCGGCCAGGCCCTCGGCAAACGGGCGGGCGGCAACAGCCTCGACAACACGTTGCGCGTCGCACACCGCGTCCCGACCGAGTGGGTGCTCGCCGACGTGCGCGTGCACGCGGTCGCCGACGGCTTCGGTCACGGTCTCGTACACCTCTGGGCCGAGGACGGCACGTTGCTCGGCACCGCAAGCCAGTCGGCAATCGTGCGCGCCTGGCGCGACGATCAAGACGAGCCTTTGACCGAGTTGGAAGGCGACGTCACGTCGCGTTGAACACGCGGAGAGCTACCGTGCAAGCGCCCGAATGACGTCGCGGAGTTGATCAGGACCGCAGAAGAGTGCGGGCGCCGGTGTGGTCACGCCGTTCTCCATGTACCGGGCGATGTGCTCCTTGCACTTCTCGGGCGAACCCCACACGAGGAGGTCGTCGACGACCGAGTCGGGGATGGAGTCGGCCGCCGCTTTGCGATCTCCTTCCTTCCACAACCGCCAGAGATCCTGCAACTCGTCACCCCGTCCGAGCCATTCGTGGAAGGCGGCGTACACGGGTACGGTCAGATACGAAGCGATCGCGCGCTTTCCGACCGAGCGCGCGAGCCCGGCATCATCGACCGGGAACACGAAGATGCGCGCCGCGATCTCCTTGTCGGCACCGACGTGCGGTACAACCGTCTTCACGTCGTCGGCCGACAGCCAGTTGATGATCGCGCCGTCGCCTTCGCGTCCGGCGAGCCGAAGCATCCCCTCGCGCAGCGCGGCGACAAGGATCGGCGGTTGTTCCGGGACCTTGATCCCGAGGCGGAAACCACGCACGTTGAACGTCTCGTACTGCTCGTCGACCTTCTCACCCGTCAGCGCTGCTCGCAGGAACCGGATGGTGTCGCGCACGCGCTGGTAGGGCTTGTCGAACGTCAGGCCGTTCCACCGCTCGACGATGACATCGGACGACGTGCCGATGCCGAGCGCGAATCTCCCGGGCGCGGCCTGACACATCGATGCCACCGTCGAGGCGAGCGTGTGGGCACCGCGCGTGTACGCCGGCACGATGGCAGTTCCCAGTCGCAGCTCGGGCGCCCATTGCGCGGCAACCGCAAGCGGGATGAACGCGTCGTAGCCGCCCGACTCCGCCGACCAGAGATCGGTGTACCCGAGGTCGACCAGCTCGCGCACCAGATTGCGCTGCTCCAGCAGGGGAATGCCGTCGAAGGGGAACGTGATGCCGTAGCGCTGCGGAATGGCCATGCCCAATCCTGTCATGGCGGTGGTTTGGCGCGCGGTGCCGCCGGTCGTCGGGCGGCACGAGTGCGCGGCGGCCCGCGCCTTCGACGGGCGCCCAGCCCCGGTTGGTCTCGAGGTCGTGGAAGTCCGGGCAGACCGGGTCGAGCTCGCTCATGAGCGACAATGCCGGCGTGGAGTCGATCGTCCAGGACGCGAGGAACGCCTTTCTCGGTCGACTCGGTTGGCACGATGGACACGCGGATGTCTGGCGCGTGTTCAACGATGCCGACGCGTTCGCGGCGATCGTCGCCGGCCTCGCGGAGCCATGGCGCGGACGCGACGTGACGAAGGTCTGCGGCATCGAATCGCGCGGGTTCCTCCTCGGCGGGCCCGTCGCGATTGCACTCGGCGCGGGCTTCGTCGCGATGCGCAAACGCGATGCGCTGTTCCCGGGACCTAAGTATGAGGTCGAAGCCTGCGGCGGCTCACTCCTGGGCATGTCGGTCATCGTGACCAGCTCGACGCGGAACGAAGACGAGCGATGCCGCCGATCACGTGCCTCGTCGCCGCGAACGACCTTCCCGACGACGCGAACTGACGACGCGAACTGACGACGGTCGCCGACGTTCGCAATCGACCGGGTGCTACGCCGCAGACTTGAGGTGCACGTCTTCGTGCCGCACCTGCGCGAGGTGCAGTCTCACGAGGACGCGAACCAACCACCAACCGGGATCGATCTCGGCCTGGTTCAGCGCGAAACGCGCGGAGGTGGGCGCGGCGTGGTGATTGTTGTGCAGACCCTCGCCCGCCGTGATGAACGCGAGTGCTTGCAGATTCGTCGCCGAGTTCTCGTAGGGCTGCGTGCCCTTGGTGTGCCCAATCGCGTTGATCGCACCCGACAGCATCACGTAGAAGACGGCGTGCAAACCGGCCGCGAGCAACCCGGTGAGCAGACCGAACCCGAGCGCCCACATCGTGACCACCAGCATCGCGACACCGAGGCCGAGACCCAGCAGCGAGTAGTCGAGGGCGAGCTTGTCGAGAGCATCGGGGCGAATGTCACGCGCGTACTTGTTGGTGTTCGCCTCGTCGGCGGCGACCCGCTTGTAGAGGCCGACGTTGCCGAGCTGCACCCGCCAGAAACCGACCTGCATCGGGCTGTGGGGGTCGTCGGGCGTGTCGGTCGCGGCGTGGTGCTTGCGGTGCACCGCGACCCACTCGCGCGGGCGCATGCCCGTCGTCATCCAGATGACGACCCGGAACGGAACCGCTGCGGTTCCGCTCACCGTCAGGGCACGATGCGAGAGGGCCCGGTGGAGGTAGACAGTGGTCACGAAGATCGCAACCTGCGTGATGAGGAACGCGGCGACGAACGCTGCGATCACGTTGGAGAGCGGCACCCGAAAATCGTACTACCGACCGGTCGGTAGACGCATGTCGGTAGACTGACGTAGTGGCGCTCCTTGCAGGTACCGGATCGTCAACCAAGGAACTGATCCTCGCGGTGGCACTCCGGCGGTTCGGTGACCACGGCTTCGCGGGCACGAGTCTCAACGACATCGCCGACGAGGTCGGCATCCGCCGCCCGAGCCTGCTCCACCACTTCCCGTCGAAGGAAGCCCTCTACCGGGCCGTGCTCTTCGATTCCTTCGCCGACTGGACCGGTCTCGTCGAACAGGCGATCGAAGGCCCGCGCCAGGGTTGGCCGCAGGTCGAGCGGATGCTGCGTGCCGCGTTCACGTTCTTCGAGGACCATCCCGAGTTCGTGCGGCTCGTCCGCTGGGAAGCGCTCGAGGGCGGCCCCATCCTGCGCGACGAGCTCAGCGTGCTCCTCAAACCGCTGTTCGACCGGGGCGCCGACTTCCTCGAACGGGAGATGGACGCGGGCCGCTTGCGTCGGTATGACGCGCGGCAGCTGCTGCTGACCGGCTACGGCGCCGTGCTCTCGTACCTGTCCGACGGCCAGCTGATGACCGGACTCCTCGAAACCGACCCGTTGTCACCCGAGGCCCTCGCGATTCGCCGCGAGCACGTCATCGACGTTCTCCGCACGGCCGTCGCGCTCGATCAGTAGCGCAGTAGCGACTACCAGGTGACGAGCTCGCGCCAGCGCGCGAGCAAGGCCGCGTCGCCGAACACGTCGAGCCGGTCGGCCTCGGCGCGGCCGTAGAGAAACAGCAGGAGGTCCGACGCGCTGCCGCGCGCCGCGACATCGCCTTTCGCGTGCTCACGGGTGACGACAAGTCCTTCGCTGCTCAACCGCGCGAGCCACTCGCCCTCACCGTCGGTGCAATGGAAGTGCAGCGTCTCCCCCGCGCCGCGCACACGATCGGCAAGCGGCCAGTAGGGAATGAGGTCGAACAGCTCGTTGATCCCGTCGACGGCGAGCACACGTTCGATCGGTGTGGTCTCACCCGCCGCGAGTTGCGCGTCGAAGCAGTGCATCGCGGTCTCGTTCGCCTGGCGGCGCGCCCAGAAACCGCTTGTTTCGTCGGGTGTCCACGACCACAGGCTGAGATCCGGACCCGCGTTGGCGAGCGCGTCGGCGAGGATCGGCACGCCGGCCGCGAACCAGTCGATCCGTTCGTCGTCCGGCGGCGGTTCCGCCTCCGACCAGTGCGCGCCGCGGTCGGTCGCACTGTCGACCGTGATCTGCGCGACCCACCGATGGATCCGGCCGATGTGCCCGAGCAGATCGGAGACCGACCACAGCGGGCAGGAGGGCACACGTGCATCGATACCGGCTCGCCGCGCCGCGTCCGCGAGGACGGCGCCGTCGCGCCGAATGGCGGCGACGTACTCGTCGTGGTTCACGAACCCGTGTCCGTCGGCGTGTTCATCAGCGGGAAAGCTATCGCCGCGATTCGATGAGTTCGGGGCCGTTGTTGACCGGCTTGTTGACGAGCGTCGCAACCGGCCACGCCTCCAGCTCGTCGGCGGCCAACGGAACGAGCAACTTCCCGAGTGCCTCGACGTCGTGGTTGTCTGCGTCGAGCCACGTGTCCCATTCCGACTCGGGCAGGATCACGGGCATCCGGTTGTGGATCGAGCTCATCAGCTCGTTCGGGTCGGTCGTGATGATCGTGCACGACCGGATGCGCGGCGCGTCGTCGCCGAGCTTCTTGTCGTGCCAGATCGACCAGAGGCCGGCGAACGCGATCGGCTCGCCGTCGCGGCGTTTGATGAACCACGGCTGACGCTGCTTCTGCCCTTCGATCGTCTGCCACTCGTAGAAGCCGTCGGCGGGGACGATGCAACGGTGTCGTGCGAACGGTCGCTTATACGCGTTGCTCGTGAGCAGCGTCTCGGCCCGGGCGTTGATCATCTTGTCGCCCGTCGCGAGGCTCTTCGCCCACGACGGGACGAGACCCCAGCGCACGACGTCGAGCACCCGCTGACCCCTGCTCTCGGCGACCACGGGCACCTCGGCCCGGGGCGTCACGTTGTAGTTGGGCTCGGGATAGTTGAGCTCGGGGGAGTCGCGATCGGTCTTCTCCGCCCGGACCTCGTCGACGTGGAAGCGCTCGGCCAGGATCGTGGGCGAGGACACCGAGACGTAGCGGCCGCACATCCCCCGAAAAGTACCCGTGCGCCGAGAGCCGTCGGCTCCCGGACGACGTACCCGTGGTGAGTCCCGGGCACCGAGTCCGGATCCGGCGCGGCCCGGACGCCGACCTGGACTTCGGAGCTTGACTTGATTGCGAGGTGCGCCCACAATCAGACCGACCGGTCGGTTTTCTTTCATTCTCTCTGGAGCCCAGATGGTCCGCACGACAAGCACCAAGGGCGAGCGCACCCGCCAGCGCATCGTCGAGCTTGCAGCTCCCGTGTTCAATCGCCAGGGCTACGCCGGCGCGTCGCTGCGCGACCTCATCGGCGCCACCGGCCTCGAAAAGGGCGGGATCTACAACCATTTCGGCTCCAAGGAGCAACTTGCGCTCGAGGCCTACGACTACGCCATGAGCCGCGTCACCGAGAGCCTCGCCCGTTCCCAGGACGGCTCCACCGACGCCGTCGAGCGCCTGACCCGCATGATCCAGGCGTTCGCCCGCAACGCCCGCCGGCCGTCGATCGACGGCGGCTGCCCGATGATGAACACCGCGATCGAAGCCGACGACACCAACTCCGAGCTCCGCGACCGGGCCCGGGCGTCGATGACCCTCTGGCATCGCCTGGTCGGCCGCATCGTGAAGGACGGCAAGGCCGACGGCACGCTCGTCGCCGACGTCGACCCGTACGCCCTCGCGTCGACGATCACCGCTTCCCTCGAGGGAGCGTTGATGCTCGCGCGCCTCTACGACGATCCCGCACACATGGACCGCGTCGTCGACCATCTCGTCGCGCACGCCGAGTCCCTTCGCGTGAAGGACGGCCACCGATGACCACCGCAACGAAGACGGCAACGACCGCGGCGACGCCCGGCGGCACCGAGTCGGCCCGCGTCGAAGGTGTGCGCTCCCGCACGGTCACGTGGACCGATCCGGGGCGCGTGCGTTTCCGCCTCCGCGGGCTCGACGGCTACGAGAAGCTCGCGGCGATGAAGTGCGACGACGCGTCGGCCCCGCCCGCGGTCGCGCTGCTCGGCCTCTCGCTCGACGAGTTGGAGCGAGGCCGCACGGTCTTCTCCGTCGTCGCCGACGAGCGGCACGAGAATCCGATGGGCACGATGCACGGCGGCATCGTTGCGACACTGGTCGACACTGCGATGGGTTGTGCAGTGTCGTCGACGCTTCCCGCCGACGCCGGTTTCACCACGCTCGAGCTGAGCACGAACTTCGTGCGCGCCATCACGCAGTCGACGGGACGCGTCCACGCCGAAGGTCGCGTCGTGCACGGTGGTGGTCGCGTGATCACAACCGAGGCACGCGTCTACGACGACGCGGGCACGCTGTACGCGCACGCGAAGTCGACCTGCCTGATCCAGAGGAGAACGCGATGAATCACGACTTCGGGACGAGCGTCGTCGTCGACACGATGCGTGTCGACGACACCGTGCTGACCATCCGCACGATCTCGATCGCCGACGTCGAGCGACTCGCGCGCCTCTTCGGGCGGCTGTCACCCGAGAGCATCCACTTCCGGTTCTTCTCCCCGATCACGCGGCCGCCCCGCGCCGCGCTGCTTCGGCTGGCCGACGTCGACCACGGCCGCCGGGACGCGCTGGTGGCGCTCGACGGCGACGAGATCGTGGCCGTGGCCCGCTACGACGGCCGGCCGGACAGCCGCCAGGCCGAGGTCGCGATGACGGTCGAGGACGCCTGGCAGCACCGGGGCCTCGGGAAACGCATGGCCGGCCGGCTGGCGATGCTGGCCGCCGCGCGGGGCTACGACACGTTCGTCGCGACCATGCTTCCGGACAACCGGGCCGCGCTCGGTCTCGTGCGCAAGCTCGTGCCCGACGCGACCGTGCGGTGGGCCGGGGGCGAGTACGAAGCCGACATGCCGCTGATTCGCGCGAGCTAGTCGGTTACTCGACTCGCCAGTGGTCCGGCGCGTCAGCGCGCCTTGCCGTTGCGCGCGGGACGGTCGGTGAGGCGGAATACGAACCGCAGACCCGACCATGTGTCATCGACCGCGCACACCTTGTTGTCGACGAGCCCGTGCGCGAGCCCGAGTTCGCGCACGACGCCTTCGCGCAGATCGGTCGCGACACACGCGGTGCGCTTCGGCCACGCGATCCACAATCCACCCGCGGGCGCGACGGTGCGCGCCAGGCTGTCGAAGCGACGCTCGAGCTCCGCGCGCCGCGTCGCGAAGAACAGCACGATGTCCTGCGCGCCGCGCGCCTG
>JAODBI010000288.1 GCA_025463875.1 Actinomycetes bacterium
CCGACCACGGAACAGCCGCGCCGCACTTCGTCATCGGCGATCACGTCAAGGGCGGCCTGCACGGCGCGCAGCCGAGCCTCGTCAATCTCGACAACGACGGAAACTTCGTACCGAGCGTCGACTTCCATCAGATGTACGCGCCGATCCTGAAGACATGGCTCGGCGTCGACGACCACGCAGTTCTCGGCAAGGCGTACTCGCCGCTGGGGCTCTTCAAGTCCGGACCGGGGCTTCCTCCTCCTATCGTCAAGACGCCCCGGCCGCCGGCCACGACCGGGTACTGGCTCGCGGGTCCGGACGGCCACATCCACGGGTTCGGAACGGCGATCAAGTTCGGCTCGTTGGCGCGCGTCGCGCTTCCGATCGTCGCCGGTGCCCGGACGCCGTCGCACAAGGGTCTCTGGCTCGCGGGTTCGGACGGCGGGATCTTCAGCTTCGGCGACGCGCGCTTCTTCGGATCGACGGGAGCTGTCCGGCTCAACAAACCGATCGTCGCGATGGCCTCGACGCCGAAGGCCCGCGGGTACTGGCTGTGCGCAAGTGACGGCGGGATCTTCGCCTACGGCGACGCGCGCTTCTACGGATCGACGGGCAACATCCGGCTCAATAAACCGATCGTCGCCATGGCCTCGACACCATCCGGCAAGGGCTACTGGCTCTGCGCCAGCGACGGCGGGATTTTCGCCTACGGCGACGCGCGCTTCTACGGATCGACGGGCAACATCCGGCTCAACAAACCGATCGTCGCCATGGCATCCACGCCGTCGGGCAAGGGCTACTGGCTCTGCGCCAGCGACGGCGGGATTTTCAACTACGGCGACGCGAAGTTCCACGGCGCGACCGTTCCCACGAGCGCCGCTGTGTGCGGATTCGCCGCGTCGGGCACCGGGAAGGGCTACTGGATGGCCGCGCGCGACGGAGTGGTCGCCGCGTTCGGCGACGCGCCCGTGCTCGGACGCGCGACGGAATCCACGTCCGTCCTCGTCGCCTGACGCCCACACCCGCGCACGTTTTCCTGCCCACTGTTGGCAGGATTTCCGGCGCGTGGCGCACGTTTTCCTGCCCACTGTTGGCAGGGTTTGGGTCAGTCGGTGGTGGCTATGCCTTCCCATCCTTGGGGTGGGGGCGCGAGACGCCAGAGCTGCTCGGGGGCGGGGGCGTCGAGCTTGGTGCGGATCTGCCAGTCGTCCTCGAGCGCGAACAGCTGCGACGGGTAGCACTCGACCGCAGCGGCCTTGCGGTCGCCGGCGTGGTCGACCACAGGGCACACGGGGGTGGGCCACAGCTTGCGGCGGAACAGCGACGACACGCGCCACGCCAGCATGCCCGGGATGTGTTTGTATCCGTTGTCCTCGTAGCACCACCACGAGATCGTGGCCGGCATGCGGTCACGCGCCAGCATGCACGCGCGGTGGGTCACGTCGTGGTCGGGATTCGCGAGGCCGAACGGCGCGATCACGAGCGTCGGAGTCACCGAGCTCAACGCCGCGACGATGCCGTCGACGAGCAGTTCGGGCGCCACGGGCTTGTCACCCGGGAGATAGGAGTGCTCGACGTATTCGAGATGAAGCGGTGTGGCGTCGAGCACCGCGAGCGCGGCCCGATCTTCGTGGCGGCGCGCCTCCATGACGTCGTCGTCGGGACCGAAGCCGCTCTGCACGTCCCAGGTTCGCTGTGGCACCGGATACTTCTCGGGGTTGCCCGCGAAGACCGTCACGACGGTGACCCCCGGGTGCGCGGCCATGAACCGTCCGCAGCTCAGCACCGCGTCGTCGAGGTGCGGCGACACGATGACGACGCGGTCGAGCTCGCCATCCTCGGCGAGACCCCACCGCCGCATCGGGAACGAGTCGTCTCGCAGGCGTTCGGGCCGCAGGTGTTCAGATTGTGTGACGGGCATGACGCTTCGTCCTCCGGCTCGTTTGCTTGTGCAGCACGCGGAACTCCGCGTAGCGGTCGTCGTAGAGCGCGCGGTGCGCGGGATCGGGCGCGAACGTCTCGAGGATGCGGACGTGACGCGCCAGGTCGTCGACTCCGATCCGGCCGAGCGCGATGCCGGCAAGGAGCGCGGCGCCGCGGGCGTTGGCGCGAATCGGATGCTCCACCTGGCGGATCTCCCGGCCGAGCACGTCGGCCATGATCTGACACCACAGCTCCGACTGCGCGCCACCCCCGATGAAGTGCAGCCACGGAAACGGGCGGTCGACGAACTTCTCGACCGTCGCCAACAACCATCGGCTGTTGTACGCGACACCCTCGAGCACCGAACGCACGAGCTCCGCGCGCGTCGTCGCAAGGGACAGATTGTTCCAACCCGCCCGGAGCGTGTGGTCGTCGACCGGCGTGCGTTCGCCGTTCAGCCACGGCGTGAAGATGACCCCGTTGCTTCCGGCCGCGACGGAACCGGCGAGCGCGTCGAGGCGACGGAGATCGTCACTTGTCTCGAGCGCATGCTCCTTGAGCCACTCCAGGCAACCCCCCGCGACCTCCTGCTCGTCGGCGACGTAGTACTTGCCCGGCAACGGCGACGGGAGCGCCGCGATGCCGTGGAAGAGGTCGGTCTTCTTGAACGGGACGTGGCAGGTGAGCCACGACGAAGTCCCGACGTAGAGGTGGCCCTCGAAGTCGCGAACCGCGCCCGAGCCGATCGCCGCCGACTGGAGGTCCGGAGTCCCGCCGACGACGGCGATGCCCGGCGGCAGCCCGAGCTCCTGCGCGGCCTTCTCGGTGAGCGGGCCGACCACGGAGGTGGCGGCCACGAGGTCGGGCAGCTGCGCCCGATTCAGCTCTGCGAGTCGCAGCAGATCGGGGTCGTAGTCGACCCGCGCCGCGTCACGGTTGTCGGTGACCCAGTGCAGCACGATGGAGTCGTGCGTGGCCGTGCACCGTCCGGTCAGCTCATAGTTCAACCAGTCCTTCGGCTCGAGGTACTTCCAGGTTGCGCGTGCAACCTCGGGTCGCTCCCGTTGCAACCAGTGGATGTGCGAGATCGAGTCCTTGCCCGAGAGCGCGGGCGCCCCACCGGTGCGCCTGATCCAGGTGCGCAGCTTGCGCGGCTCGTATCCCTGCAGGCGAACCGCGCCACCGACGACCCGGCGCGTCTCGTCCGCGCCGCGCGCGTCCATCCAGATGATCGCGTCGTGCAGCACCGTCCCGTCGCGGGCGATCGGCACGGTGCCCGACCACTGAGACGTGACCGCGACCGCGACGACCTCGTCGGGTCGGATCGTGGCGCGCGCCATCAGTCGCCGGGACGTGCTCACGACGCCGCTCCACCACGCGGCCGGCGACTGCTCCACGCCGCCGTCGGGCAGCACGTTCAGGTCGACCGGTGTGAAGTCGCCGTCGACGAAGGCCCCGTCGAAGGTGAAGAGCGCGACCTTCGGTCCGGAGGTGCCGAGATCGATCGTGAGGACGTACTCCGTCACGCCCTACTGGTCTCCACGACGCTTGAGACCGTGACCGAAGAACCCACCCTGGGGCCGGGCATGGGCGTGATAGTGATCCGGGATGTTGCGCATGTTGTCGTCGACATAGTGCTCGAACGTGAAGTTCTCCGCGACCACCTTCGCAAGCCTGTCGTGCATGTGCGCGAGCTCCTCGGACGGCGGTTCCACCCCGTGGCTGCGCCAGACGACCATCGGTACCGCACAGATCTCGCATTCCGCGATCCAACAGATGTCGTCTTCGTGAAACCACGGCGTGATGCGCGCCGCTTCGCACAGGTCGCAGTTCGCGTCGTGCACGTGCTCGGTTACGGGATCGTCGGCCATGCCTGGACGTTAGAGCACAGCCCCGAGCTCGTCCGAGGGCGACCCTGGCAGCCCCTATCATTTTGAGTTCCCCCCGACTCCGGAGACCGTCGCCTGATGTTCCGTCGCCACAATCGTCGAGGCCGCGACCCGCGGGTTGTCATCATCGTGCAGAACCTGCCGGTGCCGCTCGACCGGCGCGTCTGGCTCGAGTCGCTGGCCCTCCGCGACGCGGGGTACGGCGTCTCCGTCATCTGCCCGCGTGGTCCGGACGACTCGCGGTTCGAGGTCCTCGAAGGCATCCGCATCCACCGCTACCGTCCCGCACCCGCCACGCACGGCATCGTGAGCTTCCTCTGGGAGTTCACCTACTGCTGGGTCGTGTCGCTCTGGCTGGCGGCGAAGATCTATGTGCGGAGCGGATTCGACGTCATCCAGGCGTGCAACCCGCCCGACACCTTCTGGGCGCTGTCGTTGTTCTTCCGACCGCTCGGCGTCCGGTTCGTGTTCGATCAGCACGACCTGTGTCCCGAGGTCTACGAAGCCCGGTTCGAGAAGCCGAACCCGGCGCTGGCCCGCGGCCTGAAGCTGCTCGAGCGCGCGTCGTACGCCACCGCGCACCACGTCATCGTCACCAACGCGTTGTACTGCGAGATCGCCCGGGCCCGCGGGCATCTCGCGGCCGACGAGGTCACCATCGTCCGCAACGGCCCGATCGCCGACCGCTTCGTACGGGGTGAACCCGACGACGACCTGCGCCGCGGCCGCCGGTATCTCTGCTGCTACCTGGGGATCATGGGGCCGCAGGACGGCGTCGACCTCATCGTCCGGGTCGCGCAGGCGGTGCACGGGTCCGGCCGCGACGACGTCCACTTCGCCATGCTCGGCTTCGGCGACGAATTCGACGACTTGCGGTTACTGGCGAAGGAACTGGGCGTCGACGACTGCGTCGAGTTCACGGGCC
>JAODBI010000307.1 GCA_025463875.1 Actinomycetes bacterium
CGGTGCGGCCGACGTCGAGGACCTCGGATGTGCCGAACATGATCACCCGGCTCAGGTGCCCGTCACACGCGATGCGTTCCAGGGTCGCTTCGGAGAGGTGCCCGATGCGGCGACGTTCGGCGCGGGCGTGCGCGATGAGCTCCGGGCCGACGCCGGGCGTCTCGGCCAGGTCGACGACGATGACGGCGTGGCGGCGGACGTGGTCGGGGGTGTCGGCGTCGGTGAGTTCGAGCCATTGGCGCATGATCATCGTGAACGCATCCGCGTTGCGCTGTTTCGTCGTGCGGGTCTCGGCGTCGCGCTCGTCGCGATCGCGCGCGATCCGTAACGCGCTCTCGGCGAACCCGGCCGATTCGGGGTCGAACAGCCCGTCGGTGGCGAGCATGCCGTCGAGGGTGGAGGACTGGTGGTAGCGGCGCCGCTGGTAGATCCGGTCTTCGGCGTCCGCGCCGCCGTCACCGTCGAGCGCGTCGGTCACATACCGCACGATCCCCGCCAACTCTTTGGGCGGGCACTTGCGCGCGGCGTCGACGAACTCGCGTTCAAGGTTCGTGAACTCCGCCATCCGCGCCGGCGTCGCCGCGGTCGCGATCACCGACGCGTGCCGCTGCGAGATCGCACCCTCCGCGAACGCTTCGGCCACGAGTGGGAGCTGCTCGAGTTTGCGGGCCAGCTTCACATCCGCGTGGACGACACCGCGATCTATCCGACACGCATCGGCGATCGCGGCTTCGACACTCCCGTAGCCGTCGGCGCGCCAGTGTTCGGAACGGTCGTACGCACCGACCTTCGCGACCCACGCCGCGGTCTGCGCGTCGAGCGCTTCCCGTGCTCGTTTGATCTCGTCCATGAACCCGAACATCTGTTCGTATCGTACCAGAAAACCCTTACAAAACAAGGGAAATCTGGTCGTCGTCGCCGTATGAGATGCTTCACGACATGACCAATAACCGGGCGCGACGCTCGGCACTCGAAGCCATGTTCCGGGACATCGCGCCCCTGGACGAACTCGAGGCCGAGCACCGCGCGAACTCCATTGCATGGGTACGCAGCGCCGCCGAGATATATCGCACGCGCAAGCCCGACGTTCCGCCCAAACATCTGGTCGCGTACTTCGCGGTCGTCGACGTCACCGCCGACCGCATCCTGCTTGTCGACCACATCAACGCGGGACTGTGGCTGCCCGCGGGCGGGCACGTCGAGCCCGACGAGGACCCACACGACACCGTCGCGCGGGAGCTCGTCGAAGAGCTCGGCGCAGCGGCCCAACTCGTCGCGGGCCTGAGCAGCAATCCACTCTTCATCACGCAGACGACGACCGTCGGCGCCGACGCCGGACACGTCGACGTGAGTCTGTGGTACGCGGTCGGCGCGTCGACCGCGGACCGGTTCGAGCCCGACCACGGCGAGTTCCGCAGTATCCGTTGGTGGACCTTCGCCGAGATACACGCCGCGCCGCCGGCGAGCCTCGACCCGCATCTGGCGCGGTTCGTCACGAAACTCCAGCGAGATCTCGCGCGCTAAGTCGGGCGGTCGTCGATGCGCCATTCCTCGCCGCGGGCTCGTAGGCGGTCGAGGAAGGGCACGGCATCGAACGATTCCGGGCCGAGGACCCCGGTCCCCTGCCACACGCCGCCGGCAAGGAGCTCGAGCGCGACGACCGGATTGATCGCGGTCTGCCAGACGACGGCTTGCGCGTGGTGCTTCGCCATCGTTTCCGCATTGTCGGAGAGGTGGTAGAGGTACACCTCGCGCGGCCGGCCGTCGACGCCGGTACCGGTCACCCACGTTCCGGCGCAGGTGCGACCGTGCATGCGATCACCCAGCCGCGCGGGATCGGGGAGAACGGCCGCGACGACGTCGCGCGGCGTCACCTCCACTCCCCGCACGCGCACCGGTTGCGTCGACGCCAACCCCGTCTTTGCGAGCGTGCGCAACACGTCGATGAACTCGTCGCCGAGCCCGTACTTGAACGTCACCCGCCGACACGTGACTGCGCGCGGGATCAACAGCACCTCTTCGTGCTCCACGTTCACGCACTCGATCGGCCCGATCCCTTCGGGGAAGACGAAGGTCTCCGGCTCCGAGAATGGTTCGGTGGTGAAGAACCCGCGTTCGCGCTCCCACACGATCGGCGGGTTCAGGCACTCCTCGATCGTCGTCCAGACCGAAAACGTCGGTGCGAAGTCGTAGCCGTCGACGACGAGATCGCTCCCGTCCCGCACGCCCACTTCGTCGATCTCCGAGAAGAGATGGTCGGCCGCGTAGCGGGCGAACACGTCAGACAGTCCCGGTTCGACGCCCATCCCGACCAGCGCCAGCAGGCCCCGCTCCTCCCAGCGCGCCGATGCGCCGAACTGCGCCGCGCCCAGCATGACGCCCGGTTCCTCGTACGGACGCTCGGGATGCGGCTGCGAAAGTGTCATCGCCATGTCGACGTAGTGGCAGCCCGCGTCGAATGCCGCTGCGAATATCGCAGGATTGAGCCGCGGATCGCATGCGTTGACGACCACGTCGGCGTATTCGTGGCGGGCGAGCTCCGTGATGGCAGCCGCATTCGACGCGTCGAGCTCGCGCGCTACGAATCTCGCATCGGCCGCCCGCTCGACCGCGTTCGTGGCGCGCGCGAGGTCGACATCCGCGACGGCTAGGTGCTCGAGAACTTCGGATTCCGCAGCGGCCCGCGCGATCGCGGTTCCGACGCCACCGGCTCCGACCACGAGAACGCGCATGCGCTCACGTTACGTGCGACACGTCCGGCGCGCGCGATCGCTGCACGCGCCGCGGCAACGTGTCCGCCCGGTGTCGCAAGTGGTAGTCGATCACGACGCTGACGATCGCGGCCCAGAAACACCACAACGAGATGAAGCCGCTGACCGTCAACCACATGAGCACCGGCACCGCCACGAGATTGAGAAGACCGAGCGCGGCGATGTCGCGATAGCTACAGAGAATGAGCGCGCCACACGCCGCGAGCACGTACAGCGCGGTGACCTGACCGCCCTGATGCAACGCGCTGACGTCGTACGCGATGTGGCGGCCGTCGATCGCGGCGTTGACCGATCCCTGGAACATGGAGACGCCGAGCGCCACGCCGACACCGATCCCGAGAGCCGAGAACACGGCGATGACGCGCCGCCGCGCCGACGAACGCTCGATCGCGAGAACAGCCAGCGGTACCAAGACCGGAAGCGCGGCGAGCGCGAAGAGCAGGTAGATCCAGGTGCCGACCCGCCCGATCGATTCCGAGATCCGGCCCTGTAGACCCCACCACACGAACGCTTCGTCGATCTGATGCAACCCGAACAGGAGTGGAAGCGACGCGAGCAGGACCTGCTTCGGCTCCCTTACGTGGCGGAGCGCGTCGACACCGATGACCACGACCATTCCCCCGACGACCGCGTCGGCGTCGGGAGAGAAGCACATTCCTTAGTCTGACCGACAGATCGCGAGCTGGGCCGCGGTCGGCCAGCGGACGTCGGTGGCCCATCCGGCCCGTTCGAACGCGCGGATCAAGACGGCGCCGGGATCGATCTGGTGCGCGAGCGCGCCGTGGCGCGCGGAACGCGGGAACGCGTGGTGGAAGTTGTGCCACGCCTCGCCGAACGAGATGATGCCGAGCGGCGCGAAGTTGGTGCTCGCGTCCTTCTGCGTTGCCGGCTTGCTCCCGAACATGTGGCAGATGGAGTTGACGCTCCACGTGACGTGGTGCAACAGCATCATGCGCGCGAGTCCGGCCCACAAGAACGCGGTGAACGCGCCGCTGAGCGCGCCCGTGATCGTCCAGCCGAGGAAGAACGGGGCGGCGAGAGAGGCAATCGCGAAGATCGGGAACAGCCGGCTGATGATCATCGTGTCGGAGTCGGCGAGGAGATCGGGGGCGTAGCGCTCGGCCGACGTGGGGTCGGCCTTGAACAACCATCCGACGTGTGCGTGCGCGAAACCGCGCAACTGCTCAGCCGGTCCCGGCCCGAACTCGTGCGGCGAGTGCGGGTCGCCCGGCTTGTCACTGAACACGTGATGCCGACGGTGGATCGCGACCCAGCCGACGACGGAACCTTCGACCGCCATCGAGCCGGTCGACGCGAGCAGGATCTTGAGCCAGCGCACCGCCTTGAAGCTGCGGTGCGTGAAGAGCCGGTGGTAACCGACTGCAATTCCGAATCCGGTGACCACGTAGAACACCGCGGCGAGGATGATGTCGAGCAGGCTGACGGCATGGCCCCACAGGAGGGGGACGGCGATGCCGAGCGCAATCGGCGGACTGATCATGAGCAGGCCCGTGACCAAGCGTCCCGCTCGCACGCTCGCCCGACTTGGAGGGGTTTCAGGCGCGCGTTCAGAGGGAGCAGGCGATTCCAGCAACGTTGTCATTGGCGTCTCGGTTCTCAGGAAGCAGATGGTGAAGCGGTCGTGCTCCCACCAGCCCCGGTACCAGGAGGGTCGCCAGACACCGCCTCGGACATCGCCGAAACGGTGCCCCGAGCATACGTCACCTACGTCGGCAAACTCGGCGCGGCCTGAAGAGGATTTCCGGCATTCAGGTTCCGGGCCCTACAGCGGCAGTGCAAAGGCGTCCAGCGCGTCCAATGCAGCGAGGCTGCGGCGGAACAGGGCCCGGGTCAGCTCGACGTGGCGGTCGTTGGCGATCGTGATCGCGCCGGTCGCGATGACCGGATAGACGAAGCCCAGCATGGTCCCGAAGCGGTACTTCTCCCACGCCCACTCGCGGTCGAC
>JAODBI010000315.1 GCA_025463875.1 Actinomycetes bacterium
TGCCAACTGTGGGCAGGATTTCATGCGCCACGCGCCAGTTTCCCTGCCAACTGTGGGCAGGATTTCATGCGCTCCGCGCCAGTTTTCCTGACCAGTGTGGGCAGGGTTCGGTGCGGGTGACGCTGCAGTGACGCTCCCGGGAGCACCCTTCGTCGCATGGCGACGGTTGTTCCTGCAGGTCCGAAGACAACGCGGGCCGGGCGGCGCCGCACGCTGCTCCTCACCACGATCGTCGGTATCGGGGCGCTCGCGATCGGGACCGTCGTAGTCAACCGGGCGGCCGGAACGTCGCGCGCCACCGGACCGGAGACCGCCGGCAGCGTGCCCGCCGCGTTCCGATTCCCGGCGACGACGCGATCGACCCGGAAGGGCCCGCCCACGACGGTCAAGCGGCGATCGGTCCCGACCTCGTCGACGGCGAGCGCGCCCGCGACGGCAGGAGTTCAGGTGCGCCTCACCCCACCGGCGTCCGGACCCGATCCGACCGCGCCGTTCGACACCGTGCCCCCCACAACGACAACGCTCACGCCGACCACCATCTTGGCGCCGGCGGTCACCGCGACCCTTCCGCCGCCGCCCCCGCCGTTCGGCGCGAGCGCGCTGACGTGGACGGCGCCGAAGTCACTCGTCATCGTCGCCGGGCAGACCGCGCCATTGTCGGTGCGCGCGTACAACCCGACCGGCCGCGCAGTCTCGTTGTCCCACCCGCTCTCGTGCACCCCGCGTCTCGACCACAGTGAGGTGTGCGCCGACCAAGTGCAGCTCATCGCGTCGCATCAGTCGGCGAGCGCGCACTACACGATCGACGCGGCCAACACGGTCGCGGGCTCCTACACCCTGACGATCGAAGGTGTCCTGACGGTCAACGTGACCGTCAGCTAACACACACCTCGGTAAGAGTCAGGAAGCGCGTCGCCGTTGGCGGACGATCCGGCGCCGTTCGCGCGCCGTGTACCCGCCCCACACACCGAGTTTCTCCCGGGCTGCGATCGCGTACTCGAGGCAGGCCTCGCGCACGACACAGGCATCGCAGATGGCCTTGGCCTCTTCACCGGGATCTTCGTCGTCGCCGGGATAGAACACTTCAGGGTCCGCACCCTTGCAGCGTCCTCGGTCCCGCCAGGTCAACGCGCTCATTTCCCCTTACCTTCCGTCGGCTCTACTCCGCCGCGACTTCCCCACAATCGGCTGGCGCGCCGGGCGAGTTGAGCCGTCCCGACGGGTTGTTACGTCGGATTTGGACCGGGCCCGGCACCCCCGCCGCGGAGCGCGGTCAGGACCGGGTCAGGTCCCCGTCGCGACCGCATCACATGCCGGTCGGGAGCGGGTTGGCCCGGGCTCTCGGCGGCTGCCACCCGTAGGCTGCCCCGATGGTCGACGGCCCGCCGCGCCCCATCCGGCGCCCGGGGACCGCCTTCGTCCTGGCCGCGGCCGCGGCCGCGCCGGGAGTGCTCATGCACCTCGGCGGCATCCATCCGGAGCCGCTGACCGGAGCCGTCGCGTTCGGGCTCGCAGTCGTGGGCGCCGCCTTCATGCTCGCCTGGGCCGCGGAGGCCGTCCAGGTCGACGTCTCGGCCGGCCTCGCCCTCGCGATGCTGGCGCTCGTCGCGGTACTGCCCGAGTACGCGGTCGACTTCGTCTTCACATGGAAGGCGGGCAAGAACCCGGCCGAGTTCGCACCCGACGCGCTCGCGAACATGACCGGTGGCAACCAGCTGCTCATCGGCGCGGGCTGGTCGCTCGTCGTCCTCGTCGCGGCGTACCGCATCCGGCGCGCGCGGCGCGGCGGATCGATGAAGAACGTCCAGAATCCGGAGATTCCGGAGTCGACCGAAGTCGAGCTCGAACGCAGCAATAGCGTCGCGATCGCGTTCTTGTTGATCGCGACGATCTACGGACTCACGCTGCCGCTCCACCGCACGCTCACGTTGATCGACGCCGCGATCCTCGTCACGATCTTCGTCGTCTACATGGTGCGCGTCGCGCGCGCGCCGGCCGGTGATCCGCATCTGGTCGGTCCGGCCCGCACGATCGGGATGATGCCGACCGCGCGCCGGCGGACGGCCGTCTCGCTCCTCTTCGCCGCCGCGATCATCACGATCCTGGTGTGCGCGGAGCCGTTCGCGGAGTCGCTCGTCGAGACGGGGCGCAAGTTCGCGATCGACGACTTCGTGTTGATCTCGTTGATCGCGCCGCTGGCGTCGGAGGCGCCGGAACTGCTCATCGCCGGCATGTTCGCGTGGCGCCTCGACGCCAACTCGGGCCTCGGCGCGCTGGTGTCGTCGAAGGTCAACCAGTGGACCCTGCTGGTCGGCACGTTGCCGATCGTGTTCGCGATCTCCTCGGGCGGACTGCACGGACTCCCCATCGACGCGGTGCAGCGCGAAGAGCTGTTCGTCACCGCCGCGCAGTCGGCGTTCGCGGTCGCCGTCCTCGCGAACCGGCGCATCAGCGTGAAGGAGGCCGGCATCCTGCTCGGCGTCTGGCTCGCCCAGCTCATCACCAAGTTCCCGTTGTTCGAATCGATCCACGGTCCGGCGCGCATCAGCATCGGCGTGCTGTATCTCGTGATGGCCGCGGTGATCGTCTGGCAGCACCGCAAGAGCTTCCGCCCGTTGCTGCGGGACGGACTCGTCGTGCCCGTCGCCGAGCTCGCGGCCGGCGACTAACGCGCGGACGCGCGATTCGGGGCCAGGAGTTGCGCCTCGAGCGTCGTCGGATCGAGGGGCCGGGCCAGCAAGAAGCCTTGCGCTTCGTCGACCCGCTCGCTGCGCAGCTGGTCGATCTGATCCGTCGTCACCTCGGCGAGCGTGCGCAGGCCGAGATCCCGCCCCCGCTGCACGAGCGTGTGGATGAGCGCGTCCGAATCCGTCGATTCGATCAGCGCGCTGATGAAGGTGTGGTCGATCTTGAGGCAGTCGACCGGTAGGCGTTGCAGATAGGCCCGTGGTGATTGAATGGAGTCGGTGGCGAGTCGGCCGGGTGGCCGCGTGCGGACCCGCTCGTGAGAGCGGTGATCCGTCCGAGGAACGTCCGGACTCCACAGGACAGGATGCTGGGTAACACCCAGTCGGGGTGACCCGCAGGAAAGTGCAACAGAGAACAAACCGCCGATGGCCTCGGGCGTGCGTGAGCAGGTCCGGAGCACAGGTAAGGGTGAAACGGTGCGGTAAGAGCGCACCAGCATCCGGGGTGACCCGGATGGCTCGGTAAACCCCATCCGGAGCAAGGCCGAGCAGGGGAAGGGTGGTCCGCCCGTTCGACCCCGGGTAGGCCGCTGGAGCCGGCGCGTAATCGCCGGCCGAGATGGATGGCCACCGACGGACCGTGAGGTCCCGAACAGAATCCGGCGTACAGGCCGACTCGCCACCACCAATGGTCTGACCCGCGAAAACAGGCTTGGCGAGCATCGCCGACGCGCAGTAAGGCCGAGCACTCCGCCTACGCGCAATCCCGCACCCTCGAGCGCGATCGCGGCCCGGCCCGACAGCGGAACCCCGGCTCGAATCGCCGCGGCCTCCGTGCGAGTCGGGAACGGCGTGAAATCGCGCTCGTCACTTGTGGCAGTGCTCGACGAGGGCGGTCCGGGTGAGCGCTGCGAGAGTCAATTGGCCGGCAGGTGAGGGGTGAATCTGGTCGACCGTGAGCAGCGTCGCCTCCTTTCCGCGCAAAGCGGCATTCCAGTCGACAACGTGGAAGTTGGTATGGGCGCGGGCTGCCTCATCGAGGGCGGTATTGATGTTGTTCGCGACGATCGATGTCGAGCCCGGTCCGGGGAGGCGGACGTTGATGGTGGTGAGGAGGACACAGCGCCCAGGGGTGAGCAGCGCAAGCATGCGGTCGACGCCGGTGCGCCAGTCCGGGTGGGTTCGGGCCTGGAGCGCGTCGTTCGAACCGAGGTTGATCGCGACCGCGAAGGGATGGGCTCGCGCGACTGCTTCGAGCGTCGGGAGCATTTCGTCGATGCGCCGTCCGATCCCGGCGTGGATATCGGCGTCGTAGCCGTTGCCGAGCGCGGTGCTGATGTCCGTTCCTGAGAAGAGGGTGATGGAGTCGCCGACGACGGCGACGGTCGGCTTCGATGACCAGCCCCGGATCCTGAGATACGTGCCCGCGACCAAGGCGACTGCGACGGCGAGGACGATGAACGCACGTGCCGAAAGCAGCGTTCGCCGGCGTGGTGATTCCGGCGCTGAGACGATGGGCGTGTCGTTCACGACGGACCCGAGCCTTCGGGCTGCACGCCTCAGAGGTACCGCTTCGCTTCGCTTCCGAAACGGCGCCGAGGCCCATCAACGTGGTGAGCGCCGGAGTCAGAAGCGGCAGCCACCACGGTCGACGTCGACGCCGCCCGTCGCGTCCTCGTCGCTCTGGCCATGGCGACTAACCCGCGGGCAAGCGACTACCGCCCGGGGAAGGTGGTCGGCGTGCTCGGCATCGGCGCAGCGCCGAGGTCACGAATCTCGAGGCCGGCGTCGAGTATGTCAAGCGTCGCGTTGGCGTCGTGCCAGACCTCTAGTGAGATGTGATCCACTTCGCCGGGTACGAAGATGGTGTTGCCCCGCAGTAGCTGCCGACCTGAACTCAGCGCGGCCAACACGGCGGCATTGATCGCTTCGTTATGCAGGGGGTGTTGGTCGGGAATCGCGGTATGGGAAAACCGCGTGCCGTGAATATTGGTCGCGTCCCAGTTGACTGTCAGCAGCACCTCGTACCAGCCTGCTCTCCTGAAGGTGATGCCGCCGTCGATGCATTGCAACTGCTCGACGGGCTGTTCCGTTTGCAGGGGAACCGGTGCAAGGACCGGGCCGGGATGGCCAGGCGACGCTAGTTGAAGACGATGCCTTCCAATCGTCCTACCTCCGGCGTGACACGTCTGCGAATGAGCGGCAGCAATCGCGGCCCCGGTTCGTACTGCTTCTTGTTCTTGACATTCGCCTCGCGGCTCGGCATCACACACCTCCGGCTTTTTTGGCGGCGGCGACTTCGTCGCCGAGCTTGGCGAGTTCGTCCCGAGCAAGCTTCTCTTTCAGCTTGGGGAAGATCTCGGTTTCCTCTTCCTTGACGTGGTGCTTGATTCCGGCCGTCACCATCGCCACCGCCGCGCCGAAGCCGCCCTCGTCGACAAGTTCGTTCATCTTCGCGAGGCCGTCGCGCGCGAGCGAATGCTCGGTCTCGGCCTCGTGCTCCTCGTCTTCGCCAACACGCTCGGCGACGAGCGGGTACACGAGCTTCTCCTCGATCTGCATGTGCAGCGCGAGGGCCGCCGAAACCCTGTCGGTGGTTTTTCGTCGTGCAGCGCCGGGCTTGCTTTCGGCGAGTTCCTTCAACATCGCGGCTGCCTCGCGGTGGTCCCGTTTCAGCGTGGCGATCGGGTCGTTCATCGGTCTCTCCTGTTTCGAACGCGGCGAGTGGGGTCTCGGTACCCGGTGCCGCGACCCACAAACCGTGTTTCCCCACCAGGACGAACGGGAACGCACGTCGAAATGGTTCGGCACCGAGGCAGGCGTGCGTACACGAAGCTCCACCGCGAAGCGCACCCACGCCAAGACGGATGACGCCGGTTGGCGTTCGTACCTCCGAGCGCTCGGTCCCGGCCTCGTCACTGGTGCCTCCGACGATGACCCTTCCGGCGTCGCGACCTACGCCCAAGCGGGAGCGCAGTTCAGGTTCGGTCTCGTGTGGGCCGCGCTGTTGACGTTTCCGCTCATGCTCGGCGTGCAGGAGATCTGCGATCGAACGGCGCTCGCAACTGGAGAGAACCTCGGCTCCCTCGCCCGTACCTGTTTCGGTCGCGCCGGACGCACGATCATCGGCGTACTCCTCGTGATCCTCCTCGCGGCGAACACGCTCAACATCGCAGCCGATCTCGTCGCCATCGGCGCCGGAGCGAATCTGCTCCACGGTGGACCGCAAACGCCTTGGGCGCTGGCGGCCGGTCTCGGTATCACGATCCTCGTCGTGACCGGCTCGTTCGACACGATCGCCCGCGTGTTCAAGGTGCTGTGCTCGGCGCTCCTCGCGTACGTCATCGTCGTGTTCTTCGCGCACGTCGACTGGGCGACGGTCGCGAAGTACACGATCGTTCCGCACATCCAGCTCACGAAGGACTACATCGCACTCCTCATCGCCGTGCTCGGCACGACGATCAGCCCGTACCTCTTCTTCTGGCAAAGCGCCCATCGCGTCGAAGAGTTGCGAGATGAACGCGAGGGCGGTCGTCGGCCCGAGCCTCTGAAGCAACGCTCAACGCGGGCCGCTCGCCTCAAGCTCCGCACGAGCCGGCTCGACGTCGCCAGCGGAATGGCGTTCTCCAACGTCGTCATGTTTGCCATCATCGTGGCCACGGCTTCGACCCTCGGCGCGACCGGTAGCACGAAGATTGACAGCGCCGCGCAAGCCGCGTCCGCGCTCAAACCCGTGGCCGGAAGCATCTCCAGCACCCTGTTCGCGACCGGTTTCATCGGTGCCGGATTTCTCGCGGTGCCAGTGCTCGCGGGCTCGGCGGCCGCCGGGATCGCCGGGCTCGCCGGATGGGGATGGGGATTCTCCCGCAACCCTCGTCAAGCGCCGGTGTTCTACGTCCTCGTCGCGGTCGGCACGCTCGGCGGCGCCGCCTTCAGCCTCATCGGCGCGAATCCGATCTCGTTGCTCGTGATCGTCGCGATCGTCAACGGGCTCGCCGCCGCGCCATTCCTCATCGTCGTCATGCTCATCGCACGCGATCGGGACCTCATGGGCAAATACGCGAACGGGAAGCTCGCGACCATCGTCGGCTGGCTCACCGTCGCCGTCATGACCAT
>JAODBI010000327.1 GCA_025463875.1 Actinomycetes bacterium
GCCACGTCCCTCACGCTGCACGCGCGGGTCGGTCATCGCTATCGCATCGCGGTGCGCGCCGGAACGGCGTCGGGCGTCGGCGCAGCGCGCTACGGCACAACTTTCAGCGCATAGCTCCGGGGTCGTCGTGAACACACTCGCGGCCGGTCCCGCGCACGCGGCGACCCGGATCCGACCCGCGCAGGTACTCCGCACCGAGTAACGCCACCCGGCTTAGGCTTGCGGCGTGGCAACTCTGGTGACGAGCGACGGCGTCAAGCTCTTCTACACCCGCATCGGCCGCGGCCCGCGGGTGTACGTGTGCGGCGGCGGCCCTGCGAACGATCACCGGTACCTGGCCGACGATCTCGCGCCGTTCGCCGACGAATTCGAGTTCGTGTTCCACGACTACCGGGGCAGCGGGGAATCCGACACCGCCGCCGACGAGACGTACTCCTTCGCCCGGCTCGCCGACGACCTCGACGAGCTGCGCCGAGAGCTCGGCGACGAGCAGATCGTCGTGCTGGGCCACTCGTTGGGCGGCTTCGTCGCGTCGACGTACGCGCTGCATCATCCGAAGCAATGCGCGTCGCTCGTGCTCGTCGGCACGTTCCCGACCGGCATCCCGCGGCGGATGTTGCCGCCGATGTTCCGCGCCCTCGGACCACTGCGGACGCTGAAGCTCGCGGCGCGCGTGATCTGGTGGTTGGCGGTCTGGAGCTGGAGACCGTCCACCGAAGCCCGCCGGCGCCGCCTCCACCGGATCTGGTCGACGTGGCAGGAAGGCCGGCGGCCGGTACGAGCGCGCGAGGCCGCGCGGGAGGTCCGCCTCGGGCTGCCGCTCGCCAACGACAACATCAAGAGTCTGCAACGGGCGGCGACGTCGTCGGACCTGACCGGTCAGCTGACCGAGATCGCGTGCCCGGTACTCGTGCTGTACGGCGACCGGGACGCCGCCGCGGTCTGGAGCGCGGACGTCTACGAGCAAGGGATCCGCGACGTCGAGATCGTCGCGCTTGCCGGCATCGGCCACGACCCGTTCTTCGAGGCGCCGTCCGAGTCCGCGCGCGCCCTGCGCGGGTTCCTCGGTCGAGGCTAGAGGCGAGCGGCACGCTCGGCGCCCGGAGGCAGTCCCCACGCGCCCGGCCCGGGTGAGGGCAGCTCCGACGCCTCGGGGAAGTCCCGGAGAACCGAACCGCTCGCGGCGCCGTACTCCTCATGAATCCGCCCTGCGGCGGGCAGGTCGAGCCTTCGAGGAGTCTTTTGTGCGCACAGTCTCGGACAACGGTGGCCCGCTCCCCTACGCCCCGTGACCGGAACGCCGGCACCCTGTCCGGCAACGGCGCCGGGCAGGGTGTTCGTCGTACCGTGTGCGCCCGTGGATGCGGCCGTACTCGAAGCATTCCGGCGCCGCGAGAGCGGGGCGATCCGCACGCTCTATCGCGAGTACGGGCGTCTCGTGTACACCGTCGCGCACCGTGTCCTGGGACGCCACGAACTGGCCGAGGAAGCCGCGCAGCAGACGTTCGTCCGCGCGTGGCAAGCGGCGGATCGCATCGATGTCGACCGGGATCCCGCGCCCTGGCTCGCCACCATCGCGAAGCGGACGGCCATCGACATCTACCGCCGCGAGGCGCGCCGACCCACGAGTGCGCTCTCCGATGTCGCCGCGAGCGACCGCGCGGTGGTCAGCCTCCCGTCTGCGCGCGTCCTGAACCGGCCGACGTGCGTCGTCCCCCGGGCGAGTCGCGCGTCCCGACGCGTCTTTACGACGATCGTCGGACGTCGTACCTACGACATGGCGCACGGTTGGAACGGGACGGCGGTTCACGTGTGACTCCTGTCGCTCGACCTCGTCACTCCGCGTCGGATCGGTTTCACGGTCGGGCGCGATGGGCACCCTGAATGTGTACACGTCGCCATTGGCATCGTCGTCTTCATCGTTCTCGCCACGAACAACGACTACCACGGAAGGACTTTCATAACATGGGAATTACAACGAGTCTGATCCTGATCGCGGCCGGCGCAATCATGCGTTTCGCCGTGACCGCGCAGGCAAGTGGCTTCAGCGTGCACACGGTCGGCGTCATCCTCATGATCATCGGCATCGTCGGTGCACTGCTCTCGCTCGCATTCTGGGCGAGTTGGGGCGGATTCGGGCGACGGACCGTCGTCGAGACCCGCCGGCCTGTGCGGGAAGAGACGATCATCCGATAGCGACCACGGTCGCGCCACCACTCGACGAATCGGGCGCCCCCGCCGGGCGCCCGATTCGCGCGCGGCAGCAGTGCCGACCGGACGGAGAGCGTGCGCGTTGTGATCACACCCGTAGAGGAGGCACGGCGCGAGCCACCGGTACTCGAACCGCAGAGCGGCCGGAGGCGTATACGGTCGACAAGGCGTCGACGAAGGGAACCCATGGAACGCGACCATTTGCGGGCGGTGCAGGATCCACTCAAGGAGCGCTACCGAGACGACCCGAGCGGCGCGCAGATCACACTCTCGGCGGAGGGTGTGCTCGGCGAGGGCATCTCGTGCTCCGTCGCGACGGGCCGGGCGCTCGCCGACGCGGGTCTCCATCCGGCGACCGGAGGCGACGGGACGCTGCTCTGCTCGGGCGACATGCTGCTCGAAGCACTCGCGGCATGCGCGGGCGTCACGCTGCGCGCCGTTGCCACCTCGCTCGACATCCCGGTGGCCGCGGGACGCGTGCGCGTCGAAGGCGATCTCGACTTCCGCGGCACGCTCTCGGTCTCCAAGGACGCGCCGGTCGGCTTCACCGCGATCCGCGTCGAATTCGACCTCGACTCCGACGCGAGCGACGAGGACCTCGCGACGCTGATGCGTCTCACCGAGCGGTACTGCGTCGTCGGGCAAACGCTCTCGCAGTCGCCGAACCTGTCGTTCCGTCGAACGTGATCCCGAAGACCGCGCATTCGCCGCGTCAGGCCACGAGACGCTTGGCCCGCTTCCAGTAGGTGCGCCAATGAGCCCGCAGTCGGAGACGGTCCGCGTCGAACGCGCCTGACAACCGGCCGGCCACGAAAGGCGTGTCGGTTCCCGCGTAGTCGCGTGCGGCGTCACGCAGCCACGCGACCGCGATGACGGCGTCCTGATGTTCGCCGAGCGCCTCCTGCAGATCGGCCAGCCGACGCGCCGCGCGCGCCGCGGACTTGCCGGAGATCGGACTGACCGCTTCGAGCGCGTAGCGCGCCTGCTTGGCGCGCTTGCGTACCTCGTGGAGCTCGCTGGCGGCGGGCGTCTCGGGCAGGCTCCGGATCTGCCGGCGCAGACGCCGTACCGGTCGGCGCGCGAGCCGGCCGACGAGCTTGGACGCCGGCTTCCCGCTCATGCCCGAGCGGACGCGTGGTGCACGAGCGGCGTCGACGAGGCGGTCGAGCAGCGCGATATATCGCTCGGAGCGCATCGCATCGAGCAGGTTCGTGTGGTCGCGCCCGCGCATCACGCGCAACCGGTCGATCAGATCGTGTGCGTGGCCTTGCTCGTCGTCGTCCAGCGCTTGGGCTTTGTCCGCCAGCAAGCCGAGCAACACGTCGGCGTCGCGCACGCGGCCGAGCAACTCTCCCAACCACCGGAGCTCGCCGCGGAGCGGTTCGCTCCAGTCCGTGTCGAGATCGGGCCGCAGCGTCCGTAGGTCCGACCGCAGCCGGCGCGTCGCGACCCGGGCCTGGTGCACCCCCTCGGGATTCTCGCCGACGCGCACGACCGGATCGTTTTCGACGAGGCGTCGCACCCCGCCCGCGACCGACGCCTGTACGAGGTCGCCGACGGTCGACTTCGGCCCCGGTGTCGTCGGGCGCGGGATGTCGGGCGGTTCGGAGGCGCGCGGACCGAGCGCGCGGGCGATCTTCGGCATCGGATCGTCATCGTCGGCGCCCGACTTTCGAAGCCGGGCGACCAGGGTTTTGACCAGGCGCGGATCCGCGTCGGGCTTCGACTCGATCTCGACCTCACGAAAGCGGGTTGCCGTACCTCCGTCGACTGACGCCGCAACGTCGTCGGCATCGACCTCGACGACCGGCTCACCGCGCTTGTCGTAGACATGGATCTTGCGGCGCTTCGTGTCGAGCCTCGCAATCTCGACAACCGGGCGCGATCGCGTCCACGCGCGGACGAGATCGAGCGCGGCGCGCGGCGGGGCATCCGGTGGCCCTACGAACGGGTATTCGTCACGGACGAACGTCGAGCCGTCCCGCGACCGCGGGATCTTCACGGTCCAGCCGTCGTCCGACCGGTAGCGGAGGCTCGCGCCCGCGCGGGTGAGCGCCAGGTCGGGCGTGTCGAAGTAGACGGCGTGTTGTTCGACGGTGTCGACCGACCACGGCGCGAGCCCGTCGAGCAGCGTCTCGGGGGTCGGCAACCGCACCCCGGGTCGAAGTCTGAGCTTCACCTCGCGTTCTTCCACTCGAGTGCTCCTACCCCGGCGAGGTGAGGCGATATTCCGAGCGTCGGCGCCGCCAAACCGGTCACCATGGAGTCTGCCGACCTGCGCGGCCGACGGTGCGATGAGTTCCGCAGGTCGGCCGAGTCGTATCTCTGAGAACACCGGCGACCGAAGGGCCGAACAACCATGGGTGATGCTGCCATCAGCACGCGCAAGCTCGTACGTGAGTTCGGCGACTTCACCGCGGTCGACGGCGTCGACCTGGATGTCGAGCGTGGTGAGATCTACGGCTTTCTCGGTCCGAACGGAGCGGGAAAGTCGACGACGGTCCGGATGCTGTGCACCTTGCTGGCACCGACCCGGGGGCGCGCATCGGTCGCCGGGTTCGATGTTGGGACCCAACCGAACGACATTCGCCTGCGCATCGGCGTCGCGCTGCAGGATGCCGCGCTCGACCCGAAGCAGACGGGCCGGGAGCTGCTCCGTCTGCAGGGCCTTCTGTACGGGTTGCCCAAGAAGGCGATGGCGAAGCGCGTGGAGGAGCTCGGGGAGCTGATCGACCTCACCGACGCACTCGACCGGCCGATCGGGACCTATTCCGGAGGCATGCGCCGCCGCCTCGATCTCGTGGCGGCGCTGGTCCACAACCCGGAGATCCTGTTCCTCGACGAGCCGACCACGGGATTGGATCCCGTCAGCCGGACCAGCGTGTGGGCCGAGGTGCGCCGGCTCAACGACGAGCTGGGCATGACCATCTTCCTCACGACGCAGTATCTCGAGGAAGCCGACGAGCTCTGCGATCGGGTGGGCATCATCGACCGGGGTCGGATCCAGGCCGAGGGCAGTCCCGACGAGTTGAAGCGAGCGGTGGGCGCCGACGTGATCATCGCCCGCGTCGACGGCGACGCGGCCCATCTCTGCGCGCTCGTCGAGGCGTTGGATGTCGTACAGAGCGTCGAAGCGCACGGCAACGAGCTCGTGATCACCACCGACAACGGGTCGGCCGCGATCAGTCCGGTCGCGGTCGCGCTCAACGGGTGCGACGTCTCTGTGCGCGATCTCACCCTGCGGACACCGACCCTCGACGACGTCTTCTTGGAGCTCACCGGCTCCCACATCGAACGCGACGAGACGAAGGGGCCCCACCGATGACCATCACCCGGACGACCGTGACCGATGTAGTCGCGTCGACCGATACCGCCGACGCGCTGCGGGCGCGGCCGGCCGGCTTCGTGCACGACGTGAGCGCAATCGCGGGTCGCGCACTGCGCGCGGTTCCGCGTGACATCGAGGGCGTCGCCCCCGCGGTGTTCATCGCAGTGTTCTTCTTCGTCGTCAACATCGCCACGCTCTCGAAGCTCACGAAGGCGGCCGGTCCCGGATTCGACTACAAGGCGTTCCAGATGCCGACTGCGATCCTCCTCGGCGTCACCGGCGTATCGCGCGCTCCGGCCCTCGTGCTTGATATCCAGGACGGCTACTTCGACCGGCTGTTGATGACCCCCGTCCGCCGGCTCGCGATCCTGCTGGGACACATGGTCGCCGACGTCACGGTCGCGATGGCGCTGACTGTTCCCGTGCTGGCGCTCGGCTTTGCAATCGGCGTGCGCTTCGAGACGGGGGTGCTCGGCGTCGTCGTATTCGTGCTGATGGCCGCGCTCTGGAGCCTCGCGTTCTCCGGGTTCGGATACGCGATCGCGCTCAAGACGGGCAACCCCGCTGCAGTGAATTCCACGTTCTTGTTGTTCTTCCCGTTCTTGTTCCTCACGTCGTCGTACGTGCCGCGTTCACAACTTTCGGGTTGGCTGCACACCGTCGCCGGATTGAACCCCGTGACCTACTTGCTCGAAGGGCTGCGATCACTCGTCGCGCAAGGTTGGGAGTGGGGTGCGCTCGGCAAGGCTGCGCTCGCGATCGCCGTGCTCGGTGCGTTGAGCATGTCGCTCTGCTTCGCGGCGCTACGGGGCCGAATCCGCCGCGGCTAGAGCTACGCGCGCCGTCGCGGCGACTACCTGCTCACGCTGCCATCGGATGAATCCGAGCACCACCTCTCGCTCGTCCGTGTCAGGAGGGGGGAATTCGGTGCCGCGAAACCCTTCCACTTCCTGCTCCCCTCCTCCGGTTCTCCGAACCATGTCATCGCTCATCCACACAGTCGATTGGCAGCCGGTGCCGGGACGAAGACCAGGCGAAGCGGTCCGGCTGTGACACCCAGCGTCAACGTGTTCAAGAGCGATCGGCGGAACTCCACGGGGCGCGAGGGCGGCCCCGTGGGAGGAAGGTACGTGACGGATACTTTTCCCCGCGCCACGGAGATTGCGGCACCCTGCTGCAGGATGCGCACCGTCGGTCCCCGCACGGAAACACAACGTCCGGGCCGCGCATCGGTCGCCCGCACCGCCAGCTTGAGTGTTTCCGTCGCCAGGGCGACGGCCGCCGTCGGCCTCGGTGCGGGAACGCGGCCGGACCGCACTCCGTCGATCAGCCACCCGAGCGTGAGACCGGGAGCATGAAACGGATCCGGTTGAGTCGACCGCGGCAATGACGACGCGAGGGGTAGCCGGGGCGCGTTGAGGATGTACGCGCGATCGCTCGCGCGGGCCGCGTTGCCACGGTGGAAGTGGGCGAGCTTCTCCACGTTGCCGGCCAGACCGAGCAGGGGCAGGACGAGCACGACGGGTGCGACCACGCGCCAGCGCCGAATGATCGCTTCCCCTGCTACGGCGATCGCCGGCAGGGCCAAGGCGACGACGATGTACACGTACCGGCTCGCACGGGCGTTCTCCGGTCCCCCAACCGGGACGAACAGGATGCTGCCCGCCCGGCCCGATCCCGTGATGACCAG
>JAODBI010000335.1 GCA_025463875.1 Actinomycetes bacterium
AATCCCTCGGCCCCATCCCCGCCTCGGAATCGGGCCGAACCCAGCATCCGCCTAGGGTCGGCCCCAACCATCCGGGTCATGGTCCAGTCAGGGCCTGGCGAGAGCGGGGAGCACTGCATGCTGGACCAAGCCGAACAAGCCGCATTGACGACATGGTTCCGGAACCACCCAGTACCCGTCTGCGGGTGCGGACACTCGGAGGTGTCGGTCGCCGCGCAGCTCTTCACCCTCATCGGAGTCGAATCATCGGGCGAGCTGAGTTTCGACACCGGCATGGCTCACTTGCCCCTTGTCGCCGTCGTCTGCAACGGGTGCGCGCAGACGCGGTTCTACAACGCCAAGGAGATTGGCCTCGTCAACGGTTGACCCCCGTATCCACGTCCTGCTCTCGGTATCGATCAGTAACGTCAAGGCGACCGCCTTTCAAATTGACCCAGTACCCGGTGCCACGTGCTCGTGACGTGCACGCCCGTCGTGAGCTCGTCGTGCGCCCGTCGTGCGCTATTTCGTCAGCTCGACGAGGTATCCACCGGTGAGCCTGACCGGAGGAGCGGCGGCACCCGGCGGAAGAGCAGCGACGAGGTCGGCCGCGGTCTGCTCGTCGTAGCGTCCGGCACCGTTGTGGTCGACGGCCGGGATGGCCGTCGACGGCGACACGTCGCCGACGAGCTTCGTGCGCAGGACGACGTACCGCACCCCCAACTGATGTGCGAGCGCGAGCGCGTCGGGGGCAGGGAAGTGGTTGAGGACGGCGGCCTCGGTGTCCAATCCCTTCGGCTGGAAGCCCGAGTACCCGTTGACCCGCGGGTCGTGATCGCGCAGCGCGAGCACCTGGCGCGGCGCCTCCGCGTAGACCCAGGGCAGCCCGCTCTTGGCGGAGCTGATCGGGAGCTCGAGCGCGACGCCGGCCGGACGCGCCCGCAGCGCGGTGTCGACTCCCCCGTCGTCGGCCGTGGTCGGGACCCGCACGAACACCAGCGCGATCGCGCACTCCGCAACCACCAGTGCCGCCAGCACGATCGCGACGATCGAGCGCGAGCCGCTGCTCCGGACCCGACCC
This sequence comes from Actinomycetes bacterium, assembly GCA_025463875.1. GTDB lineage: Bacteria > Actinomycetota > Acidimicrobiia > IMCC26256 > PALSA-610 > PALSA-610. The sequence goes on from JAODBI010000335.1 coordinate 1,061, forward strand.
AGGACCGCGTCGAGACCAACCGCCGCGAGGAGCGCGAGCGCGAGCTGCAACGCGAGCTCGAGGCGCGAGACGGCTCGCATCCCGGCGAAGCCGGGCACGAAGGTCCGGAAGAGCTTGAACGGAAGGTAGACGCGTCGGCCGTCGAACCGGATCCAGTCGCCGAGCGACAGCACGGTTCCGAACACGCCCGCGAGCGTGACGAGCAGCAACTCGAGGACGCGCCGCGGTCTCTTCGCTCGCCGGCGCAGCCCGCGTCCGACGAGGACGACGCCGAGCCCCGCGAACGCGATCGTGACGAGCCCGGGGAACAGGCGGTTCTCGATCCCGCGGCTCTCCGGACGCGACTCGCGCGGGATCACCGGAAGGTGGTCCAGCACGTAGTTGTGCGGTGCGGTTGCGAAAAAGTCGGCGGCATGTACCGCGTTGGCCGCCACGAAATGGCGGCGGAATTCCGGTTGGCGTTGCAGCTGCACGTACTTCAGGCTGAAGGGCGCGATCAACACCACCGCGATCGCCGCCGCAATCGTCAGCGCGCGCCCGTAGGGCCGGCGTGTGCCCGGTCGACGACTGAGCAGGAGCCCGCCTGCGACAATGAGGAGCACGAGCCCCATCAGCGCGCCGAAGTAGCTGGCGGTGAGCGTGAGCGCGACGAAACCACATCCCAGCGCCGTCGAGCGGGACGGCGTCGGTCGGTCGAAGAGGCGCAGGAGCAGCAGCAGCACCAGCGGTACGAGCGCGCCCCCGACGACGAGTTGGAAGTGTTGGTGGTGGATGAGCCGGCCGACCGCGTACGTGTACGTGAGGGCGGCGACGAAGGCTGCGCCCCAGTGCCGCACGAATCGCATCGCCAGTCGGTAGACGCACCACGACGAGAGCACCCACGCGCCGAGATAGATGACGTTGAGCGCCAAGACGTCGCCGAGGAACAGCCGGAGAAGCCAGTGCACGAGCGCGACCGGCAGCATCGTGTCGCTGTAGGCGAGAACGTTGCGCGCCGGGAAGAAGATCGGCGGGTTCCAGAGCGCGTTCCAACCGTGCGGGAGGCCGATCTCGACGCGCCGGATGATCCAGAGGTTCAGCAACGAGTCGCCGGAGTCGCCGGCGACGTACGTGCGGAGGCGACTGACGTTCGGGAACGTCAGCCCGATCGCGATCGCGAGGAACAGTCCGAGCAGTAGTAGTGCGTGCGGTGCGTGCTCACCGTCGGCGGACTCGGGGCTCGCGTGCCCTTCGTCCTCGTCGACCACCGGCCGCTCCGACACGGGCGGCGCCCCGTTGAGCACCGGCCGAAGCTATACGCGGCCGGTGCTCACCAGGTGGCACTTCGGGTGGGCGCGGAGGGATTCGAACCCCCGACCCCCTGCGCGTCATGCAGGTGCTCTGCCAACTGAGCCACGCGCCCGAGAGCCCGCCAGGATAGCGCGACGGTTACGGTTCTCCCGATGGGACTCCTGAACCGACATCGCGCCGTCGTGACCGGCGGAGGCTCGGGCATCGGCGCCGAGACGTGCCGCCGCATGGCCGCCGAAGGGGCGCAGGTCGCCGTCTTCGACCTGAACGGCGACAGTGCCGACGCGGTGGCGAAAGAGATCGACGGACTTTCGTACACGGTCGACGTCACCGACTACGACGCGGTCGCGGCGGCCATGACCGACGCGTGCGAACGGATGCGCGGGCTCACGCTGCTCTACAACAACGCCGGCGGCAGCACGCTCTCACCGATTCACGATTTCGACGTCGCGGAGTGGCGGCGCATCGTCGAGCTCAATCTCACCGGTGTGTTCCACGGCTTCAAGGCGGGCGCGCCGTTGATCCTCGCGAGCGGCGGCGGTTCGATCGTGTCGACCGCGTCGATCTCGGGCACCCGTCCTGCCGCCGGTGAGGCGCCGTATTCGGCGGCCAAGGCCGCGGTGGTCGCGCTGACCGCGAGTGCCGCGCTGGAGTACGCGCCCTCGATCAGGGTCAACGCCGTGTCACCGGGGATGATCCGTACGCCGCTGACGGAGCTGCTCCTCGACGACCGGGGCGTCGGGCTCGAGAGCCAACAGCGGGCCAAGACCCCGCTCGACCGCATCGGCACGCCCGGCGACATCGCCGACGTCGTGGTCTTCTTGTGCTCCGACCTCGCCCGGTTCGTCACCGGCCAGAACATCGTGGCCGACGGCGGGATGACACTGCACGGATCGGGGGTCGACGGCGTCCTCGACGTGGTCAGCGAACTCCTGTCCGGTCGCTGACCCCGTCTTTACGTCGGCATCACAATTCGGGGCGACATTGACGGCATGAGATTCACCAAGACCATCGCATCCGCTTCAGTCGCCGCCGTTCTCGGGTTCGGAGGAATCTCCGTGGCCGGGGCCGCCTCGACCGAGAGCTCGACCCCCTCCTCCAACCCGGCGT
>JAODBI010000339.1 GCA_025463875.1 Actinomycetes bacterium
GTGGAGAGGATCGACAGCGTCGCCGGGATCATCATCGATGCGCCGATGCCCTCGATCAGCGCTTCGCCGACGAAGAGGGTCGGCACCGACGTGGCGATCGACGCGAGGAAGGATCCGACCCCGAAGATCGTGGCACCGAGGATGAACATGCGCCGGTGGCCGAAGATGTCGCCGAGGCGGCCGCCGATGATGAGCAGGGTCGCGAACGTCAGCGAGTAGCCCGTGATCACCCATTGGAGGCTCGACAGTTGAGTGTGGAACTCGCGCAGGATCGTGGGGACGGCGAGGTTCAGGATCGTGTTGTCGAGCACCGGAATGGCAACCGAGACGATCACGACCGACGCCGCGAACCAGCGCCGCGGATCCAGGTGCTCGTCGGTTGTGCTCGGGGCCATCCCCTCGATCATGCCAGGCGGCCTCGATCGGGCCGGGTGCAAATCGCGCCACGACGTAATGTGCGCCGGCATGAGTGAGCCCGCGGTACGGCCGTCGCACCTCGGACTGTGTGTCGCCGATCTCGACCGGTCGATGCGCTTCTACTGCGAGGGTCTCGGCTTCACGCCCGCCGAGGGCTACGACCTCGACGAACAGATGCTGGACGGTCTCGAGCGCGCGCTCGAAGTGACGCGCCCGGTGAAGCTGCGCTCGCAGATGATCACGAACGGCGAGTTGAAGATCGAGCTGTTGCACTTCGCGCAGCCGCGGCCGACGGGTGCACCGTCTCCGTCGCGCGGGCAGATCGGATTCACGCACCTGTCGTTCTTCGTCGACGACGTCGACACCGTCGCGCTCCGTCTCGCGACCCTCGGCGGCGAGGTGCTCGCGACGACCCGCGCGCAACTCGGCTACGAGGTGGTGTTCGTGGCCGACCCCGACGGCACCCGCGTCGAGCTCATGGCACCTCCGGCGAAGCGATAGCCGCAACCCCAAACCCTGCCAACTGTGGGCAGGAAAACTGGCGTCTATGCGGCTTCGTCTTCGTACGTGATCTCGATGCGGCCGCGGCCCTTGCGCTTGGCGCGGTAGAGCGCCTGGTCGGCGCGGGCCAGGAGACTGTCCGCGTCCGGCGTGCGCCCGAACGCGATGCCGATGCTCGAGTCGATCCGGACCTGGCCGACGGTCAGGCCGAACGGCCGCTCGATCGTCTCCCGAACGCGAGTGGCGATCGCCACCGCTTCGTCGGTCGACTCCAGATCGCGGCAGATCACCACGAACTCGTCGCCGCCCACCCGCGCGACCGTGTCGATCGACCGGATCGCCGACCGCAACCGGGACGCGACGTTGCAGAGCAGGTCGTCGCCGATCGTGTGCCCGAACCGGTCGTTCACCTCTTTGAACCCGTCGAGGTCGACGTACAACGCGGCCGTCAACGTTCCCCGTTCGAGCATGGGGGAGAGCACTTCGAACAGCTCCTTGCGGTTCGCGACCCCGGTCAACGGATCGCGGCGGGCCTCCTCCGCGAGGCGTTGCTCCAGCTCGCGGCGTTCGGTGACGTCGGTGACGAACACGATCGCGCCCAGATACGTCCCGTCGTGGCGGCACACCGCGCTGGAGCGCAGCCTCGCCCACACGAGCCGGTCGTCCAACGTGACGAGTCCCATATCCTCCTCGTCGAGCGCTTCGTCGCCTTCGCCGCCGATGCGGGCCTCCGCCGCGGCGCGATCTTCGTCACAGATGAAGTCGAACAGCGATCCGCCGAGCAACCCGTTCACCGTCGTCCCGAGCAGCTCCGCAAGAGCACGGTTGGCGAACGTCGTGTCACCGGTCCGGTCGACCACGCAGATGCCCTCGCGGGCCAGCTCCACGATGAGGCGGTACCGCTCCTCGCTGTCGCGCAGCGCGCCTTCGGTCCGCATGCTCGCCGACACGTCCCGGATGCTCAGCACCATGCCCTCGAGCTCGGGATGATCCACGTGGTTCGTGCCGATGATCTCGGTCTCGAGCCAGCTGCCGTCGGCGTGCCGCAACCGCACCAACAGCGGCAGCGCGCGCGAGTCGGACGAGCTGAGCGTCGACGCGAATCCCTCGAGCGCGCCCACCTGGTCGACGGGGTGCACGAGATCGAACGCGCTCGTCCCGAGGAGCTCACCGTCGCGGTAGCCGAGCATCGACTCCGCCGCCGGGCTCGTGTACTTCAGCGCGCCCAGCGCGTCGACGACGGCGATGAGATCCGGGCACACCCGTACGAGCGCGGAGACGAGCTGGTCGGGGTCCGGTGCTCTTCCGCCGCTCAACTGACGAACTCCTCGAGGGTCACGACCGAGAAGTCGAGCTCGGCCGCGGGCCGGGCCGGACTGCACAGCCAACCTTGGAAGGAGTCGCATCCGAGCTGGTGCAGGCGAGCGAGCTGCGACGACCGCTCGACACCCTCGGCCACCACCCGCAGCTTGAGCGAGGTCGCCAGGCTGATGATGGCGCGCACGATCGCCTCGGAACCGTCGTCCTCGTCGAGACCGTTTACGAACGAGCGGTCGATCTTCAGCATCTCGACCGGGAACGCCTGCAGGTACGCGAGCGACGAGTAACCCGTGCCGAAGTCGTCGACGACGAGGTGCACCCCGAGCGCCCGCAAGCGCTCGAACACGCGGGCCGCAGTCGGCGCGTCGTCCATCAACACGCTCTCGGTGATCTCCAGCCAGAGCGCGTCGGGCTCCAGCCCGGTCGTCCGCAAGACGGTCTCGACCTGGTTCACGATGTTCGGGTCGTACAACTGGCGGGCCGAGAGGTTCACAGACACGTACAGGTCGGCGGCCGCCGGATCCTCCGCGCGCCAGCGCGCCGCCTGCGTGCACGCCTTGCCGAGCACAGCGATGCCGAGCGAGAGGATGAGATCGGTCTCCTCCGCGACGCGGATGAACTCGTCGGGCGGGATCGGTCCGAGCTCCGGGTCGCGGTAACGGGCCAGCGCCTCGACGCCGAGGACGCGGGGCGCGTCGACCGACACGATCGGTTGGTAGTGCACGTCGATCTTGTCGTTGTCGATCGCGGCGCGCAGCCGCAGCTCGAGCTGGCGCCGGCGCTCGGCCTGCACGCGCAGGTCGTCGTCGAAGATCTCGATCTTGGTCCCGCCGAGCTCCTTGGCGCGTCGCATCGCGACGTGCGCGTCGCGCAGCAGCTCCTCGGGGTTGCCGTCGCCGCCCGTCGCGAACGCGATGCCGATGCTCGCGTGCAGCGCGGGTTGACGGCCGTTGGAGAGGCGGATCGGTTGGCAGATCACGCGCTCGAGGTCGGCGGCCCGCTGCGCCACCGGTTCGATCCCGCTGACGTCGTTGCACATCACGATGAACTCGTCACCCGCGATGCGGCCGACGCGGTCCATCGAGCGGGTCGCGGCCTGCAGGCGATGGGCGACCTCGATCAACACCTCGTCACCACTCGCGTGCCCGAGCGTGTCGTTGACGAGCTTGAACCGGTCGAGGTCGATGAAGAGCACCGCGGTATTCGTCTGCATACGCCGCGACCGGGCGAGCGCGTTCTGCAAGCTGTCGACGAAGACCACTCGGTTGCACAACCCGGTGAGCTCGTCGTGGGTCGCGCGGTAGCTCAGCTCTTGTTGCGCCCGGATTACCTTGGTGACGTCGGCGAACGAGCACACGGTGCCCGCGGCCGCACCCGAGGTCGCAGGAAGCGGGCGGCAGCTCAACGACAGCCAACGTTCGGTCTCGTCGGTGACGAGTCCGATGAGGACGTCGTGCATCGCCTCGGTGCGGGCCAGCGCGCGCGCCACCGGGTGGGCACCGGCCGCGAAACTCCGCCGGTCGGCGCCGACCACACCGTCCGGTCCGGCGATGCAGTCGAGCAGGCGCGTGCCGATGTCGACCGGCAGCGGGAGGATCCGGCGCGCGGCCGGGTTGGCGGCGACGACGAACCCACCGGCGTCGGCAACGACGATGCCCTCGTCGACCGCTTCGATCACCGTGCTGTGCAATTGCTCGACCGCGCGGCGCTCGTCCTCGGCGCGCCGGCGTTCGGTCGTGTCCGCGCACACGACGACCGAGCCCGTCTGCACGCCCTTGTCGTCGTAGATCTGCGTCACCGACGCGCGCACGTTGACGAGGTTGCCGTCGTGACGGCGGTGCACGGCTTCGACGTCGCGCATCGGCTGCTCACCGAATCCGGCGGGAAGCCCCACGAGATCGTGCAGCGCGGCGCCGACCGCGTCGGCGCTCGCGACGCCGTAGATGATCTCCGCGGCGCGGTTCCAGCTCTCCACCCGTCCACTGGTGTCGACACCGATGATCGCGTCGGAGACGTGCGCGACGAGGTTGGCCTGGTATCGCAGCGCGGCCTCGGCGCGCTTGCGGTCGGTGAGGTTGCGCAGGATGACCTGGAACGCGTCCTCGCCCTCCCACCGCGTCAGGACGCTCACCGATTCCACGATCCACGGGCTGCCGTCGAGGCGGATGAGGGTGGCTTCGGCGGGCTCGGAGAACGGGACGTCGTCGGAGAGCTGAGCGATGCGTTCGAGCGTGGGACCGAGCGAGTCGGCGTGGACGAAGTCGATGATCGAGCGCCCGAGCACCTGGTCGACGCTCTCCGCCCCGACGCACTCGAGCCCGGAGCGGTTCACGTAGACGATCCGGCCGCTCTGGTGGACGACGATGCCGTCCGGGCTCAGGTCGACGAGCCGCCGGTACCGGTCGATCAGCTCGCGGAGGTTCGCCTCGACGAGATGCCGGTCGCTGATGTCGACGACGACCCCGGCGCAGCCGACGATCTGCCCGTCCTGGCGGACCTGGCGGGCCCGGACGAGGAAGTGCTGCACCTCGCCGGTCGCGCTCTCGAGGCGCTGCTGGAGCTCGTAGTCACGCCAGGGTGCGCCGGCCTGCAGGGTGGTGACGATGGGAGCAACGAGCCAGTCCGCGATGTCGGCCGAGGTGGGTTCCCACCCGTCGCTCGGAGCGACGGCGACCGCGTCGCGCGGCGCGATGGCGAGAATCGATCCGATCGGGGCGTGCCAGGCCAGCGCACGACTCGAGAGCTCGAATTCCCACCCGACGACCCGCAACGTCTCCCGAGTGAGCTGACTGATCTCGCCCGCGGTCGACGCCATGTGCGCCGGGGGGTTCGATTCGTCGACGACTCGCAAGCCTGCGCCCCGCCGAGCCGCCTTCGGCGTGCTGCCCACCCGGTTCTCCCTCGCGACCCACTTCCGTCGTAGTAGTTATCGACAAGGGTCGGGAGGCGCTTGACGGGTCTATGCAGGCTCAGACGTCGTCGAGCACAATTACTGCGTTGTGCCCGCCCATCCCAATTGACGACTTGAGCATGATCCCGGGTTTGCGGGGCGTGGGGCCGGACACCAGGCGGGGGTGCCCGGAGGTGACCTGGCGGGGCGCCGCGATGGTGCCCGACTCGAAGGCCATGCACGCGGCGGCGATCTCGACGGCCGAGGACGCGGCCTGGCAATGACCCGTCAGGGGCTTCACCGAGAAGATCCCCTCGGCGTCCTCGAACATCTCGTCGAGCATCGCCGACTCGGCCGCGTCGCACTGGGCGGTGCCGGGTCCATGGGCGTTGAGGTACTTGACCTCGCCCGGGTCGGTGCCGGCATCGGCGAGCGCGAGCTCGAAGCAGCGGCGGATATCGGTGTACTCCGGGTCGATCGACACGACGTGGAAGGCGTCGTGCGTCATCGCGCCGCCGAGCACCTTCAGGTAGGCGGGTTCGGGCTGACGCGACACCACGAACGCGACCGACGCCTCGCCGAGGAGGAAGCCCAGGCTGTCGGTCTGGAACGGCCGGCACGCTTCGAAGGGCGGGCGGTCGACGTACAGCACGCCCAGGTCGACGAAGTGGCGGATGTTGTCGGTCGTGCCCGAGACGTCGGTCGCGACCACGACGACGTCGTCGACGACCCCGCCGTCGAGCCACATCTTGGCGGTGAGCATCGCCGCGTTCCCGGACGCGCACATCGCGGTGACGGACATGGCCGGGCCGTGAAAGCCGTGGCGCTGCATCTGCGTCGAGAGGATCGTCGACGGCATCAGCTGGAGGTACTCGCGCTTGGTCAGCTGGCGCTCGCGTTCCATGTAGAACTCGCGCCACGCGTCGACCTCGCCCAGGACGATGGCGTGGATCAGTCCGACGGTGCGGCCGGCTTTCCAGCCGCGGACCCGGGCGTCGTCGAGTGCTTCGTCGACGGCGACCTCCATGGCGCGGGCGAACCGGCTGCGGGGATCGACGTGTTCGATCTCGGGGATGCGGCCCATGTAGGCGACGTCGTGACCAAGCGTCGATTCCCACCCGCTCGACGCGACGACGGCGGACTCGCCGCTCGCCAGGCCGTCCCAGAGGTGGTCGCGGCCCCATCCGTAGGCGGTGACCGCCCCGATTCCGCACACCATTGCGGGGGCGCGGCCGCGGCCTCTCGACTCGGTTTCGGCGGTGATAGCGGCGCGTGCGCCCATGATTGCCTCTCTGGACCCGTGTGCAGCTGCCGCGCCCGCGCCCGACCGCTGCCCTACTTGTCCCCGCCCGGTCGCGAGAGTACAGAAATCAGCCGGTTTGCGCACCCGTGGAACGAAATTCCTGAAACTTCGCGTCCACCGGCCGATTCAGTTCGCGGCATCACGAACAGCATGCGCGGAATCACCGGCCGATGGTGGACGCGTTGGGACGAAGGGAAAGGTGGCCAATGTCGAACGAACAGGCAGACGCCGACAAGTTGCTGACGCCGGCCGAGGTCGCCGCCATGTTCCGCGTCAACGCCAAGACGGTGACCCGGTGGGCGCGTTCGGGCCGCTTGAGCGCGATCAAGACGATGGGTGGCCACCGCCGCTACCGGTTGTCCGAGGTGCGCCGCGCGGTCGAGGCCATCGGCACCGACGCCTGAGCGGTCCCGACGCTATTGCGGAGTCGCGACCGCGGTGAACGTGTTTCCCGGACCGGGGATCACCAGGCTGAGTGCGGCAGTCGTCAGCCCGCAATTCTTGAGCGGCGGGATCGTGTACGGGCCGGAGAACGTGGCCGGCGCGCCGAGCGACGCTGCGCCGCGCATCGTGACGACGACAGGTGTCGACGTGGTGCAACTGTTGCCGACGAGGTTGATCGGCAGGATGCCCGCGTAGGCACTCAGGACCCGGATGTTGAACGTCGCGGTCGCGACGACCGGGAACGGGTTCTTCGTGAGGTCGACGGTACCCGTGACGGCCTTGGTCGGGATGATCTTCACGGTCGCGGTGACGAGCGGGATGATGCCGGCGAGCTTCAGCTTGATGGTCGCGGGCGGGAGCGTGATGGTGCCCGTCAGTCGTGACGTCCCGAGGTCGATCTGCCCGACGAAGGTGCCGGGCGGGACGGTCACCGTCTGATTGAGCTTCTTCAGGTGCGTCGTCGCGTTGAGCTTGTACGCGAACGGCACGAAGGGCGCCGCGCCCGCGGGCTGCTCCGAGAGCACGCCGACCAGGGTCAGCGGAAGAACAAGAAGGAACGAGGCGACTCGCCGATTCGTCGCAAAGCGCATGCGGATTCTCCCATCCGTGTCAGCCCGCACGTGACTCCGCAGCGTGTTCCCCTGCGGCCTCCGCCGAAAACGTCGGCGCGCTCCATTGTGCGTTGCGATGAGGACCGATGTCGACTCTGTGTAGCGCCTGGGTTGGGCGGAACGCCGGGTCAGGATGGGAGCGCGTCGCCGGGGAAGCTGCGGACAGGGTGGACCTCGAACGTGAAGATGCCGGCTTGGACGCCCGGGTCGGCGTCCATGATCGCGGTCACGTCCTCGACCGTCGCGTCGAAGATCCCCACTCCCTTCCACTCACTGTCGTCGGTGACGGGGCAGACCACCGGGAGTACCCCTTCGGCCCGGAGCGCGAAGTTGCGGCGGCCGTGCTCGAAGATCGTGGGACGCGCGTCGGGCGCGTCGAAGTTCGGTCCCGCTTTCAGGAACACGGACACGTATGCCTTCGTCTTCCCGAGCATCTCGTGCATGTACTCGTCGGTGATGGGCGTCGTTCCGAAAGTCATGACGCCTGTCTACCGCTCTGCGCCGCCGACGTCATGACCGTCCCGGCCGGCCACCACGGCTGGCAGGGGTGCGTGGGTCGCGTGCCAGGATGACCCGATGACCGACAGGGAGTTCGACGGCAAGGTGATCGTGGTGACCGGTTCCTCGCGGGGGATCGGCAAGGGTCTGGCGACGTATCTCGGCCGGCTCGGCGCGTCGGTGGTGTGCGCGGCGCGGACGGTCGAGAAGGACGCGGGGGAGTTCCCGGGGACGATCCACGAGACTGTCGACGCGATCCGGGCCGCGGGTGGGAAGGCGGTGGCGATCCGCTGCGACATCGGCGTGCCCGCCGACATCGACGCGCTGGTCGCGGGAACAGTCGAGGAGTTCGGGCGGCTCGACGTGTTGGTGAACAACGCCATGACCCCGACGAACGCACCGCTCGACACGTCGACGGTGGAGATGTGGGACGACTCGATGCGCGTCAACGTGCGGAGTCTCTACTTGTTCACGCAGGCGGTGACGGGCGTGATGCAGCGCAACGGCGGCGGGAGCATCATCAACATCTCGTCGGGCGCGGCCGCGCACGAGGTCAGCGCGCTCATGCCGCCGGGCTACGTGATCTATTCGGTGGCGAAGGCCGCGCTCGAGCGCTTCTCGTCGGCCGCGGCACCGGAACTGCGACCCTTGGGCATCAACATCAACGCGTTGCGGCCGGGGGCGGTGCGCACGGAGCACACGACCGAAGAGTTCGGCGCCGACTTCGACTGGAGCGGCTGGGCCGAGCCCGAAGACGTCGGCCCGCCCGTCGCATACCTCGCGCGTCAGATCAATACCGACTTCACCGGCAAGGTCCTCGACGTGTCCGGCTTCGGCACGGCGTGGGGCACGTGAGCGCGGCGCGGTCGACAGCCGCGGCTCAGATAGGTCCGAGTCTCGGCGGGGTCGCGGCGATCGCGATGGTGGACTTCGACGATCCGGCGGGGAAGGGCGTGGCGCCGTTCGAGCCGTTGAACCTCGCGTCGAAGGCGAAGAGTCCGCCGTCGCGCGCGGCCATCCAGTAACCGTTGCCGTCGGGGTCCGCCGCGATGCCGACGACTGGTTGCGCGAGCGCGATGTTGCCCGTCGATCCCGAGAACTTCGCGTCGAACGCGAAGACACCGCCGTCGGACGCGACGATCCAGTAGCCCTTGCCGTCGGGGTCGGCGGCGATGCCGACGACCGGCCTGTTCAACCGGATGTTTCCGGTCGAGCCCGCGAACTTCGCGGAGCCGAACGAGAACACGCCGCCGTCGCTCGCGACGAGCCAGTAGCCCTTGCCGTCTTTCGCGGCCGCCATGCCGACGACGGGTTGGTTGAGCTTCACCCCGCCCATCGAGCCGAAGAACCTCGCGGTGCCGAAGGAGAAGATGCCGCCGTCGCGGGCGACGAGCCAGTAGCCCTTGCCGTCGGGGGTGGCGGCCATGCCGACGATCGGCTGGTTCAGGTTCACGGCGCCCATCGAGCCGAGGAACTTGGCGGCGCCGACAGTGAACACCCCGCCGTCGGCGGCGACGGTCCAGTTGCCGGGCGCGGCGTCGTCGTAC
>JAODBI010000341.1 GCA_025463875.1 Actinomycetes bacterium
GATCTATCAGTCGATGTAGACGCCGCTCGCCGGTCGCGCCAGTCGTCGCCTCCCGGACGTCTGTCTCCGCGTGATACCGCAAAGTTCTCTACGGCTGATGCCATACGCGTCGTTACGACTCCACCAAAAGGTCCTGCCAGTTTTCCGGGACCTGTCCGGCCGGTCCAGGCACGGGTTGGTCGAGAGGATGATGGTGCGGCGGTGCGAGGCGAGGCCCTTCCAAGTATTCGATTGTTCGGTAGTTCCAGAACCAATCTTCGCCCGGCTCGAAGCTACCGATGACAGCGTGACCTGTGGAGTTCGCATGCCCGGCCGCGTGCTGGCTGGGCGAGTTGTCGCAACATCCAATATGGCCGCACTCCGCACACCGTCGTAGGTGAAACCACCAACCCCGAGACTCGAGACACTCCACGCAACCGGTCCCGCTCGGTGGAACCTCTGGATCGAAGGAAATCGTCACGTTGGCACCTCCAGCTACTTCTCTACCGACGGGTGCGTCGTCAAATCGCCTCACCGTCGAGCCGGAGTTCGACGTCGATGTTGCCACGGGTGGCATTGGAGTAGGGGCAAACCTGGTGCGCTCCTCTCACGAGGTCGACAGCGGTCTCCCGATCGCCGACGGCCGGCAGGTGCACGTCGAGAGTCACCGCGAGCTTGAAACCGCCGTCCCCCGTCGGAAGCAGACTCACCTCGGAGGCAATTGTCACCTCACCGGCGTCGATGCGACGACGACGCGCCACACCGCCGATCGCGCTCTCGAAACAGGCCGCGTACCCGACCGCGAACAGCTCCTCCGGGTTCGTTCCGCCACCTGCACCACCCATCTCTTTGGGTATGCGCAGGTTCACCTCCAGCTCACCGTCGTCGGCCTGACCATGTCCGTCGCGGCCGCCCGTTACGTGTGCGTGCGCGGTGTAAAGGACCTTCGCCATTCGAGTCTCCCTTCGGGAATCTGCTCAGGTAAGCATCGATTCCGAGATACGCCGGACAACTGCGTACAAGGCGGCCGAAGGCTCGAGTATTTCCTGTGCCCCTCGTCGGCGCGCCATGGAGCGCGATTCATGACGAGGCCTCAGCCGCGGGTGTCCTCCGTGGCGAGCGTCAGGCGCGTACGTCGACCGCGCCGCCCTTGTTGCCGTCGGAGTTGCCCCCGAGCGACACGCTCGCGGGTCCTGCCGTACGGGCTGCCGCGGCTGTTGGGGGCGAACCTGAGGTACGTAGTTGGACGAAGCGCCAACTGGTGAGACGTTCACGATGATGTCCGTCCGTGGATGTCGACGACTCTCGGCGATCCGTCATCGGCGTGTCTCGCCAACGACAAGAGCGGGATCACCAGTTCCGGTGTCAGCTTTGCCAAAGGCTTACCGACCACTCGCTTTCGAGCGCGGAACCACGGCGTCTCGGCGAGTGCGCGCCGTTCGGTCAGCCGGTTGGGGGGTGGGTAGGAGTTGAATTGTCGGGAAGTAGAAGATCGAAGCCATCGGGGATGTTGAGCTGATCCGGTCCCGTTCCGGGTTGGTCGGTCTGCCCGTACTGCCAGACGATCGCGTTGGTCGCGGGATCGATGAACGCCACACGGTGGCGATAGTCGTCGTTCACCGCGATGAGTCCGTTCGGAATGCGCTCGGCCAGGCTTGGGTGGTCGAGCATCCCTTCCCCGCCCGGCGGCCGGTAGGTCCAGACGATGCGACCCTCGCGAGTGAATTCGAGGATGCCGCCGGGCTTCGCGTAGTCGGAGACGAGATACAGATCCGGTCCGAGTTGCTGTGGGTCCGACGGGTACGTGATCGGGAGGTGCACCGTCCAGACGAGCGCGCCCGCAGGTGTGTATTCCGTGACCCACGAACCGTTGATCTCGGAGACGAGGAGATCTCCGTTGGAGAGTGGCGTGTCGCCGTTGGGATATCCGACGCTGCGCGGCGGGTCGTGCGCACAGTTTCCGGTCGTCCCGATCTGCGACAGCGGATGGCCACTCGCGCTGATGTGCAGGATGCGACAGTTCTTCGCGTCGGCGACGGTGTAAGTCCCGTCGGCGAGGAGGAACGCGTCGTCGGGTTGGTTCAAGAGGCCGGGGGCCGAACCGGCCACCTTCGGCTGACCGTAGGTCCATTGCAAGGCGCCGGACGGAAATGCGATCCGTACGATCGTGTGATTCTCCTCTTGATTCGTGACAATCGATCGCCCGTGGTCGGCGAAGAATCCGTCGTCGGGGAAGTAGAACCCTCCGGGCGGGGGTGGCCTCGTGGCCGACGGGTAGACCCATGAGCGTTGCTTGTTCGCGTCGACGACGATCAGGCGGTTGTTCCCTCGATCGGCGATCAACAACCGGCCCGCGAACGGCCGAACGCTCACCGCGCTTGCGGGCGAACGCGCAGGAGTGGTCGTCTGCCGGAGAACGGTCACGCCGGGCGAGACCGCGGGAGTCTCGCCTCCGAGGAGATACGTGTTCGCACCGATCGTCACGATCGCGCCTTCCGAGATGGGCGTCGGGAGCTGGCCGTCGAACGAGAACTGTGCGCTCCGTGGATCGAAGCGGAGCACGTCGCTCGAGGTGGCTCCGCTCGCGAGCCCACCGAGGATGTAGATCGAGCCGCCGAGCGTCGTCGCGGCGGCTTCGGTACGTGGGCTCGGAAGCTGGCCGCGTACGCGCGCGCTCCCTGTGCGCACGTCGATCTGCTGCACCGCGCTCGACTCACTTCCGGCCAGCTCCCCACCGAAGACGAAGATGCTGTTGCCGAGCGCCGCGACTGCTGGATACCGGACACCGACCGGTAGCTGCGCGACGGTGCGGAACCGCACGCCATCCGACGTCGCGAGCACGTCGCGTGTCGCAGTGGTGCCGTCGTAGCCGCCGATGAGGTACACCGTCGACCCGATGGTTGCCGACGCGAGATCGGCACGCGGTTGGGGCAGATGTCCGACGACTGTGGATGCACCGTTCGGCTGAAGCGCTTGCACGACATCGCTCACGTGCTGAGCTCCTCCACCGAACACGAACCGCTTCGCGCCGATCGCACCCCCCGCGGCGTCGTGGGCCGGCACGGCCAAGGAGCCGGCTGAAGTCGTCGCTCCCGTGCGCGGATCGATGTGGACGACCGTCGACACGGTGTTCTGTCCCGGGTCGAGACCACCCGCAACGAGGATGCCACTGCCATCGGAAAAGGCGATGGCGCGCGAGATTGGCGAACCAAGATGCCAGTCCGCCGAGGCGGCGACGAAGCGGGCAGCGACCGGGCCGCCGGCTGAAGACCGGTGCGTCGTGGAATGGTTGCGATCGACGGATACCTTGCCGCGGCCCGACGAACCCGGACGGATCGAGAGGGTCAGAATCGCCGCGACGACGCAGGCAAGGATCACCAACGTGCGTCGCCGTCGGACGGCGCGGGAAGTGCGCCGACGTCTCGGGCTCGTCGTTTGTGGCGTCACGCCGAGCCAACACTCGTATCCGGCATCGAGCAACCCTAAACAATGCCCGGGTGTGCAAGGCGGAGCGTCGAGACAAGCTTTTGCAAAGTCGCCGCAAAATACGAACGACACGCGCGCCCGCCACGGAAATTGCTCAACGTCGCTGACCGTCAGTTCCCTGGGTTGTGGCTGTCCCGCGATCACCGATTGGAACACGAAGTACGCCGCGTCGGGTTGGGCGTTCGTCGCGATGGACCGCGCTGTACCGCAGACCTGTCGGGACGTCCGTCAACTGCCGGCGCACGTGAACGTGCCATGCGCTGGAATGCAGACGGTCGCGGACGCTATTTCCTTTCTGCTTGCCTTCGTCACAGGAGACTCACAAGCGAGCCGAGGACGGTGGAGATCTGATCATCTTGACCTGCGCGTTGGACGTCGGCGCGTGACCACGGCGGTCACGTCTGGTCCGGGTTCGCCTGCCGCCCGCCGCTCCCCGGTTGGGGGCGGCGGGAAGGATCGGCCCGTCGGTGAGGCGAATGTGGTCGCGTGGGTCGGGTTCGTCGCGGCTGCTGTCACGGTCGGTCTTTGGGTCCGTCACGGCGGGTTCTCGAGCGCGACGGGTCCGGGAGGGCGTGCGACCGCGGTGGGGGAGCTCACCGCGTTGGTCGGGACGTACGCCGTGCTCGTACAGCTGCTGCTGATGTCGCGCATCGTCTGGCTGGAGCGGGCAGTCGGGCTCGATCGCCTTGTGGTGTGGCACCGGTGGACAGGCTTCGCGACGTTGTGGCTGTTGGTCGGGCACGTCATCTTCACCACTGTGGGGTACGCGCAGGGCGACCGCATGTCGTTGTGGGCGCAGACGCGCGATTTCGTGTCGCACTATCCCGACGTCCTCATGGCCTGGGTCGGGTTCGTGATGTTCATCGCGGTAGGTGTCACGTCGGTACAGATCGCGCGCGCCAAGGTGCAGCGCCACACGTGGTATTTCATCCATCTGTACGCGTACCTCGCGGTCGCGCTCGCGTTCGCTCACCAGTTCGCGGTCGGCTCCGACTTCAGCAACGACCGAGCGGCACGCGTGTGGTGGATCTTCCTTTACCTCATCGTGTTCGGTTCCATCCTCTGGTGGCGCGTGATCGTTCCCTGGCGTCTCAATCTTCGCCATGATCTCCGCGTGCATTCTGTGAAGCGGGAAGCGCCGGGTGTTGTCTCGATTCACGTGCGCGGTCGAGACCTGGACCTGATCGATGCGCAGCCCGGCCAGTTCTTCTTGTGGAGGTTCATCACTTCGACGGGATGGTGGCAAGCGCATCCCTTCTCGCTGTCCGCCACGCCGAGAAAGAATCGCATGCGCATCACAGTCAAGAACCTCGGCGACCACTCGGCACGATTGCAGCGCATCCGACCAGGCGTCCGGGTGTTTGCAGAAGGCCCGTACGGGACGTTCACCGCCGAGCGCCGTACGCGCTCGCGTGCATTGCTCATCGCGGCTGGCATCGGGATCACGCCCCTGCGGGCTCTACTCGACACGTTTGGCCCGAACGACGATGTCGTGTTGCTGTATCGCGTCGCGACGGCCGACGACACCGTCTTCCGTCACGAGCTTCGCGAGTTCGCCCGCGCGGACAACCTGCGGATCCACGTCATCGAGGGCAACGAGATCGGCGACGACCGCACCGACCTTCTCGGCGTATCGCTTTTGGAGCGCAACGTGCCTGACGTCGCAACCCGCGATTGCTTTGTCTGTGGACCACCAGCGTTTCTCGACGCGTTGAAGCGACGGCTCGCGATACTCGGAGTCCCTCGTCACCAGATCCACTACGAACGCTTCCAGCTCTAGGAGCACATGCACATGGACCCATCGTGAACCGCGCCGTCCCCGCCGTCATCGCCACCGTCATCGGGTTGGGCGCGCTCGCGACGTTCAAGTCGTCGCCGAGCCTGCCCGCCAAGTCGACGTCGGCATCGCACATCAAGCGCGGTGCCGTGGCTGGCGCCGCCCCGCCCGTCCGCACCACGACCAGCGCGCTACCTCGCACTGGTGGCACCCACGCCGTGACAGGAACCACGCCCACAACTCGTGCCAGCGCGGTCCGCACGATCGACGGCGATCCGTTCGACAACCAATACGGCACCGTCCAAGTGCGGGTAACACTGCATGGAACTCAGATCACCGACGTGACCCCACTTCAGATGCCGGTCGACCGCGCGCGCTCGGCCGATATCAGCCAGCAGGCCGCGCCCCTCCTGTTGCAAGAGGTCTTACAAGCGCAGAGCGCCCAGATCGACATTGTCGGCGGTGCGTCATACACCAGCCAGAGCTACGCGCAATCGCTTCAAAGCGCACTCGACAAAGCCAGTCACTAGACCCAGACCCGCCAGACAATCGGCGTGCCGATTCGTCGCGCCTGCAGGACAGCCGCGATCCTGGATGCCGCTCTCGTCGCAGCCGTCCAGATCGCCGCAGTTCTGGTCGGCTGCGGTGGATCTCGATTAGGGATTCGTGGGGCCCAGTTTGAGGCCGGAGCCGATGCGATCTACGAAGG
>JAODBI010000344.1 GCA_025463875.1 Actinomycetes bacterium
GTGACCACCGTGACCACGGCGCGTGCGACGTCCTCGGGTTGCATCGTGTTGAAGTGACGCTGGATGCCGAATCGCTGCCAGCGCGGCATCAGCTCCTCGAAGATCGAGAGATCCCAGTCGTCGGCAAAACCCGTCAGGGTCGGGCCGACCCGCACGATCGACGAACGGATCCCGACGCCTTCACACTCGAGCGCGAGTGTCTGCGCGAACGTCTCGACGCCGGTCTTGGTCGACCCGTAGGTCGCGAGGTGAGGACGCTTGTGCTCGCTCGCGTCGGAGGAGATGAACACAATGTCACCGGGCCGGGCGTCGGCGCGCAGCCCGGCGACAACGCGGCCCGTCAGCAGGATGGGACCGAGCAGGTTCGTCTCGATGATCCGGCGGTGGTCGTCGTCGCTCATCTCGTGGATCGCGCCCGGGAGGGCCGTGCCCGCGTTGTTCACCAACACGTCGATCGTGCCCGCCTGATCGCGCACGGACGCGCAGAAGTCGTCGATCGACTGCGAGTCGGTGACATCGAGGGGATGCACGAGCGGTGTACCGCCGACGTCGGCGACGAGCTTGGCCGTCTCGTCGAGCTGGTCGACACGGCGGGCGCCGAGCCCGACCGTCCAACCGAGCGCCCCGAGACCGACCGCGATCGCGCGCCCGATCCCCGCCGACGCACCCGTGACGACCGCGACGCGCGATACCGAACCAGATGCCGAACCAGATGCCGCCTCAGGCGCCAAGGAATTCTCCGCCGTTGACGTCGAGCGTCTGTCCGGTCACGACGCGCGACCAGGGCGACACGAAGAACACGACGCTGTTCGCGATCTCGTCCTGCGGCGGGATGACGCGCAGGGGAATGCGGGCTTCGATCTCGCCGCGCACCTCGTCGCGGGTGATACCGCGCGACTCCGACTCCCAACCGATGAACGTCTCGACGTTCGGTCCGCCGATCCAGCCCGGCGCGACGCAGTTCACCCGGACACCGGTCGGTCCGAGCTCGACGGCCATCGTCTTCGCCGCGGTCTGGATCGCCGCCTTCGACGACGAATACCCGCCTTCCAGCGGACGGATGTTGCGCATGCTCATCGAGATGATGAACACGACCGACGCGTCGCCGTGGTCGGCCGCGGCATGCTTCAGGTGGGGGAGGCACGCCTGCGTCAGCCCGAGCGCGCCCCAGACGTTCACCTCGAAGATCTTGCGCCACTTCGTGAGGTCGACCGCTTCGAACGGCTCGAAGGTGTCCATGCGGAACGCGTTGTTGACGAGCCCATCGAGCCGTCCGTAGGCGTCGATCGTTCCGCCGACGAGAGCCTGCACCTGTTCGGCGTCGACGAGATTGGTCGGCAGGGCGAGCGCGCGACCGCCGTCGTTCTCGATCTCCTTCTGAACCCGGGCGAGATACTCGGCGTTGCGGGCCGCGAGCACCACTGTCGCTCCCTCGCGGGCGAGGGCCCGGGCGTTCGCCTGGCCGAGCCCGGGCCCGACACCCGACACGATGACGACTTTGTCCTGTAGCAGCATCCGCCCATCTGACTCAGCCACAGGCGGGCGGCGCAACCCGGGCGCCGGCTTTGTCGAGCGCGGACGGCGCTCAAGCGCGGACCTCGCTCGTGCCGATGCCATGGTGGGCGGGTCGGAGCGACCCATGTTGGTAAGCGGAGTACAGGCGGCCGGCGCCAAGGGCGTCAGCGCGGTCCAGGGTGCCGTCGTCGACATCAAGGACGACACGCGCACGGCGACGGCCGGAGCCGACAGCCGCCGCGGCGCAGATGCGCCCGCCCGCCCCGGAGAGCCGCAGCCCGTCGTGTTCCCGCGCAAGGGACTGCCGGTCGACCAACGACCGGTCGAGCTTCGACGGCTTCAGGCGGCGGCGCGCTACCGGTCGTACGGCGGCGGCCGCGACTTCGACGACGCGGCATGAGCGCCGGCGTTCACCATCGGGCGAACGAGGGTCCGGGTCGGCTATAGCGAAGACGGCTTCGCGCAGCGGGCGCGTACGAGCGGCTCGAAGTGCTCCAGCGGCAAGGTGTCGTAGTCGGGGTCGAACGCGACCTGATCCCAGTCGTCGGCGAAGCGCGCCGCGAGATCGAACCACGGCTCACCCTCGTACTTCGCCCGGGCATCGGGGTCACCACCGAAGTGGTGGTAGTAGTGCCGGCCCTGGAAGTCCTGGTGCGCACGAATCATGTTGTACGTGTCGGGGCCGACGTAGGGCTTGATGATCGCAGCCGCGATCTCGGGGTGGTTCGGGACGCTGACCGCCTTGCCGATGTCGTGCAGGAGTGACGCGAACACGACCTCTTCGTCGGCACCGGCGCGCTCGGCGCGCGTCGCGGTTTGCAGCGAGTGCGTCAGCTGGTCGACTGCGAAGCCGTCGGTGATGGTCGCGAGCGAACGCAACAACGCGAGCACGCTCTCGGCGACCCGGTCCTGGTGCTCGAAGGTCTCTTTGCCGATCACCGCCCACTGCTCGGCGGTCGACTCGTCCATGCGGGTGAAGGTCTGCGCCATCCCGCCAGCGTAGAGCCTCCCGAGGCCCGTTGCGATCAGGGCTGGCCGAGCAGCAGCGCCGCGCCTTCGAGGAAGAAGTCGATGCCGGTGCCCTTCGAGTCACCCGCGGCCGCGAGATCCTCGTAGGTGATCGCCGCCCCCCACGGGTAGGCGGCGAGCTTCCCCGTACGCCGGCTCGCCGCGAAGGGACCGACGTAGAGGTACGGCTGCGGGATCACGGCGTCGCCGGGCGACGCGCCGTAGTTCGCGAGGGTCCCGGCCGCGGCATCCCCGAGCTGACACGCGAGATCGAAGTGCTCGGGCCAGAGCGCGGTCGCCGTGGGCTGATGGGTCGCGTACGCCTCGCGTAGCTCGGCAAGCATTGCATCGCCCAACTCGAACCATGCCGCCAACACGCCGGCCGCTTCCGGATCGACGCCGAGGGGCGCGTCGGGTTCGCATGACGTTGCCGGCGTGTACACCTCGACCGGCGCGCCGAGAGGCACACCGACGAACCGAGCGGCGGCACTGAGCGTCGTGATGCCAACGCGCGTACTGGTCCCCGGTCGTTCGTGTACGAGCTCGACTCCGTCGACGCGCACCCGTTCGCCATCACCGAACGTCGGAGTTCCGAACCCACCGGGCGTGGCGACCAGCGAGATGTGGCCGTCGACGCGGTAGCGCGCGGGCGCGATCACGTGCTCGGCCAGCCTGTGCAACCCGTCGCGGGTCGCGACGAACGAATCGGGTAGCGGTGCGAGCATCCGAGGACCCTAGAGCAAGCTGTTCAGGATCCCCGCAAGCTCGACGGGCTTGTCGCCCTGAACGCTGTGTCCGGCGCCGTCGACGACGATCACGCGGGCCTTCGGGTTGCGGCGCTCCACCTCGGCGATGTCCTCGTCGTCGACGACGGGCGACGTGCCCCCGCGCACGACGAGGAACGGAACCCGAACCCGCTCGACCGCACTCCAGAGATCGTCCAGACCCGGCATCACCTGTCCGTCGTCGCCCTCGCCGGAACCGCGCCGCGGCAGGTCGTAGCGCCAGCGCCACCGTCCGTCATCGGTCTCGATCGCGTTGTGCAGGATGCCGCGCCGCAGCGACGACTCGGAGCGGGTGGGGTTGAACTGCACCGTTCGCGCCAGGATCTCGTCGAAGCTGGAGAAATACTCCGGACCGTCGATGAACTGCGCGATCGCCGACGACTTCTCCCGATTCACGCCGGGCGTCACGTCGACCAGCACGAGCGCACGGACGAGATCGGGCGCGCGGTCGGTGAGCGCGAGTGCGGTGAGACCGCCGAGCGACATGCCGACGACGACCCGGGCGTCGGGCGCGAGCACCCGCAGTGCCTCTTCGATCGCCGTCGCGTTCTCGACCGGCCAGTACGCGTGGTCGTCGCGATGTGCGGAATGCCCGTGACCGGGGAGATCCACCGCGAGCAGCGGGCGGTCGAGTGCGAGCGCAACCGTGTCCCAGGTGTGCGCGTTCTGGGCACCGCCGTGGATGAGCACGAGCTCGGGCGCTCCCGTGCCCCACGCGAGCGCGCTGATCGTGCCGCCGGTGGTCTTCGCTTCGACCCGCCGGACCGTGGGCGGGCCGCTCCACGGGATCCCGAACTCCTCGGCGTTCTCGTGGAACAGCGCGAATTCGTCATAGGCCGGGGCACTGGGCATGGGCGGTAGTCGACTCCAGCCGGCGAGGTGCGCGCAACCGCGAACGTGGGCGCGGCGATGCGGAGGCCGGTGGCGGCCGTTCCTACACTTGGTCGTGATGCGGGTGCCTCAGCTGTCGGCCGGTGCGCTGCGCCGCCTGACGCTGGTCAACGTGGTGCTGCTCGCGGCGATCATCGTGAGTGGGGCGGTCGTGCGGCTCACCGACTCCGGGCTCGGCTGTGCCGACTGGCCCAACTGCAGTTCCACCAGGCTCGTCGACGTCTCGGGTCATCACGCCGCGATCGAGCAGCTCAATCGCATCTTCTCGGGCGCCATCGGCGTGCCGATCGCACTCGCCCTGCTCGGCGCGTACCGCCTCCGTCCCAAGCGTCGTGACCTGGTCGCGCTCGCATGGACGCTGTTCGGACTCTTCTGGGCAGAGGCCGTCCTCGGTGGGATCTCGGTGAAGGTGCGGCTGGCGTGGGTGAGCGTCACCGGCCACTTCCTGCTCGCGATCGCCCTCATCGGCATCGCGCTCGTGATGCATCACCGGGCGAGCAATCCCGACGGCCCGCGCCGGCCCGCGGTACGACGCGAGACGATGACGCTCGCGCGTGCGGTCTACGCGCTGACGATCTTCGTCGTGGTGATGGGCACACTCGTGACCGCGGCCGGACCGCACGGCGGCGACGTGAAGGCCCGTCGCCTCGGATGGCCGCTGGGCGACGTCGCGCGTGTGCACGGCGTCTCGGTCGACATCCTGGTTGTGCTCACGCTCGTCCTCGTCGTCGCGCTCGCGCGAACCGGCGCGCCCCGGCGCGCGCTCAACGTCGCATCGATCACCGTCGCGGTGATGGCCGCGCAGGGTGTTCTCGGCTACGTGCAGTACTTCAATCGGATCCCGCCGCTCCTCGTGGGTTTCCACGTGTTCGGCGCGGTATGTGTCTTCGTGTCCGTGCAGCAGCTGTTGCTGGAGTTGACCGTTGCCGGCGATGGACTCGTCGTGGATCCCGGCGCGCCGCGCGACGCGACTGCAGCACGGGGTGTCGCCGTCGCGCGTTGAGACGGCGGCGTGCTACGCGCCACCGTTCGCGCGGCGGGCCGACCGTTGCACGCGGTCGTTGATGCTGCGTGCGTATTCGCGCGTACGCGCCGCGCTGAGAAGATGGACCTCGTCGAGCCGGGGGAGCAGCAGCCCGCGCGTGTCGGGCCGGAAGCGCTCCCAGATGTCCTGACGGACGTCGTCGCCGAGATGGCAGAGCGTCACCACGACTTCCAACGGGTCGCGCCGGGCGACGCGCTCGAGGACCTCGACGACCTGGTGCCGGGGCTGGGTTCCGACGGGGTGGAACGGGCAGTCGCGGGGGTCGTGCGCGGCCGGTCGCGGGAACACCACGCCCTTGCGCACCGCGGCCGTGAGCGCACGGATCGCATCCGCGCGGGCGGAGTCGCTCGCCTCGCGGACGCGGGCCAGGCCCTCGCGGAGCCGTTGGCGTTCGGTGATCGAGAGGTGCTCGTTCACCGCGTCGGCGAAACGCACCGGGAGGAGGCTGTACGCCAGCGCGGCGCGTTCGATACCTGAATCCGGGATCTCGGGGGCGCGATTCACAAGGGAGTTCGTCGGCCGCCAGGTCTACCGAGTGGACCGGAAGTGACGCCCGTCACTCGCCCGACGTTCTACGACGCTCACATCCCGGTCAAACGCCACGCCGACACGGACCCGAGCCCCTTCCTCGCGGCGGTGCGGAGAATCGCAGCGCGTGCATACCTTCCTTAGTCTGACCTCCGTGCAGATACATCTGATCGACGGCACCTACGAGCTCTTCCGTCAGTTCCTCGCGCCGCGGCCGGGTCATCGCGACGACGACGGGGTCGAGGTCGGCGCGACCCGCGCCGTTGTGTCCTCGATGATGACGATGCTCGAGGAGGGCGCGACCCACATCGGCGTCGCGACCGACCATGTCATCGAGTCCTTTCGCAACGACCTCTGGGAGACCTACAAGAACGGCGACGGCGTCGACCCCGTGCTGAAAGCGCAGTTCCCACTCCTCGAAGACGCGCTGGCCGCGCTCGGTGTGACCGTATGGCCGATGGTCGAGTTCGAAGCAGACGACGCGCTCGGCGCAGCCGCGGTCGTCGCCGCGAACGACGCTCGCGTCGATCGAGTGATCATCTGCACGCCCGACAAGGACATGGGTCAGTGCGTCGGCGGCAAGGTCGTCCAGCTCGACCGGCGGCGGGACGTGCTGCTCGACGCCGAGGGCGTGCGCGAGAAGTTCGGCGTGTTGCCGGAATCGATTCCCGACTGGCTCGCCCTCGTCGGCGATTCGGCCGACGGCTTCCCCGGCCTCCCGGGCTTCGGTGCCAAGACCGCGGCGGCGCTCCTCGACCGGTACCGGCACATCGAAGCCATCCCGGACGATCCGAAGGCGTGGAACATCGTCGGCGTCCGCGGCGCCGACCGGCTGGCCGCGACGCTGACCGCGGGGCGAGAGGTCGCGGCGCGTTTCAAGGTGTTGGCGACCCTGCGGATCGATGCGCCGGTCGGCGTGGTCGACGAGTGGGAATGGCGAGGCCCCACGCCGGCCCTCGACGATTGGTGCACGCGTTTCGGATCGCCGAGACTCGCCGAACGGGCGGCGAGTCTCGCAACCAAACGTGGGCTCGGGAAGAGGGAGATCGGATGAGTCACGGAGTTGCGGCATGAACGGGGGCGGAGACGGGGCCGTGCGCCTCGAGCGAGTCCGGCCCGGAATCGCGTTGCTCACGTTGAACCGGCCCGCTCGGCTCAACGCCATGAACTACGACCTGGTCCGCGGTCTGTACGACGCGTTCGACGAGCTCGAAGCCGACCTCTCCTACCGCGTCGTCGTGCTCACCGGCGAGGGCCGCGGGTTCTGCGCCGGGCTCGACCTGACCGAAGGCGCGAGCCCTCCGTCGACCGCGAAGCAGGGTCGAGCGCAAGCCGGTCTGACCGTGCAGAAGATGATCGCCGGCCTCGTACCGCGCATGCGCGCACTCCCGCAGCCGATCATCGCCGCGGTCAACGGCGCCGCCTCGGGCGGGGGACTCGCGCTCTCGCTCGCCAGCGACGTGCGCGTTGCCGCGCAGTCGGCGCGCTTCAACGTCGCGTTCATCCGCGTCGGTCTGTCGGGCTGCGACATCGGCGTGTCGTGGATGCTGCCGAGGCTCATCGGCGCGTCGCGCGCGTTCGAGCTACTGCTCACCGGCCGATTGATCGACGCGGGGGAGGCCGACCGCATCGGACTCGTGACGCGTGTCGTTCCCGACGGCGAGGTCGTTGAGTCCGCGCTGGAGTCCGCCGAGCTGATCGTGAGCAACAGTCCGTTCGGCGTGCGCATGACGAAGGAAGTCATGTGGAGCCAACTCGAGATCGGAAGCCTGCAAGCGGGCATCGACCTCGAGAACCGCACCCAGATCCTGTCGAGCTTTACCGGCGACCTCACCGAGGCGATGGCCGCGTTCGCCGAGAAGCGGCCGGCGAACTTCACGGATGAGTGATCCCAAACGAGTGATCCCCAAACGGGTGACGAACGAGTAGGAGTGACCGTGACCCTCGACGGACGTGTGGCGTTGGTGACCGGCGGTGGCCGGGGGATCGGCAAGGCGATCGCGCTCGGTCTGGCCGAGGACGGCGCCGACGTCGCGATCAACTACCGGCGCGATGAGGCCTCGGCCCGGGAGACGGTGGCCGAGATCGAGAAGCTCGGCCGGCGCGCGCAGGCGTACGCCGCCTCGGTCGACGACTTCGCACAGTGCGAGGCGATGGTGTCCGCTGCGATCTCCGACTTCGGGCGCGTCGACATCCTCGTCAACAACGCCGGCAATGCGTCACGCGGTCAGACGGTCGCCGATACCGATCCCGCGGAGCTCGAGCGCGTCATCCGCACGCACGCGTTCGGCGCCTGGTCGTGCAGCAAGTTCGTCCTCCCATCGATGCGCACGCAGCCGCGCGGCGACATCGTGATGATCTCCAGCGCGGCCACGCTCCACATGGGTGCGAACTCCGCGCCGTACAACATGGCGAAAGCAGCATTGGAAGCGCTCGCGTCGACGCTGGCAAAGGAGGAGCGCCGCAACGGCATTCACGTCAACGTTGTCGCCCCCGGTCTCGTCGACACGGAGATGGGTCGCCGGCTCGTGAAGGGAGCGATGGGTGTCGACGACATCCGAACGATGGACGCCGGCGCTCCGTTCGGGCATGTCTGCACGCCGGAAGAGATCGCCGACGCGGTTCGCTTCGTCGTCTCCGAGCAGGCCACCTACATGACGAACCAACGCATCGGAGTCGACGGGGGCGCGTTCTAGCTCTTCGGTCTCGGGCGCTATCGCCCTCGAAGCAGGTCCACGCCATGACGAGCTTCGTACAGATCGACTGCATCGACCCACTACCGGGCTGGCAGCCCGGCAATCCGTCCGCCATCTCTGTCGCGGCGCTCAGTGCCACCGTCTCGACCGTCTCCATCGTCTCAATACAGAATTGCGGATCGGCGGCCGACCGCAAGGCTGGTGCGGACGGTTCATCTCGGGCAGCCTTGACTGGTCGGCGAAAGGGGCAACGGTGAGCGACGAGACGAGCTTCTATGCCGAACCCGGACCCATGACCGGGATCTCCGACTTCGACGACGCGTTGGCCGGGATGCCGTCGGATCCGGTCGGCATCGCGGCGGTGGTGCAGGGTCTCGTCGTCCACCCGTTCTGGGCATCCTCGTACGACGTCGAGATCACACCCGAGCGCGAAGTTGAGCTCCAGACCCGTCCCGCGTCGGGGATGCTCGGACGCATCCTGGAGATCAACGGAAGCCGCCTGACCGAGCCGCGCGAACCCCGGAGCCGTTTCGTCGGTAACTGCCGGCACTTCTCCACGCTGACGGTCGCGCTGCTCCGCCGGGCGCATGTGCCGAGTCGGGCCCGCTGCGGCTTCGCCGGCTATTTCGAGCCCGGCAAGTGGGTCGACCATTGGGTGGTCGAACACTGGGACGGCAACCGTTGGGTCGTGCTCGACGCGCAGATCGACGACTTGCAGCGCCGAGCCGTCGGGCTCACTGCCGACCCGACCGATCTCCCGCCGGGAAGGTTCTTCCCGGCGGGCGACGCGTGGCGCCGATGTCGCTCGGGCCAGGAGGACGGCGACGCGTTCGGCATTCTCGACATGTGGGGGCAGTGGTTCATCGTCGCCAACATCGCGCGCGACCTCGCGGCGTTGAACAAGGTGGAGATGTTGCCGTGGGACGGCTGGGGCGACCTCGGTCGCCTCGGTGACACACCCGGCGGCGATGTCTACGTCGACGATGTCGCGGCGCTCACCGTCTCCGACGACCATCGAGCCATCCGCCGGCGCTACGAATCTGACGACGGTCTGCGGGTGCCGCCGCGCGTCACCGCGTTCTACACCCCTGCCGGCCCGACCGACGTCGACATTCCGGAGCTCATCTGAGCGAGGGTCGACTCCGATCGCGGCGAGATCACGGGTTCGCGTTCACGTGTTCGCGTTGAGCACCAGGAACTGTTGCTCGAGAGGGATTCCGTCGGGGGTGCGGAAAGATCGCAACGCGGCGAAGGCGTCTTCCTTGAACACTTCGACCTGCGAATCGTCGAGACGTTCGAGGAACGCGCGCTGGCCGTGAGACCACGCCCAGCGCCACCACGATTCCTCGTCGGGGAAGAGCACCGACACGGACTCGGGCAGGGGTGGATCGAGGAAGAGGCCGGCCGACGCGGCCAACTTCGCCATCTCGTCGAACGGCGGCGTGGCCGCGCCACCCACGTGTGCTTCCGACACGAGTCCGTAGCGCTTGCACAGATCGCCGAAGAACTCCCAGTCGGCTCCGCCGCCCAGCGGCACACTCGTCACCAGGTGTCCGCCGCCGCGCAGGACGCGTCGCATCTCGGGCAGCGCATGCTCGGGGCGGAGGAACCCGAGGCCGAAGCCGCAGATGACGACGTCGAAGCTCGCAGTATCGAGATCCAGGGCGTCGCCGTCGCCGACCTCGACCGTGACGTTGCGCAGCCCGGCGCCGGCCGCGGCGGCCCGGGCCGCGTCGACCATCTCCGCGACGATGTCGACGCCCACTGCGCGACCTCGGTCGCCCACTGCACGCGCGGCCGGAATGAGGGTCGCGCCCTTCCCGCACGCGACGTCGAGCACGTCCTGTCCCGCTCGAAGACCCGCTCGGCCCACGATCCGTTCACCCATCAGCCGGAAGTACGGCACTTCGGTCTCGTACGTTTCGGCGGCCCGGGCCCAGAAGGCCGCGACTGCTTCGTCCATACCGAAACGCTACGCGGACTGGGCCGCGCGCCGCCGTCGCTACGATTCCGACGTGGCGATCTTCGCGCTGCTCTTCATCGTCAGCCCGTTGGTCGAGATCTATGTCGCGGTGCAGGTCGGTCATGCCATCGGCGCGCTGAACACCGTCGGGTTGCTGTTGCTGCTCTCGCTGTCGGGCGTGTGGCTCACGAAAATCGCCGGCTTCGGTGTCATCGCTCGGATCCGCAAGCAGCTGGAAGCCGGCAACATGCCGACGAACGAGCTCATCGACGGCGCTCTGGTCCTGGCGGGCGGTGTGCTGTTGATCGTCCCAGGGTTCGTCACCGCGGCCATCGGGCTCCTGCTCCTGTTCCCGCCCACGCGCGTCCTCGCACGAGGAGCAGCGAAACGCCGATTCCAGGGACGCGTCCGGTACATCGACGGGCGGCCTCACGGTGGCACTCATCTCGAGGGCCCGGACGACGTCATCGACGTCTAGCACCCCGGCGGCGTCGAGCTCGTGGGCTAGTACGGCCCGTCACAACAGGAGTCGCGCCAGCCGCACGCCGGGCACCGGTAGTGCGCGTGCTCGGGTCGCATCTCGATGCCGCACATGTAACACGTCACGGAGAGATCGCATGCTCGAGCGAGTCTCTCGGCCGCGTCGACCACTTCCTCTGCCACGCGTGAAACGCTAATTGAGCGGACGCAGAAGTTCGGGGACCACCGGGGAATCGATGCGAGCGGTTGCGTCCGACGGCCGCTCGAGGCCCCGGGGCCCGGCGAGTCGGTCGAAGCGTTGCACCGAGATCTCCTCGAACATCGGGGCGTCGGGCAACGACGAGGCGACCATGTCGTAGACGCGGGCCGGAAGCACCCGACCGACGCCGCCGACGAGCCACACCTCCCGCCGCGTGTCGGTACCGATCTCCTGCAGCACCTCGTCGGTACCGAGCGGCACCAGCGCCCGTTCGGGACCGATCGCGGTCGCCGAGACGAGGACACGAGAGGTGTGCTCCAGGACAGGATCCCACCGATCGACGACGCGCACCACGTGATCACTGCGACGGCGTCGTAGCGCGGCGACGGGATCGTCGCCGTCGACGCGCACCGCGACCGCATCGATGTCGAAGCGCTCGAGCAACGCGTCGTCGATCGTCGACGTGTAGCCGACGACGGCGACGACCTCGCCTTCATCGAGAAGCGGCAATGTCGCGCCCAGGCGGTCGCCGGTGCGATCCGCCTCGAGCTCGCGTACCGCGACGTGCGCGGCCGCGGCGGGGTCGGCGGCCGCGAGGATGCGGGAGCACACCCACCACAACGCACCGTGCGCGCGGTGGTGCGCGAGCACGCGTCGGCATGCCACGACGAGTGACGCGGGTTCGTCGGCGAATCCGGCGAGCGCGTCGGCCGCGGCCGCGGCCAGGGTCTCGTCGTCGAGATTTCGGCGGGTGACCGAGCGCAGACGCTCCGCGGGTGTGACCTCGCCCCACATGATGCGCGGATCCTATGACCGCGAAACGGAGGGGTAGGTCGTCGTCGCCCGTAGCTCGGCCGTGGCGTCGTCGAGTGCGGCGAGGACGTCGGACCGGCGCACCAGCGCGTCGACGTTGCCACCGAGCCGGAGCCGGCCGCGGGACAACGCGATCTGCGCGTTCTCCCGACCGCGCGAGATGGCGACCGCGGTCGGATAGTCGGTCGTGAGGCGCACGTCGAACGGCGGAAGGGCGTCGGACTCGGTCCCGTCAGCCGGGCCGAGTTCCGTGACGCTCGCCCCGGCGTCGCCGACCTCCAGGCGGTAACGCACCTCACCCCGGCCGGGCACTCCGGACACGACCTGTTCGATCACGAGCGGAGTCAGCGCCGACGCGGGAACCGCGTCGCGTACCACCCGGTCGAGCTCGCGCAGCCATATCTCCGACAGGAACTCCGGCACGTGCGCAGCGTAGGCGGCAATCGTTCCGGTTCGGCTGCCCGGCCGCGACTACCGTCGCACCATGACCTCGACCGGGCCGAAGGAGGCACTGTTCCCTTCGGCGTTGGTCCCGTTCGCCGCGCGCGTGGAACGCAGGATCGACGATCTGCTCGTCTCCGAGCTCGTGCGCTGGAGGGCGGTCGACGAACGGCTCGCCGACCCGATCGAAGCGTTGCGCGACTTCGTCGCGAACGGCGGCAAGCGGCTGCGGCCGGCCTTCTGTTACTGCGCGTTCATCGGCGCGGATGGCGACGCGAGCGATACGCGCGTGGTCGACGCGGCCGCCGCGCTCGAGCTCGTGCACACCTTCGCGCTCGCCCACGACGACGTGATGGACGGATCGGAGATGCGCCGCGGAAGCGAGTCGGTGCATGCGCGCTTCGCCCGACGTCACGTCGACGCCGACTGGCGGGGCGAACCGCGCCGGTTCGGCGAGGGCATGGCGATCCTCGTCGGTGATTTTGCGTTCACCTACGCCGACGTGCTGATGCGCGGGATGCCCGACGCCGCGCACGTGGTGTTCGACGAACTGCGCGTCGAGCTCTGCGTCGGCCAGTCCCTCGACCTCACCGGAACCGCCACCGCGTGTACGGAGGCCGATCTCGCGAACCGGATCGCCGTCTACAAATCGGGCAAGTACACGGTCGAGCGGCCGCTGCATCTCGGCGCGGCGCTGGCCGACGGCCTCGCGCCCCTCGGGCCCTCGCTCTCGGCCATCGGGCTTCCCCTCGGCCACGCGTTCCAACTCCGCGACGACGTGCTGGGCGCGTTCGGCGACGCCGAGGTGACGGGCAAGCCCGTCGGTGACGATCTGCGGGAGGGAAAGCCGACACCACTGGTGGCGCTCGCGTTCGCGCGTGCCGGTGCCCACGACCGCGCGTTGCTGGGACGCCTGGGTGATCCCGAACTGTCCGCCGTCGACGTTCGCCGCTTGCAGGATCTGTTCGTGCGGACCGGGGCGCTGGACCAGATCGAAGCCGACATCGAGAGGCTCGTGGCCGAGGCGCGCGACGCGCTCGCCGCGGCACCGATCACCGACGGCGCGCGTTCGTGGCTCGACGAGCTCGCCGCGTACGTCGCCTGGCGTGACCGATAACCGGCCGTTCCGCCGCCACTCGTAGACTCCGGTCGCCATGCCAGCCGCTGCCTCCGACCCGGCCATTTCCGTCGCGGGGCTCGTGAAGCACTACGGCCCGACCAGGGCCGTCGACGGGTTGTCGTTCGAGGTCGCGCCGGGTGAGGTGTTCGGCCTCCTCGGTCCGAACGGTGCCGGCAAGACGACGACCGTGGAGACCCTCGAGGGCTACCGCGACCCCGATCTCGGCACCGTGCGCGTGCTCGGGCTCGACCCGGTGCGCGACGCACCCGCGCTCCGGCCGCGCATCGGGGTGATGCTCCAAGAGGGTGGGCTGTATCCCGGTCTGAAACCGCTCGAGCTCCTCCGGCTCTTCGCCGCGTATTACGACGATGCGGAGTCGCCGGAACGACTGCTCGACATCGTCGGCCTGCACGACGCGACCAACACGGCGGTGCGCCGGCTCTCCGGAGGTCAGAAGCAGCGCCTCTCGCTCGCCGCCGCGCTCATCGGACGGCCCGAAGTCGTGTTCCTCGACGAGCCCACCGCCGGCATGGACCCGCACGCCCGCGCCACGACGTGGCAGCTCGTGCGCGACCTGCGCGACCGGGGCGTGACCGTGTTGCTCACGACGCACGCGATGGACGAAGCGGAGCAGCTTTGCGACCGCGTGGCCATCGTCACCGGCGGCAAGCTCGCCGCGCTCGGTTCGCCGGCCGAGCTCACCCGCCACGCGGTCTCCGACGAGATCTGGTTCGCGGCGGCCCCCGGCCTCGACGTGCTCGCGATCGCGCGTGCGCTCGGTCTCGGCGCTGACGGCGTGGTCGAGGATCGCGTTTCCGAAGATCGGCCGGGGGAATACGTGATCCGCGCGCCGGGAACTCCCGGACGCATCGCCGATCTCGCCTGCTTCCTGCGCGACGAGAACGTCACGCTGGCGGCGCTGCAAGCCGGACGGCGGTCGCTCGAAGAAGTCTTCCTGCAGATCACCGCCGAAGAGGCGCGCTGAGCGTGAAGACCCGGGCCCTCGCGGCGCAGACGCGCGCGGAGACGATCCTGCAGCTGCGGCGCGGCGAGAACCTGGTGGTCACGCTCGCCATCCCGCTGGGAATCCTCGTCTTCTTCGCCAAGATCGACAGCGTCACTACGGCCGGCTTCGCCCATCCCGTCGACTTCCTCGTCCCCGGTGTGCTCTCGCTCGCCGTGATGGCGGCCGCGATGGTGTCGCTCGGCATCGCCACCGGATTCGAGCGGCGCTACGGGGTCTTGAAGCGACTCGGCTCGACGCCGTTGTCGCGCGGCGGGCTGCTGATCGCGAAGACCGCGACCGTGCTCGGCCTCGAGGTCCTGCAGATCCTGTTGGTCGTTGTCGTAGGGGTCGCGATCGGCTGGCACGTGCCCGCCGGGATCGTGCCCGCCGTCGGGCTGTTGCTGCTCGGGACCATCGCATTCGCGGGGATCGGCATGCTCATGGCCGGAACGCTGCGCGCCGAAGCCAACCTCGCGGCGGCCAACGGGCTGTTCCTCGTGCTGCTCTTCCTGGGCGGCATGGCGTATCCGTTGGACAAGCTCCCGACCGCGCTGCAGGACTTCGCGAAGGCTTTGCCTGCGGCTGCGCTCTCGGAGACGGTGCGCTCGGTCCTTTCCGCGCAGGCGTTCCCCACCGGCGAGTTGGCCGTGCTCCTCGCGTGGGCCATCGGCGCACCAGTGCTCGCCGCCCGCTACTTCCGCTGGGAGGAATAGCCGTCCGGAAACCCTGCCAACAGTGGGCAGGAAACTCGGAGGCGGTCAGGCGGTCGGGCGGAGCAGGTCTGACAGCGCCGCCTCGAGGTCGCGGGTGTTCGTCTGCCCGTAGACGCGGCTGCGTACGACGCCGGCGGCATCGATGAAGAGCGTGTCGGGCATGGCGTGGACGTCGTAGCGGGTGGCCACCGGGTTGTCGATCGAGTCCTCGATGAGCGAGGGGAACGTGACCCCGAGCCGACGGACGAAGTCGCGCGTGTCGCCCGGGATGTCCTGGTAGTTGACGCCGACGACCGCGATCCGGGAGCCGTTGTCGCGTTGCGCCCGTTCGAGGATCGGCATGTCCTCCTCACACGGGTGGCACCACGACGCGAAGAACGTCAGCACGACGACCCGACCCCGCAACGACGAGAGCCGCAGCGGTTTGCCGTCGAGGTCGGGCAGCACGAAATCGGGGGCGACGCTGCCGATCCGGGCCCGGGTCGGCGCGACGATCGCCGGACCCGGGCTCGACGAATCGTCGTTGCGCAGGATCAGCGCCAGGAGGCCGGCGGGAATCGCCAGCGACAATACGATCAGCGCAACGATGCCGCCGCGCGACAGCCGACGATGAGCCGGCCGATCGGATGCGGGA
>JAODBI010000352.1 GCA_025463875.1 Actinomycetes bacterium
GAGAAGGGTCGCGGGCAGGAACGTCACAAAACCCATGGTAGCGCGGACGGCACGCTTGCAATCGCGAGCGCGCACCCATTGCCCGCTCGGGGACGCTTACGCGAGGCCCAAAGGACCGATACCGAACTGCCGTCTACCTCGCGGCGTACGGCGGTTTGCGGTCGGGCGAGCTCTGGGCGCGGCGCATCGAGCGTCTGAACATCCTTGCCGCAACGATCGACGTCGTCGCGTCGATGAGCGAGGCAGGCGGCCTGCACGCCGGACCTACCAAGACCGGCAAGCGCCGCACCATTACGGTGCCGCGTTTCCTGGCGCAGATGCTCGCCGAGCACATCGGCCGCTACCCGTCGCCCGACGGCTGGGTGTTCACGGCAGCCGAGGGCGGTCCTGTTCATCACCACAACTTCCGGCACCGTCGCTACACGCGCGCCGTCGACGCGGCCGCGTTTCCGGGTGTGCGCTTCCACGACCTGCGCCACACGTGCGCTGCGCTACTCATTGCAGCGGGCCGTCACCTCGAGGAGGTGAAGACCTACCTCGGGCACTCGTCGATCCGCGTCACGATCGATCGCTACGGTCACCTGTTCCCCGAAGCGCGCGCAGCGATCGCTGACGCGCTCGACGCGACCTATCGAAGTGCTCCCGCGGCCTGCGCTCGAAATCGCATACGCCCGAGACGCGCATCAGCGGCCCCGAAGGGCCGCCGACCTGCACGTTCTACGACTTCACTTGGAGCGGACGACGGGATTCGAACCCGCGACCCCAACCTTGGCAAGGTTGTGCTCTACCAGCTGAGCCACGTCCGCGTTGGGCCACCACTATACAAGCCTCGCTCGTCCGGGCCGGAGACGACAGCTAGCCTCCGGCCATGAAAATTGGCATCTTCGGAGGCGATACCGCAGGTCGGAGCATCGACGACGTCGTCATCGACGCCCGCGCCGCAGAGGCGGACGGCTTCTCGTCGTACGCGCTCCCCCAGATCTTCGCGCTCGACGCGATGGGCGTCCTGGGCATCGTCGGCCGTGAGGTTCCCCGCATCGAGCTCGAGACGGGCGTGGTGCCGACCTACGGTCGTCACCCACTCACGATGGCGCAGCAGGCGCTCACGGTGCAGGCGGCCAGCGGCGGCCGGTTCGTTCTCGGCATCGGGCTGTCGCACCAGTTGGTCATCGAGAACATGTTCGGGTTGTCGTTCGACAAGCCCGTCCGCCACATGCGCGAGTACCTCGCGGTGCTGATGCCGCTCATCCACGAGGGCAAGGCCTCGTTCCGGGGTGAGACGATCAGCACCGAGGCGAGCATCGGCGTGGAGCCGCGCATTCCGTGCCCGGTCCTCGTCGCCGCCCTCGGCGAGCAGATGCTCAAGCTCGCCGGCACCGTCGCCGACGGCACCGTCACGTGGATGACCGGACCCGCAACGCTCGCGTCGCACACCGTTCCGATCATCAACGCCGCGGCCGCCGCCGCCGGCCGTCCCGCGCCCCGGATCGCGACGTCGCTTCCCATCTGCGTCACCCGCGACGTCGACGCCGCGCGCGAACGCGCCGCTCGCGATTTCCAGGTCTACGGATTCCTGCCTTCGTACCGCGCCATGCTCGACCGCGAGGGTGCGGAAGGTCCGGCCGACGTCGCGATGGTCGGCGACGCCACGACCGTCGAGAAACAGGTTCGCGCACTCGCCGACGCGGGCGTCACGGAATACATCGCGTCCGTCTACGGATCACGCGACGAACGAGCGGAGACACGCGCGCTGCTGAAGTCGATGTTGTGAGTGTCGACGAGCCGCGCTCGCCGCTCGAGCTCCTCGAAGCCCTGGGGCTCGAGGAAGTCGAGATCGCGCCCGGACTCGCGCACCTCGAGATCTACACCATGCGCGGACTCCTCAGCGTGCTCTGGCACGGTCCGCGTGACGCCCGCGCAGTGGTGCTCACGTGCGGCGGCGGCATGGGCGGGATGCTCGGGCCCGCCGACGCCATCTACCACACGCTCGGACGCGAGCTCGCCGAGACGCACGGCATCGCGACGATGCGTATCGGTTACCGCAAGCCGAACGACTTGTCGCGCTGCGTCCACGACGTAGCCGCGGCCGCCGACCTCGCGGGTCGTTCCGGTGCGCGCGGCTTCGTCGTGATCGGGCATTCGTTCGGCGGCGCCGTCGCCATCCAGGCGGGAACCGTGCTGGGCGAGCACTGCCGCGGAGTGGTGACCCTCTCGACGCAGTCGGCGGGGTGCGAGCACGCGTCGGAGCTCGGCGACATCCCGCTGCTCCTGATGCACGGCACCGACGACGAGATCCTTCCGGCGGAGACGAGCAGCGTCGTGCAGATGCTGGCCGGGCACGGCGAGGTCGTGTTGCTCCCCGGCGCGGGTCATCTCCTGACGCAGGCCGCGGCCGAGGTGCACGAACGCCTGGCGGAATGGATTCCTGCGCGTTTCGCGCGGGAACCGTCCGAGACGGCCTAGGTCCCGGCGAGCTTCGCGACCACGGGTGCGAACTCGTCGACGTTGTCGTCGCCGACGACGATGTAGGACAGTCCCCACTCCTCGCGCCGGCGGTGCAACTGCTCGGCGATCTCTTCCTCGGTCCCCACCAGGGTCGCACCCGACTCCAACGCCTCGGCCGGCGAAACGCCGAACGACGGCGCGAGCGCCTCGGCAAGCTTCATCCGGTCGGGCGTGACGCTGGTGATGAAGAAGCGCATCTGGATCTCGATGTCGTCGATCCGATCACCGGCGGCCTCGCGGACCCACTGCACCTTCCGCTCGGTCTGCTCGCGCAACGAGTCCTTCGCCGCGTCGAGACCGATCTCGCCCGCCCGGAGGTTCGGATTGATCCCGACGATGTCGGCCTGGCGAGCGGCGATCGACAGCACACGTTTGCCACCTCCACCGATCAACAAGGGCGGCCCCGGTTGCTGCACCGGCTTCGGCCACGACGCGTAGTCGGTGATGCGGTAGTGCTCGCCGTGATAGGTGAACTGCTCGCCGGTGAAGCACTGCTTCATGATGTGCAACGCTTCCTCGAAGCGGTCGACGCGCACGGCCGGCGGGTCATAGGGCAGACCGAGCATGTCGTAGTCGACGCGCATCCAACCGGCACCGATGCCGAACTCGAAGCGCCCGTCGCTCAACAGGTCGATGGTCGCCGCTTCCTTGGCGAGGATCGCGGGATGCTTGTAGTCGTTGTCGAAGACGAGGGATCCGACGCGCAATGTCGTGGTGTGGGCCGCGGCCATCGCAACCGCGGGCAGTGGCGCCAACTCCTGGCCGAAGTGGTCTGGCATGAACAGCGTCGAGAATCCGAGGTCCTCGATCTTGCGGGCCTTGTCGCGCCACTCCGACGCCGAGCCCACCTGTGAGACCTGAACTCCGAACCGGAACGGCTTCATAGTCCCTACTTTCCCGCGAGACTCGCGACGATCGGTGCGAACGTGTCGATCGCGCCGTCGTCGACGACGTGGTACGACATCTGCCACCGCTCGCGCCGCTCTTCCAGCGATGCGACGATGTCGTCCTCGGTGCCCACGAGGCACGGCGGCGCGAGCCGCGCGTCCTCGACCGAGACGCCGAACGAACTTGCGATCCCTTCGAGGATCCGCTTCGCGTCGTCGGTGACATAGACGAACCCGACGAGTGACTGCAGCTCGAGGTCGCCGAATCGATCGCCCGCCGCGTCACGCACCCAACCGAGCTTCTGATCCGTGGCCTCGGGCGTCATCGACTTCGCCGCGTCGGGCGAAGTACCGTCGCCCGACCGCAGATTGGCGTTGATACCGACAATCTCCGCCTCCCGCGCGGCCAGCGCGAGGATCTTCGGCGCGCCTCCGCCGACGAAGAACGGCACGGGCGCCTGCACCGGCTTGGGCATGCCGTCGAGGTCGGTGACTCGGTAGTACTTGCCCTCGAAGGTGAACGGACCGGGCGCGAAGAGGCCCTTGATGATCGTGATCGCTTCCGCGAGCCGGGCGATGCGGATGCCGGCGCGGTCGAGAGGAATGCCGGCCTTCTCGTAGTCGGCGGTCATCCATCCCGCGCCGATGCCGAGCTCCAATCGGCCGTCGGAGAGCAGATCGAGCGACGCCATCTCGCGCGCGCACACGACGGGATGCTTGTAGTCGTTGCCGAGCACGAACGATCCGACCCGTAACTCGTCGGTTACCGCGGCCGCGTGCGCGAGCGCGACGGTCGGCGCAAGATCATGTTCCACGAAGTGATCGGGGACGAACAGTGTCGAGTAGCCGAGCGACTCGGCTTTGCGCGCGAGCTCGGTGAATTCCTTGCGGGAACGGCCCTTGCTGCAAGCGAGGCCGAAACGAAATCTGCGATCGTGCATCCGGCGACCCTACAAGAGCGCGCCGGCCCGGCGAATGCCGTCAGCGCCGACCCGTCGAGCCCCACCCGCCGGTGCCGCGGGCCGAGTCGTCGAGTTCGTCGACCTCCTGCCACACCACGTCCTCGACTCTTTGGACGACGAGCTGGGCGATGCGGTCGCCGCGCGCCACGTCGAACGCGGCACTCGGATCGAGGTTCACGAGCAGCACGCTGATCTCGTCGCGATAGCCCGCGTCGATCAGCCCGGGTGTGTTGAGACAGGTCACGCCGTGCCGCAACGCAAGACCCGACCGGGGCTGGACGAATCCGGCGTAGCCCTCGGGAATCGCGAGCGCGATGCCGGTCGGGACGAGGGCGCGGCCGCCGCCCGGCGCGAGTCGCACCTCGACGCGCGCGAGCAGGTCGTAGCCGGCGTCGCCCGCGTGGGTGCGACCGGGAAGCGGGAGGTCGGGATCGAGACGACGGACACGAATGCTGAGCGAGATGCGGGCGAGGCTAGCGAGGCTCGTGCGAGCTGCGCCGGGTCGCCGGCAATCGCCCGACACGACCAGCGCGCTACGACCGGTCGCGCAGATCCGAGAGCAGTTGCTGGTGCTGGTCGGGATCGAGCAGCACGTCCTGGTCGTATTCCGGATGGTCGACGACGATGTGCACCGGCCCGCTCGCGAACATCTCAACGTCTGCGGGCGTGAATCGGAATTTCAGAAAATGCACGGCAGCGGTGGTGTCGTCGCGCGACAGGCGCGACTCGTCCTCGTCCGATACCGCGCCGAGGACACGTGTCCCGTCGGGCAGGACGATCGCGACGCGATGTTCGATGCCGATGAGCCGCGGGAGCCATTCCCGCAGCGCGGGCTCCGATGTCAGCTCGATCATCAGCGTCGCCGACAGCTCGTTCTCGTCCGGGATGAGTTGGTTGTAGGTCTCGACCTCGTGTGCGATCTGCTCGTCGCGCAGCATGCGCTCCGCGCGCGCCATCTCCTGGACCTGCCACCGCATCGTCACGGTGTTCTCGAACACCATCGTCATGATCGGACCCAGCGCGATGCGCCGCACCCGCTTCAAGTCGATGATCGTCCGCCGCAGCACGTCGCGTTCGCGTTCGTACGCGCGCATGTCGACAATGTCGTCCACGGTCAGCTTCTTCATGGTTGCTCCTCGAGTCCGCGGCGCGTGCAACGGACCGATTCCGGCTTCACGAGCGAGGCCCCGGGGACCTCCCCAGGGCCATACTCGTTTCTCGTTCAATCAGCTTGCGCCGAGCCCTCGAGGCCGGCCCGAACTCCGTGAGGAGCTCGGTCAGGAAACGTTCTCGAGACCCTGCTGGAAGCGGCCGGCGTGGCTCTTCTCGGCGCGGGCGAGCGTCTCGAGCCACTCCGCGATCTCCTCGAAGCCCTCGTCGCGTGCGGTGCGCGCGAAACCCGGGTACATCTCGGTGTACTCGTAGGTCTCGCCGGTGATCGCGGAGGTCAGGTTGTCGGTGGTCGCACCGACCGCAGTCCCGGTCACCGGGTCGCCGACCTCGGCGAGGAAGTCGAAGTGACCGAACGCGTGGCCGGTCTCACCTTCGGCGACCGAACGGAACAGCGCGGCGACGTCCGGGTACCCCTCGACGTCGGCCTTCTGCGCGAAGTAGAGGTACCGGCGGTTCGCCTGGCTCTCGCCCGCGAACGCCTCCTTCAGATTGTCGTGCGTCTTACTTCCCTTGAGATCGGACATCGATGTGGCTCCTTCGTAGTCAGGTTCGATCGAAACAGTGGTCACAATGGCCGCGGAAGATCACCTGGACGTCGTCGACGGTGAAATCGCGGCGATAGCGGATGGGGACGTTCAGGCCGTCGAACTCCACCGGTACGTCCCGCACCCGCCCGCAGGTGGTGCAGAGCAGGTGATGGTGGTCGTCTTCGACGTTCGGATCGACACGCACGCTTCCCGTACCCAGATCGAGTACGCGTACCTCGCCGAGCGCCTCGAGATCGTGAACGGTCTGATACACCGTCTTCAAGGAGATCGTGGGCATGTCGGCCCGGGCGCGGTCGAACAGCGACTCGACGGTCGGATGCGAGACATCGCCTTCGAGCAGACGGAAGATCGCCTGGCGTTGGGGAGTGACCCGCAGGCCCTGCTCCCGGAAGATCGTGGTGAGCGCTTCGGTGCCCTTCATGACAGAGGCACACTAACAACAATGCTTGTCAACAAGCAACTCGGTCCGGGCGCATGCGATATTGCGGCGTGCTCCACATCGCCGAGATGCTCGCGAACGCGGCTCGGGTCGCGCCCGATTCGGTCGCGGCGACACTCGACGACGACGCACTGACGTTTGCCGAGATCGACGACCGCGCGAATCGCGTCGCCAACGGCCTCCGGGGCCTGTGGGTGGGACGCGGCGACCGCGTGCTGTGGTGGGGCGACACGACCCTCGACGCCGTCCCCGTGTTCGCGGCGCTCTCGAAGATCGGCGCGGTGTTCGCTCCGCTCAACGCCCGGGCATCGGTCGACGAGGTCGCTCCGGTCGCCGAGTACGCGCGCCCGCGGTTGCTGCTGTGCGCGCCGTCGCACCTCGAAGCGGCGGGCGAGCTCGCGACCCGGGTCGGCGTGCCCTTCTCGTCCGAGGTCCCGACCGCCGACGCGAGCGCGCCCGATGTACCGGAGCTCGACGAGCGCGACCCGCACGTCATCTTCTTCACGAGCGGGAGCACCGGTCGCCCGAAAGGGGTCGTGCTGTCGCACCGCACCAACTGGCTCCGCACGTACGTCGGCGCCACGACCACTCCCGGCGGTGCCGGAACCGTATGTATGTTCCCGCTCTTCCACATGGCCGGGTGGACCATTGCCATGGGCGCCTGGCAAGGACGGCGCGCCGTGCACTTCGTGCGCGTTCCCGACGCCGAGACGTTGTTGCGTACGACCGAGCGGCATCGCGCCTCGCGTCTGTACTGCATCCCGGCCGTCTGGTCACGCGTCCTCGAGCACGGCGTCGATGCCTTCGATCTGTCCGCGCTCGAAGAGGCCGACACCGGTACCTCCGCGACGCCGCCCGAGCTGCTCCGCGCGATCAAGGAGGCGCTCCCCCACACCCGGACCCGCATCTTCTACGGATCGACGGAAGCCGGTCCGGGTGTGCAACTCGGCGACGCCGACCTGTTCCGCAAACCGGGCAGCGTCGGCGTGGCGCAACCCGGCGTCGACGTGCGGCTCGACGGGAGCGGTGAGGTCGTGATGCGGAGCGCGTTCTTGATGGACGGCTACTTCGACGACGACGCGGCGACCGCCGAGGCATTGCGCGACGGCTGGTACCACACCGGTGATCTCGGAGCCTTCGACGACGAGGGCTACCTGGCGATCGTGGGCCGGGCGCGCGACGTCATCCGCACCGGCGGCGAGACGGTCGCGCCGCCCGAGGTCGAACAGGTGTTGGGCGCCCACCCCGCGATCGCCGAGGTCGCGGTGGTCGGCGTGCCCGACGTGCAGTGGGGAGAGGTGGTGACCGCGGTGATCGTCGTGCGGGACGGCGAGCGCGCACCCGACCTCGACACGCTCCGGGAGTTCTGCATCGGCCGGCTCGCGCCGTTCAAGCAGCCCCGCCGAGTCGCGGTGGTCGAATCCCTCCCCCGCACCGCGGCGACCGCCCAGGTCCAACGCACCCTGATCGTCGAACGCCTGCAGTCCCAACCCCAACTCCCACCCCTCTGACCGCCAACCCTCCCAACAGTTGGGCGCGAAACCGGTCGGTGGGAACACTTTTCCTCCCCACTGTTGGGAGGAATTTCGGGGTTGTGGCGCCTCGGGCAGGGCTGGAATAGTGTTCTGGGAGTGCAGAACGTTGTTCCGGTCGAGGAACGCCTGGCGGATGCCACGCTGGCGGAGCGGCGCGGCCAGTACGCGGCCGAGGTCCGTCGCCTCATCGACGCCGCCTTCGCCGTCATGCGCACGACCGGCGACATCGACCCCCAGGTCCGTGACATCGTCAAAGCCGCCGGTCTCTCCAACCAGGCCTTCTACCGCCACTTCGCCTCGAAGGACGCGTTGTTGCTCGCAGTCCTGGCCGACGGGCAACGCCAACTCGTCGAGTACCTCCGCGCTCGGGTCGCGTCCACGGCCGACGCCGAGGCCCAGGTGCGACTCTGGATCGACGGCATGCTGGCCCAGGCCCGGAATCCGGATGCGGCCGAGGCGACGCGTCCGTTCGCGATCAACGGCGCCCGACTCGCCGACCGTTACCCCGACGATCTCGCCGCGACCCGCGCCGACCTCCTCACGACACTCGCACCGTCGGTGAAGGCCCTCGGTGGCACCGATCACGACGCAGCCTTCGTCTGCGAGCTCACACTCGCCCGCATGAACGACGCGATCATCCAACGCCGCAGCCCCGAACCCGTCGAGGTGCGCAGCCTCGTGGAGTTCTGTCTCGCAGGAGTCCGACATGGAACGTGAGTTACTCATCACCGGCATCGGCGGGCAAGGCGTGCAGCTTTGCGCGCAGGTGCTCGCCCGCGCCGCGACCATCGAAGGCCGGGAGGTGATGTACCTCGGCCTCTACGGCGGCATGATGCGGGGCGGCAACACCGACAGCACGGTCGTCGTCGCCGATGCACCGATCCTCGCACCGCCCGTCGTGTCGAGGGCCTGGTCGGCGATCGCCATGCACGACGACTACTGGCCCGCGGTCGAGTCGAAGTTACGACCGGGCGGTCTCGTGCTCGTCAACGACACCACGTTCACGAGTGACGTACGCGACGACGTCACCGTGCATCGCGTTCCCGCGACCACCGTCGCGACCGACCTTGGCAGCGCACTGTCCGGATCGATGGTCATGCTCGGCGCGTTCTGCGCGACGACGGGCATCGTCTCCGAAGAAGGTCTGATCGCGGCGATGCGCGCGTCGATCCCGCCGTACCGCACCCAGCACATCGAGGCGAACGAGCGCGCGCTGCGCGCCGGCACCCGACTCCTGCCCGCAAACGAATTCCCGGCCTGGGAGACAGCGAATGTCTGAGCACATGGGAGTGTCCGAGCAGTCCACATCCGCAACGACGATCGACATCAAGAGCCGCGGCACGGTCACGATCGACGCCGCGCACTGCAAGGGCTGCGACCTCTGCATCCCGGCCTGCCCGCCGGGCGTGTTGGCGATGTCGACCGAGGTCAACCACATGGGGTACCGGTATCCGCAACTGTCCCCCGGGTGCACGGGGTGCGGAGCGTGCCTCTACGTCTGCCCCGACTTCGTCTTCGAGGTGTACCGCTACGAGCAACCGGTCATCACGACCGTTCCGAAGGAAAGCGTGGAGGCCGCCCGATGACCGTCACCGCCACTACCACCACGGCCCCTCCCGGCGAACGCGTGCTGATGGAGGGGTCCGAGGCACTCGCGCGCGCCGCCATCGCCGCGGGCTGTCGGTTCTTCGCCGGCTACCCCATGACCCCGTTCACCGAGGTGCTCGAGCACTGCGCGCGTCTGCTTCCCGAAGCAGGCGGCGTGTGCATCAACGCCGAGTCGGAGCTCGAGGCGGTCGGCATGGCGTGGGGGGCACTCTCGACCGGTGCGCGCGCCGCGACCGGGTCGACCGGTCAGGGACTCTCGTTGATGCAGGAGTCGTTCTCGGAGATCACGCTCGCCGAGCTGCCCCTCGTCATCTTCAACATGGCGCGCGGCCAACAGGACTACTTCCAAGCGACGCGCGGCGGCGGGCACGGCGACTACCGACACATCGTGCTCGCTCCCCAGGACGTCCGCGAAGGTGTCGAGCACGTCCAACTCGCGTTCCACCTCGCCGACAAGTGGCGCAATCCCGTGCTCGTCTACGGCGACTACCTCCTCGCGCATACGCAGGAGGCCATCTCGATCGAGCCGATGTCGTTCCCCGAACTGCCGAAGAAGGACTGGGCGGTCGACGGATCGCAAAGCGGCAGCGGTCAGAGCCGCGGCGTCACCCCCCTCGGTGTGGCCAAGACCGGTCAGGCGGCGATGGGCCAGGAGGGAAAAGCGCAGTACATCGCGACCAAGATCCCGCTGATGGAACGCGAGGTCCGCTTCGAACAGGGTTACTGCGACGACGCGGAGACGATCGTCGTCGCATTCGGCTCCCCTGCGAAGTTCGTGAAGTACGCGATCAAGGAGCTGCGCGACGCCGGTCATCGCATCGGCTACCTGCGGCCGATCACGATCTGGCCGTTCCCCTATGGCGCGCTCGCCGAGGTGGCCGGGCGTCCGAACGTCAAGCGGGTCGGGAGCTTCGAGCTCTCCGCGGGCCAGCTCGTCGAAGACGTGCGCATCGGCGTCGCAGGCCGCGCGCCGGTCACGTACATCGGCGGTGTGTCCACCGACCAGTCGGGATTCGGCGTCGGCCGGCTCCTCGACGTCGAGGCGATCACCGCCC
Organism: Actinomycetes bacterium; assembly: GCA_025463875.1. Lineage (GTDB taxonomy): Bacteria > Actinomycetota > Acidimicrobiia > IMCC26256 > PALSA-610 > PALSA-610. The sequence continues at coordinate 10,713 of JAODBI010000352.1, forward strand.
GGATCCTCGCCCTGCACGAAGACCGTGAGCTCCCGCCCATCCCGGGCTACGAACAGTTCACGTACCAACTCCAGGAGCACCAGAAATGACGATCATCGACACGTCCTCCGCTCCCACGGTTCCGGCCCGCAAGGTCGAGTCGCTCAAGCCCGACCTCCTGCTCACCCAGGAGCACCACATGTGCCCGGGCTGCGGCGAGCCGCTCGCAGTGCGCCAATTCCTGGAGTGCATCGAGGAGCTCGACGTCGCCGCCCGCACCATCGCGGTCGCCGGCATCGGTTGCTACACGTCGTTCGCGGGCACGATGGACGTCGATCTGGTGCAGGCGTTGCACGGCCGTGCGCCGTCGGTCGCCACCGGTGTGAAGCGCATGCTCCCCGACTCGTTGGTGTTCACGTTGCAGGGCGACGGCGACATGGTGAACGAGGGGCTGCAGGAGGTGCTGCACACCGCGGCGCGCGGCGAGAAGGTCACCTGCATCTTGTTGAACAACGGCGTGTTCGGTGAGACCGGCGGGCACATGACCGCCACGAGCGTGATCGGCCAGCGCACCAAGAACACGCTCGACGGCCGCGACGCGGAGTATCACGGTTACCCGATCCTGATCGGTGACCTGATTGCGCAACTGCAAGGTGCGTCGTACGTCGCGCGGGGCTCGGTACACAACGCGGGCTCGGTCGCCCGCACCCGCAAGATGTTCAAGCGGGCCTTCGAGTCGCAGCTGCGGGGCGAGGGCTTCACCTTCGTCGAAGTGCTCACCATGTGCCCGACCGGATGGTTCGTTCCGACCGCCGACGGTCCCGACTACATGCAGGAGACGCTCGGCGAGGTGCACATCATGGGTGAGCTGAAGGTCGACGGCCGCGTCCGCACGACCGACGAGCTGCACGCCGAGAACGTCGCCAAGCAACGCGAGATCGACGAGCAACTCGCGCGCGGCGGCATCGAAAACTAGATTCCCGTTCGCGTCCTCGCTCAGGAGAAACGAGCCACCAGCATGGACTTCCGATATCCGGCCGAGGCCGAGGCGTTCCGCAAGGAATTCCGCGCCTGGCTCGACGCCAACCTCGAACCCGAGCTCGCGGGCGACGGCCTGGGTGGCATGTCGCTCGAGTTCGGCGGCGAGCGTCTCGAACGCCTGCGCGCGTGGAACCGCACGCTTGCCGACGCGCGCTTCGCGGCCATCGCCTGGCCGGAGGAGTGGGGCGGTCGCGGCGCCGGAGTGATGGAGCAGGTCGTGTACGCGGAGGAGATGCACCGCGCCCATGCGCCGGGCACGCTCAACCCGCTCGGACTGTCGAACATCGCACCCGCCATCATCGAGCACGGCACCCACGAGCAGAAGGCCGACCTCCTGCCCCGCATGCTCCGCGGCGACGACATCTGGTGCCAGGGCTTCTCCGAGCCGAATGCGGGCTCCGACCTCGCCTCGTTGCGCTGTTCCGCGATCCTCGACGGCGACAGCTGGATCGTCAACGGCCAGAAAACGTGGAACACGCTCGGCAATCTCGCCAACTGGTGCGAGCTCCTCGTGCGTACCGACCCGAGCGTCTCGAAGCACAAGGGCATCACGTGCCTGCTGGTCGACATGACACTGCCGGGAGTCGAGGTACGTCCGCTCGAGACCATCACCGGCGAGAAGGAATTCAACGAGATCTTCTTCACCGACGTGCGCGTCCCCGTCGACGCCACACTCGGCCCGGTCAACGAAGGTTGGCGTGTCGCGATGACCACGCTCGCCTACGAGCGGGGCACGGTTGCGAAGCTGCATCTCGGAACGCGCTCGAAGGTGAAGCGCCTGATCGACGAAGCGAAACGGACGCCGATGGGCGACGGCACGACCGCGAGCGACGATCCGGTCATCCGCCAACACGTGGCCCGGGTCTACATGGAAGGTGAGCTCTTGAAGCTCATCTCCGAGCGCGCGCTTTCGGCCGAGCTGCACGGCCGGGCGATGGGACCGGAAGGCAGCATTGCGAAGCTGTTGTGGAGCGAGGCCGAGCAGCACATCGCCGAGGTCGCGACCGAGGTGCTCGGTCCCGATGGACTCGACGGATCCTGGGCGCGCGATCGCGTCTACAGCCGGGCGTTGACGATCGCGGGCGGCACCACGCAGGTCAACAAGAACATCGTCGCCCAGCGCATCCTCGGTCTGCCCCGCAACTGACGGGCCGCGTCGGGCCGCGCCTCAGGTTGCGAGCGGACCGGAACCGTTGCGCGTCGGCAGCGTCTCGCCCGCCGCGAGCGGGAAGTGACACGCGACGAACTGGCCGGGCGACACCTCGCGCACCTGGGGCTCCTCGTCGGCGCACTTGGCCTGCGCCTTCGGGCACCGCGTGCGGAACCGGCAACCCGACGGCGGCGCCACGGGCGAAGGGATCTCACCGATGACCTTGGCGCGCGCTTCGGGCCGGACGCTCGGATCCGGGACCGGGATCGCGTCGAGCAAGACACGCGTGTACGGATGCGCGGGCTGGTCGTAGATGACGTCGGGCGAACCGACCTCGCAGATCTTGCCGAGATACATCACGACGACCCGGTCGCTCACGTTCTTGACCACCGCGAGGTCGTGCGCGATGAAGATCAGCGTGAGTCCGTAGCGCGTCTTCATCTCTTCGAGCAGGTTCAGGATCTGCGCCTGCACCGATACGTCGAGCGCCGACACCGGCTAGTCGCAGATGATCAGCTTGGGCTCGGTGATCACGGCGCGCGCGATTGAGATGCGCTTGCACTGCCCAACGGAGAACTGGTGCGGCCGACGACCGCGCTGCAGTACCGGGTCGAG
>JAODBI010000365.1 GCA_025463875.1 Actinomycetes bacterium
CACGCACCGACCCGTCGGCGAGCACGCCCAGCCGCTGTGGAAGGCTCTGCTCGACGCGTGGTGCGAGCTGACCCGGCGCGGTTGCGACCCGATCCGATTGCGCACCCAGGCACTCGTCGCGCCGGCATGCGGGCTCGCGGGTCATGGTGCGAGTCAGTCCGAGCACGCGATGTTGCTCGCGCGTGAGATCGGCAACCGCGTGCACGACCACGCGGCTGCAACGAAGCTCGCTGTCGGCGCGTAGATTTCCGGGGTGGCCGCCCGCCGCTCCCGACCTCCCGCCGAAACTCGCTCGTCCGGAGCGCGCCCGCCCGGCGAGGTCGTCGAACGCGCCCGCCAGCTGCGCGAGCTGATCGAGTACCACAACGAACGGTATTTCGTCTTCGACGAGCCCGAGGTCGCGGACGCCGAGTTCGACGCGCTCGTGCGCGAGTTGCGCGCGCTCGAGGCCGAACATCCTTCGCTCGTCACGAGCGATTCGCCGACGCAACGTCCGGGCGGCCGTCCGGCCTCGACGTTCGCGCCCGTCACGCACCGGCTCCCGATGCTCTCGATCGACAACGCCTTCTCGCGCGAGGAGCTGCTCGCTTGGGGCACCCGCGTCCAACGCTTGATCACCGAGCCGATTCGCTTCGTCGCCGAGCCGAAGCTCGACGGGCTCGCGGTGTCGCTCACCTACGTCGACGGCGTGTTCACCATCGGGGCGACGCGTGGCGACGGAGTCACCGGCGAGAACGTGACGGAGAATCTCCGCACGCTCGCCGACATCCCGCCGAAGCTCAAAGGCAAGGCCAAGGACATCCCGGCGCTGCTCGAGGTACGCGGTGAGGTGCTCATGCCCCTCGCCGCGTTCGAGGCGTTGAACCACCGCCAGGGTGACGCCGGGGAGCGGCTCTTCACCAACGCCCGCAACGCGGCGGCCGGCAGCCTGCGCCAGAAGGACCCCGGGATCACCGCCACTCGCGACCTCGCGCTGTTCACGTACCAGCTCGGCATCAAGGAGGGTGGTCCGCGGCTGCGCACGCACGAGCAGACGTTGGCGTGGATGAAAGCGCTCGGCTTCCCCGTGAATCCGCACATCAAGGCGTTCGACGATCTCGACGGGGTGTTCGCGTTCATCGAGGACATCGAGCACAATCGCCATTCGCTCGGCTACGACATCGACGGCGTCGTCGCCAAGGTCGACGATCTGGGACAGCGCGCGGAGATGGGCTTCACGTCGCGCGCGCCGCGCTGGGCCATCGCATACAAGTTCCCGCCCGAAGAGAAGACCACGATCCTGCGCGACATCATGGTGAGCATCGGTCGTACCGGCCGAGCCACGCCGTTCGCGGTGCTCGAGCCCGTGTTCGTCGGCGGCGCGAACGTCGGGATGGCGACGCTGCACAACGAAGACGACGTCGCGCGCAAGGACGTGCGGCCGGGCGACACGGTCGTCGTGCGCCGAGCCGGCGACGTGATCCCCGAGGTCGTCGGTCCCGTCGTGGCGAAGCGACCGCCGAAGACGAAGCCGTGGAAGTTCCCGAAGAAGTGCCCGGAGTGTGGTCAGCCGCTCGTGCGCGTCGAAGGCGAGGCCAATCATCACTGCGTGAACGTCGACTGTCCCGCGCAGCGCGTGCAACGGTTGGTGCACTGGGCCAGCCGGGGCGCGACCGACATCGAGGGTCTCGGGGAGGAGCGGGTGCGCCAGTTCGTCGACGCCGGTCTGCTCGAGGACGCGGCCGACATCTACGCGCTCACCGTTGACCGGTTGGTGCCGCTCGACCGCATCGGCGAACGCTCCGCCCAACTTCTCGTCGACGCGATCGAGGCCTCGAAGCGTCAGCCGCTGTGGCGGGTGCTCGTCGGCCTCGGCATCAACCACGTCGGACCGACCGCGGCGCAGGCGCTCGCGCGGGCGTTCGACGACGTGAACGCGATCATGACGGCGACCGAGGAACAGCTGACGGCCATCGACGGAGTCGGTCCCACGATCGCGCAGAGCATCGGTCGTTGGTTCTCGATCGACCGGAATCGCCGTCTGCTGGAACGGCTCCGAGCCGCGGGCGTCGACCCTCCCGGCGAGCACGGGCAGCAGCGCGAGATCGTCGACGCTTCCTTCGCCGGACTTACGTTCGTGCTCACCGGTTCGCTCGAGAATCGAACGCGCGACGAAGCCGCCGACGAGATCGCGGCACGCGGGGGCAAGGCGACGTCGAGCGTGTCGAAGAAGACGAGCTACGTGGTCGTCGGGGAGAGTCCGGGATCGAAGTTCGCGAAGGCCGAAGAGTTGGGCGTGACGATTCTCGACGAGGCGGCCTTCGAGGCGTTGCTCGCGGGCGGTCAGCCGACGTTGAACGACCAGGTGTAGCTGCGCAGTTGCTGCTTGGCGCGCGCCGCTTCCGCGGTCGGCAGGTTCGTCGGCCACCACTCGAGGACGGCGGTGTGCCCGCCCTTCGTGAACTCCCGGATGTCCTTGCCCGGTCCGGGATCGAAGAAGACGGTGTTGGCGCCCGCCGTGCTCGTGACCTGGTCCTGCGGGATGATGCGGCCGTCGATCGAGATCTGCGCGTTGAAGAAGGCGCTCAGCTGGGCCCCCACCTCACCCTGGGGGAGGAGCTGGTCACTCTCGTTCGGCTCGAGCACGATGATCTCGGGATTCCGTTGCACGGTCGCGGGCCCGTTCACCTGCGATCGACCGGCCCAGATGAGCACGTTGATGCCGACGAGCACCGCGCCGACGACGATCGCCACACGGACGGGATTCGCAGGTCGGGTGAGCGACACAGCGCCGAACATACCGTTGCGGACGCGTTGTCGGGGAACGGACTCGAGGAGCTGCGTAGTTCGGCCGTGACGCGTGTCGCGCGCACCCGGCCACTACCGTTGAATCCATGCCCGGTAGTGCGGTGAGCGACCTCGCGGGCCGCGTCCTCGCGGGCCGGTACCTCCTTCACGGCGCGGTGGGCACCGGCGCGAGCGGCCGCGTCTACCTGGCCGAGGACACCCGCCTGAAGCGCCGGGTAGCGGTCAAGGTGCTGCACGCCGCGCTGGCCGAGGACACCGCGTTCCTGCGTCGGTTCCGGGCCGAAGCCCAGCTCGCAGCGTCGCTGCACCACCCCCACATCGTCACCGTCCACGACTGGGGCGACGACGAGATGCCGTTCATGGTGCTCGAGCTCCTCGAGGGCGGCTCGTTGCGAGCGATGCTCGACCAGGGTTCGCATCTCACCGTGTCGCAGGCGGCGCGCGTCGGCCGCGACGTCGCCTCGGCACTCGAGTACGCGCACGCGCGCGGTGTGCTGCACCGCGACATCAAGCCCGCCAACCTGCTGTTCGACGAGCACGGCATCGTGCGCGTCGCCGACTTCGGACTTGCCCGCGCGCTGGCCGAAGCGAGTTGGACGGAGCCCGCGGGCGCCGTGTTCGGCACGGCGCGCTATGCGTCGCCGGAGCAGGCGCGCGGCGCGCAGCTCGACGCGCGTTCCGACCTGTACTCGCTGGCGCTCGTCATGGTCGAGAGCGTGACCGGCCGCCTGCCGTTCGCCGCCGACACGACGCTGGGCATGCTCACCGCGCGCACGCTGCAGCCGATCGTCGCGAGTGAGGAGTTGGGTCCGCTCGAGTCGGTGATCGATCGCGTAGGCGCGATCGAGCCCGAAGACCGGTATCCCGACGCGGCCACCATGCGCCAGGCGATCTCGGACGCGGCCGACGCGCTCCCGCCACCGGGTCCACTGACCTTGGCCGGCATGGTCGACCGCGCCGACCCTCATCCCACTACCGCCGCTCCGGTGCGCGCCGCGCCCTTGTTCGACCAGGACGCCGCGGTGGTCGACCACGGCCACGCGGGCGAGCAAACCGTCGCGGTGAAGGAAGCGCGCCCGCCGCGCCCGCCGCGGGCGCCGAGCGTTCCCGGTCAGCGCCGGCTCGTTCCCTGGATCGTCGCGATCGTGATCGTGCTCACCGTCGCTCTGGCTGCGGCCGCGCTCGCGCAGGTGAGCAGTCCCAAGCAGATCTCGATTCCCGGGCTCACGGGTCTCAGCATCGCAAAGGCCACCGAACAGGCGAGGACCGCGGGCCTGCAGGTTGCCGTCGGCAAACCCCGCAACGCACCGGATCCCGTAGGCACGGTCATCGAGCAGGACCCCAAGGCCGGTGCGTTCACCGGTCAGCACAAGGTGACTCTGGTCGCCTCCGCCGGCCCCGCGAACGTCGAGGTCCCCAACATCTACAACGCGCCGTGGCCGGACGCGAAGAAGGCGCTCGACACGGCCGGGCTGCTCTACGCCGCGAACCCGCCGACCGCCCCGAGCGAGACCATCGAAGCGGGAAGAGTCCTCCAGGTCAAACCTGCGGTCGGTGCGAGCGTGGCGCCCGACAAGCAGATCGACATCGTCCTCAGTTCGGGTCATGCGCCGGTCCCGGTCCCCGACGTCACCGACGAGAAGTTCGGCGATGCCGCGAAGCTGCTCGTGGCGAAGCACTTCAAGGTGCAGCGTGCGCCCCAGGACGACTTCTCGTCCAAGGTGAAGAAGGGCGACGTCATCCGTACCGAGCCGCCCCTCAACACGCCGGCGCCGTACGGATCGACCGTGATCGTCCACGTGTCGAAGGGGCCCGATCTGGTGGCAGTCCCCGACGTCACGTCCGAGACGATCAAGCAGGCGACCATCGACCTGGAGGCCCAGGGACTGGTCGTCGGAAACGTCCGGAACTACCGCTCGCAGAACAGCGTGGTCGTCAGCCAGTCGCCGAACAGCGGAAAGGTCCTGCGCGGTTCGATGGTCGACCTCGTGCTGAACCCGCGTAGCGGTGGCGGTTGAGCGGGTCCGAGCGCCCCACGCGTACGATCGCTTCCCTCAGGATCAATCTTCGGGGGAGTTGAACATGGGTGCACTCGACGGACGGGTTGCGATCATCACCGGCGCGGGACGCGGCCTCGGACGCGAGCACGCGCTGCTGTTCGCGAGTGAGGGCGCGAAGGTCGTGGTGAACGACCTTGGCGGCGACATGCACGGCGAGGGCGGCGATCCCAGTGCCGCGATGCAGGTCGTCGACGAGATCAAGGCCGCGGGCGGCGAGGCCGTAGTCAACGGCGAGAACGTCGCCGATTGGAACGGCGCGGAGCGGCTCGTGCAACAGGCGATCGACGCGTTCGGCGACCTGCACGTGCTGGTGAACAACGCGGGCATCCTCCGCGACCGGGTGATCATCAACATGACCGAGGCCGAGTGGGACGCGGTGATCACCGTCCACCTGAAGGGCCACTTTGCACCGACGCACCACGCGGCCGTCTACTGGCGGGAGCAGACCAAGGCCGGCAAGGACGTGCAGGCGTCGATCATCCACACCACGTCGACTTCGGGCCTGTTCGCGAACCCGGGCCAGGCCAACTACGACGCGGCCAAGAGCGGCATCGCGACCCTCTCGCAGGTGTGCGCGAAGGAGCTCGTCCGTTACGGCGTGCGTTCCAACGCGATCGCACCCGGCGCGCGGACGCGGCTCACGGAAGCGACGCCCGGACTCGGTGACGCGGTGAAGGCGCCCCAGGAAGGCTTCGACGTATGGCACCCCGCGAACGTCTCGCCGTTCGTGGCGTACCTCGCAACCGTCGACTGCACCATCACCGGTGAATGCTTCTTGGTCCAGGGCGGCAAGGTGCAGCGTGCGCAGTCGTGGAAGGCCGCGGAGACGATCGAGAAGAACGATCGTTGGACACTGGACGAGCTCGCCAAAGAAGCCGCGAAGCTCGTCCCGCCGAAGAAGGCGTAACGCCGAAGAGGGCGTAACGCCGAAGAGGGCGTAACGCCGAAGAACGGGCCCTACTCGGTGATGCCCTGCAACGCCTCGGTCAACTGCGCGTTGGCACCGCCCCCACCCTGCATCATGAGCTTCGTCATGTCGCCCTGCACGCGCACCTTGCCGGCCATGAACGCCTGCATGCCGGCCTGCTGATCGCCGGAGATGAACACGGAGCGGGCGGTGTCGATGTCGGTCGACATCGTGAGGTCGGCGCCGTCGGTGGTGCCCTTGCCGAACAGGACCTCGCCGTTCTTGGCACCCATGAAGAACTTCACGGTGTCGCCGGCGTTCGCGACTTCCAGGTTCATCACCAGGTTCGTCGGCGGTACCTCGGGCTGATGTTCCTTGATGAGCTTCTCGGCCGCATCGAACCACTGGTCGGAGAGGAACGGGTACTTGTCGGGCACGGGTGCCTCCTGGAGTCGGCCGAAAACGTCGTACAGCGGGCGGATCGTAGCTGAGGGTCGGGGACCCGCGTCTAGCCTGAGTCCGTGGCCGCAACGACCAGGCTCGAGCGCATCGCGGAGCACGAGCGCAACGAGAAATGGAAGAACCCGCCGCTGCGGATCGAGATGTCGGAGTGCATCAACTGCGACGCGTGCTTGCGCCACTGCCCGACCCAGTTCGGTGCGATCTTCAATCACGGTGCCGACGTGGTGATCGTCCCCGAGCTCTGCAGCGGGTGCGACAAGTGCCTGCCCGCGTGTCCGGTCAACTGCATCTATCCCGATCCCGAATGGAACGCCGCGCCCGACGCGTGGTGGGAATTGCCACTCAGCCGGCTCGACCCGTACAAGTAGCCTCTCGCCGATGGCCGAACGCATTACCCGCGCCGATGTCGAGCACGTCGCGCAACTGGCCCGGCTCGCGCTGACCGAGGAAGAGATCGTGTCGCTGACCGGCGAGCTCGGCGCGATCGTCGACTACGCGGCGCAGGTGTCGGCGCTCGATACGCACGACGTACCCCCGACCGCGCATCCCCTCCCGGTCGTGAACGTGTTCCGGCCCGACGAGGCGCGCCCCGGGCTCCCACGTGACGAGGTGCTCGCCGCGGCTCCGGCCGCGGAGGACGACCGGTTTCGCGTGCCGCGCATCCTGGGTGAGGAGCCGTGACCGGCGGCGGCGGCGCTCGACGCATTGCCGACGACGTGCGTTCCGGCGCGCGCACGGCGCGCGACGTTGTCGAGGAGCACCTCACTGCGATCGCGGCGCGGGAGCCGGAAATCCACGCGTTCAACCTCGTCCTGGCGGACGAAGCGCGGGCGGCGGCCGACGCGGTCGACGAGGTGGTCGCGCGCGGCGACGACCCGGGTCCCCTGGCGGGAGTGCCGCTCGCGCTGAAGGACAACATGTGCACGCGCGGCATCGTGACGACGTGCTCGTCGAGGATTCTCGAGGGCTGGCGACCCCCGTACGACGCGACCGTCGTGGAGCGCGTACGCGCCGCGGGGGCGGTGGTCATCGGCAAGACGAACCTCGACGAGTTCGCAATGGGCTCCTCGACGGAGAACTCCGCCTTCGGCCCGACGCGCAACCCGCACGACCCCACGCGGGTGCCGGGCGGTTCGAGCGGCGGCTCGGCGGCGGCGGTCGCGGCGGGGTTCGCGCCGTTGGCGTTGGGCTCCGACACCGGCGGCTCGATCCGCCAGCCGGCTGCACTGTGCGGAGTCGTCGGCGTGAAGCCGACCTACGGCGTGGTGTCGCGCTATGGGCTCATCGCGTTCGCGTCGTCGCTCGACCAGATCGGCCCGTTCGCGGCGACGGTCGAGGACGCGGCCGTGTTGCTCGAGGCGATCGGCGGCCACGACCCCTGCGACTCCACCTCGATCGCGCGACCCGCGCCGTCGTTGCTGGCGGGCCTCGACGACGGCGTGTCGGGTCTGCGCGTCGGCATCGTCGACGAGATGACCGAGATCGACGGCATCGAGCCCCGCGTCCGCGAGGCGGTCCGCGCCGCCGCGGGTGGACTGGAAGCCGCCGGAGCCAAGGTCGACACTGTGTCGGTCCCGTCCGCGACGTACGGCATCGCCGCGTACTACCTCATCGCGCCGGCCGAGGCGTCGTCGAACCTCGCCCGGTACGACGGTGTTCGCTACGGCCTGCGCGTCGACGCGGAGGATGTTGCACACATGAACGCCGCGACGCGGGAGGCGGGCTTCGGTCGCGAGGTGAAGCGCCGCATCATGCTCGGTACCTACGCGCTGTCGGCGGGTTACTACGACGCCTACTACGGCCAGGCCCAGCGCGTCCGCACGTTGATCCTGCGCGACTTCGAACGGGTCTACGAGCAATTCGACGTGCTGATCGCGGCGACGTCTCCGACGGTCGCGTTCGAGCTCGGCGCGAAGACTGCCGACCCGCTCGCGATGTATCTCTGCGACGTGTGCACCGTCCCCGCGAACCTCTCGGGTCATCCCGCGATGTCGGTTCCGTTCGGCACCGGCGAGGGGGGGCTGCCGATCGGCGTGCAGGTGCTCGCCCCCGCGCTCGGCGAAGCGACGATGTTCCGTGTGGCGCGCGCTATCGAGCAGGCGGCCGGCAAAACGCCGTAGTGATCTTGTTGAAGGTGTCGGGCGACTCCCACTGCAGGAAGTGGCCGGCGTTCGGCACGAACAGCGGTCCTGTGCAGTCGAAGAGGACGACGCCGCCCACGTCGCCGCCCGCAACCGCGGCGTGCTCGTGACCGAGGACGTCGTGCACGAGCGTGTAGCAGTCGATGGAGAATGCTGCGATGTCGTAGAAGCCGTCGGGCGCGAGGCTCGAATCACCGTGTCCGCGGAAGTCGGGCGCGATCACCTTGAAGCCGGTCGTCGCCGGCGCGCGGACGTTGCGCCACCAGATCCGCTTGGTCTCCGGCTAGCCGTGGAGGAGCAGCAGTGGCGTTCCACCGATTCCTTCGCGGATGTACGCGATCGTCACGTCGTTGCGCACGTGCGCGTAGTACACGGCGAATTCATTCGGGTCCGGTGGGCTGGTCACGTTGCCTAGTCTGGCAGTCGTGACTCGGACGATGACGGCCTACGAGACGGTGATCGGCCTCGAGGTGCACTGCGAGCTCGCGACCGCCAGCAAGATGTTCTGCGGGTGCCCCAACGAGTTCGGCGACGAGCCCAATACCAACGTGTGCGCGGTGTGCCTGGGCCTACCCGGATCGCTGCCGGTGCTGAACGCGAGGGCTGTCGAGTACGCCTTGCGCGTCGCCGAGGCGTTGCATCTGCGCGTGCCCGGGCGCTCGGTGTTCTCGCGCAAGAACTACTTCTATCCGGACATGCCGAAGGACTATCAGATCTCGCAGTACGACGAGCCGATCACCATCGACGGTTGGATCGACATCGACGGCGTGCGGGTTGGCATCACCCGCGCGCACCTCGAGGAGGACACGGGGAAGTCGCAGCACGTGGGGGTCGGCGGCCGGATCCACGACGCCGACTATTCGCTCGTCGACTACAACCGCGCCGGCGTGCCCCTGCTCGAGATCGTGTCCGAGCCCGACATCCGCTCGGCGGAACAGGCGAAGCGCTACGTCGAGGAGCTGCGGGCGACGTTGCTCGCCGTCGGCGTCTCCGACGTCAAGATGGAAGAAGGGTCGCTGCGCATCGACGCCAACGTGTCGGTGCGGCCTCACGACGCGACGGAGTTCGGGACGCGAGCCGAGATCAAGAACCTGAACTCCCTACGGTCGTTGTTGCGCGCGATCGACTACGAGGCCGAACGGCAGTGGGCGTTGACCCGGGCCGGTGAGAAGGTCGTGCAGGAGACGAGGCACTGGGACGAGGAACAGGGTCGCACGATCTCCGGTCGTTCGAAGGAAGAGGCGCACGACTACCGGTACTTCCCCGAGCCCGATCTCGTTCCGGTCGAGCCCACGCAGGAGATGCGCGATCGGGTACGCGCGTCGATGCCCGAGCTTCCCGCCGCGCAGCGCGCCCGCTACGTCGAGCAGTGGGGAATCGGCGCCGAGGACGCACGGGTGCTGGTCGATGTACCGGGGTTGGCCGAATACGCGGAGCGGGCCGTCGCCGCACTGGACGGCACGGGTGACGGAAGCGCGAAGGACGTCGTGAACTGGGTGCGCCAGGAGGTGTTGGCGTACGTGAACGAGTCCGGGTTGTCGCCGGCCGTGCTCTCACCGGAGATGCTCGCCGAGCTCGTCGGTGTCGTCGGGGCGGGAACGATCTCGCGGCAGCAGGCGAAGGACGTGCTCGCGGAGTCGTTGCGCGAGGAGAAGTGGCCTCGCACGATCGTCGAGGAGCGCGGGATCTCGCAGGTGAGTGACGAGAGCGCGATCGCCGAGGTCATCGACCGCGTGCTCGCCGCGAACCCCGGTGTCGCGGACGAGTACCGGGCCGGCGACGACGGCGCGCGCAAGAAGAAGCGCGGATTCCTGATGGGTCAGATCATGCGCGACCTGCAAGGTGGCAACGCGCAGATCATCAACAAGATCCTCGACCAACGTCTTTCGGGCGATTAGCTCCGGCTCGCCGCGTTCTCGACTCAATCCTCCGCGACCGCGTGCTCCATCGCCGACAGGTACCGACGCACGGCCGCGTCTTGCAAGCGGTTCGCGGCGGGCGGGACGACCCGCGCCAGCCGTTGTGTCGGCCGGGAGACGCCTTCCACGTCGAACCGTACGGCGCCCGGTAGGTCGCGAACGACGAGAAACGACTCTTCGCCGGTCTCCGGATGAACGGGCAGTGTTCCGTACGCGAAGCCGTACCGATCGGGCTCGTCGACCACGGCGACGATGCGGAACGTTCTGTCGACGAAGCCGATCGGGAGTGGCGCGCTGAAGGCGACGTTCGTACCGACTGCGATGGGACCGTCGGCCAGGAGTATCGGGCCGGCGCCCCGGTGCACGGTCCACGTGCGCAGGGCTTCGCAGCCGCGCTCGAAGGCGTTGTTTCCTCGCAACGTCGTTGTCCAGTGCCGACGCTCCAACCCTCTCGGCGTTTCACGGCCGAGCGAGATACCGGCGGGTCCATAGGTCAACTCGTCGATTCGACATCGCTCCAGTTGCGCCGCCAGATCTGTCTCGGTCGGCGCTCGTAGTCGAAGTCCCATGCGGCCTGTCCTAGCCCACGGCGTCGATCGGCCGGGGCCGCGTTTTCGGTCGGGCCCGCGTTTTCTGACTCATGCCGCCCGCGCGGCGTCGCGTGGTACCACGGGCGGTACCGCTGTATTTCGCGCACCCGGTCGAAATCGCCGCGTTCATTTCGGTTCGAGCCGGTATGGGGCTGCGCCGCGCGACGGTGGTGGTCAGTTCTGGCGGTGCTCGTCGGGCGGACCGTCACCGGCCGACGGCAGCTGCGGGCTGGTCGTCGAGACCACGATGCCGCGGAGGTGAGCGGCGCTGAGACCGAGGGTCGCGCTCAGCGACTCGAGCACCCGCGTCTCGGACGGGCTCAAAGGACCGTCGGCCAGACCGATGCGCGCGACCTGCTCGATGAACGTCTCCTTGCCCTGCAGGTTCAGGCCCTGGGCCAGCGGCGCCACGTACTCGCCGAGCTGCGAGGCGTCGAGCGCGCCGAGGTCGTTGGTCAGCCACGTGTCGTCGTAGCTCTCGGCTCCGGCCCGCCGCGCCGCGTCGATCGCTGCCGACCGGGCGGCCTCGTTCGAGGTGTCGCCCGCGTCGAGCATCGACA
>JAODBI010000387.1 GCA_025463875.1 Actinomycetes bacterium
CACGGGCCGGACGACGCTCGACTCCGAGGTGAACCGCGACGTGCAATGCATCGTTCCCTGATCCCGCGTCCCGTTATCAGCGTCCCCGGTCCGCGCCGAGCGTGTGGTAATCAACTCCCCGTGGACGACGTCTTCTGGTGGCACTCCATCGACCTCGGTGACCGTGTCACCGCCGGGCACAAGTCGCCGGAGCTCCTGGAGCACGAGTGGGCGAACACGCACATGCCGGATCTCGCCGGCAAGTCGGTGCTCGACATCGGTTGCTGGGACGGCTGGTTCTCGTACCGCGCCGAGCGCGAGGGCGCGGCGCGTGTCGTCGCGCTCGACCACTACGTCTGGTCGCTCGACCTGCCGCGCCAGCAGGCGTACTGGCGCGACTGCCGCGACCGCGGCATCACGCCCGAGCCGTATCACGATCAACCCGCGCTCTGGCATCCGGACACGCTGCCCGGCAAGGCCGGATTCGACATCGCGCACAAGGAGCTGCAGAGCCGGGTCGAGCCGATCGTCACCGACTTCATGACCACCGACATCGACGCGCTCGGCACGTTCGACGTCGTCTTCTACTTCGGCGTCCTGTACCACGTCGAGGAACCGCTCACCGCGCTGCGACGCGTCCGCCAGGTGAGCAACGGGCTCACCGTCATCGAGACGGAAGCGCTCGTCGTCGAGGGCCAGACCCGACCGCTTTTCGAGCTCGTGCCCGGCGCCGAGGTCAATGCCGACGTCGGCAACTGGTGGATCCCGACCGAGAGCGGCCTGCACGCGCTCTGCAAGGCAGCCGGTTTTCGGGAGGTCGAGACCGTCGCCGGTGCGCCGCCCGGACTCGAGCGCTACCGACTCGTCGTCCACGCGCGCGTCTGATCGATCCCGAGATACGTCACGGCTTGCGCAAACCCTCCCGCCCCATCTTCCCTCGCACCCGGTTGGCGCATCCTGTTGGCGGGAGCCGGGCGGGGCAACCTCAGTCGATCAGCTCGTAGTCGTCAGGGTCGGGCGCGAGCGTGCGTTGCCAGTATTCGAGCAGCGTGAACGGCCAGTTCTGTGCGACGTGGCCGTGCTCGTTCTTGTACCAGCTGTTCACGTCGGACCAGCCCCACGCCATACGTCGGTTCTCGGCGTCCACCGCATCGTTGAACGCGTCATGCACGTCCTTGCGGACGTCGAGCGCCTTGTGCCCGCCGGCAAGGAGCTCGCGGATGCAGCCGAGGATGTAGCGGACGCCGCACTCCGAGAAGTAGATGATGCTGCCGTTGATCACGATGTTCGTATTCGGTCCGTAGAGGCAGAACAGATTCGGGAAACCGGGCACGGTCACCCCGAGGTACGCGCGCGCATCGCCCTTCCAGCTCTCGTGGAGGTCGAGCCCGTCGCGTCCGGTGACGCGCATCGGCGTCAGGAACTTCGACGCCTGGAAACCGGTGCCGTAGATGATGACGTCGACATCGTGCGCGACACCGTCGGCGGTCACCACGCCGGTCGGCGTGATCTCGCGGATCGGGTCCGTGATCAGCTCGACGTTCGCGCGCTTCAACGCCTTCGCCCACACGCCGTTGTCGCGCAGTAGCCGCTTCGCGCCCGGGGGATACGAGGGCAACACCTTCTCGCGCAGGTCGGGACGATCCGCGAATTCCGTGTCGAGGTAGCCGGTCAACAGCTGGCGCAGGATGTCGTTGATCAGCCCGACGGATTTGTCCTTCGGCTCCCAGTCGGGCTCGACGGTCACGCCCGCCAGCACCCCGTCGCCCATCTTCCAGAAGATGAGGAAACGGTTCCACTCGCTGTACGAAGGCACGTGCGTGTAGAGCCAGCGCAGGCCCGGTTCGACCGCGGCGTGATAGTCGTCGGTCGGTCCGAGCCACGGCGGGGTGCGTTGGAACACGAGGAGCTCACCGACGCGCGGCGCGATCTCGGGGATGAACTGCACCGCGCTCGCACCCGTGCCGATCACCGCGACGCGCTTTCCGGCCAGGTCGAGATCGTGATCCCAGCGCGCGGAGTGGAACGTCGGGCCTTCGAACGCATCGCGCCCCTCGATGTCGGGAAAGAGCGGACGGTTGAGCTGACCGACCGCGCTGATCACCGCGTTGGCGTGGATCGTGTGCTCGTGGCCGTCGACCGACCGCACGTGCACGGCCCAACGGCGATCCGCTTCCGACCAGGTGGCCGACTCGACGTGCGTCCCGAAGTGCACGAACCGGCGGAGGTCGAACGCGTCGGCGCAGCGCCGGAAGTAGTCGAGCAGCACGTCCTGGGTCGAGAAGTGCAGCGGCCAGTCGTGGCGCTGCGCGAACGAATAGCTGTAGTTGTGATTGGGGTTGTCGACCCGACACCCCGGATAGCTGTTCTCGAGCCACGTTCCCCCGACGTCGTCGTTCTTCTCGACGATCACGAAGGGCACACCGGCCTGGACGAGACGGTGCGCCGCGAGCAGCCCCGACATGCCCGCGCCGATGATGAGCACCTCGAAGTCGACGGCGGGCGCGATCTCTTCCTTGCGCCAGGCCGGCGCCCGGCGGTCCTCACCCCGGACCGCGAGCTCCTCTTCCAGCAGCGGGAGGTACGAAGCCATGTCGGCGCCGCCCCCGACCGCGAACTCCATGATCTGCAGGAGCGTGGCGTCGGATGGAGGGGGCGCGAGCTGCAAATCGCCGTCGCGGAAGCGGATCAACACGTCGAGTGCCAGCTCCCGCGCCTCGGCGACCTGGGCTTCGCTCAGACCGCCCTGCGGCGTCGCCAGCATGATCGGGTCGGGACGCAGGTTCTCGCGGAGCAGGGAGAGGTCGCCGGTCAGATACGCGAGCGCCGGGAGTAGGGGCGGGACCTCGGCGTCCTCGAGTGCCTGACGGATCTCGGCGTCGGACGCGACGATCGGTTCGATGGCGCCCACGAAGGGACTGGAGGTGAAGGCGGTATCACTCACGGCACCATCTTGGCACCGCAGCCCATCGTGGCACCGCGGCTCTTCGGTACCCGGGCGCCCGACGGTGGTACAAGAAGTACATGGCCATTGCGACGACGAACCCCGCGACCGGTGAGATCGAGAAGACCTTCGAGGCTCTGTCCGACACCGAGGTGGACGAGCGCATCGCTCGGGCGGCGGCGACGGCGGTCGAGTTCCGGAGAACGAGCTTCGCCGACCGCGCCCGCTGGATGAACGCCTCGGCCGACTATCTCGATGCGGCGGTCGAGGAGATCGCCCGGGTCATGACGACCGAGATGGGCAAGACGATCGTCGCCGCCCGGGCCGAAGTGAAGAAGTGTGCGAAGGGGTGCCGGTTCTACGCCGAGCACGCGGAGGCGATGCTCGCCGACGAGCCCGGCGACGCGGCCGCGGTCGGCGCGTCCCGTGCGTACGTGCGCTACGAGCCGCTCGGACCTGTGCTCGCGGTGATGCCCTGGAACTTCCCCTTGTGGCAGGTGATCCGGTTCGCGGCGCCCGCGCTGATGGCGGCCAACGTCGGTTTGCTCAAGCACGCGTCCAACGTCCCGCAAACTGCACTGCTCATCGAGGAGACGTTCCGGCGGGGCGGATTCCCCGACGGCGCGTTCCAGACGCTCCTGATCGGCGCGTCGTCGGTGGAGCGCATCCTGCGCGATCCGCGTGTGCGCGCCGCGACGCTCACGGGGAGCACGCCGGCCGGACGTTCGATCGGAAACATCGCGGGCGAGGAGATCAAGCCCGTCGTGCTTGAGCTCGGCGGCAGCGATCCCTACGTCGTGATGCCGTCGGCCGATCTCGAGCGGGCCGCGCACACCGCAGTGACGGCGCGCGTGCAGAACAACGGGCAGAGTTGCATCGCCGCCAAGCGCTTCATCGTGCACGCCGACGTGGCCGATGCGTTCGAAGCGTTGTTCGTCGCCCGTATGGAGGCCTTACGCGTCGGCGATCCGATGGACGAGCAGACCGACGTCGGGCCGTTGGCGAACGAGCAGGGACTGCTCGACGTCGAGCAGTACGTGACGGACGCGGTTGCCCGGGGCGCCCGGGTCTTGTGCGGCGGTACCCGTCTCGATCGGCCGGGCTGGTTCTATCCGCCCACTGTCATCACCGACATCACGCCCGAGATGGCCATGTACCACGAGGAGATCTTCGGACCGGTCGCCCAATTGTTCCGCGTGAACGACGCGGCCGAGGCGATCGCGTTGGCGAATGCGACCGTCTTCGGCCTCGGATCGAATGTCTGGACGCGCGATGCCGCCGAACAGGACCTCTTCGTTCGCTCCCTCGAGGCGGGTGCGGTCTTCGTCAACGGCATGACGACCTCGTATCCGGAGCTCCCGTTCGGTGGGACCAAGGAATCGGGCTTCGGCCGCGAACTCTCGGTGCAGGGGATACGGGCCTTCTGCAACGTGAAGACGGTCTGGGTCGGCTGAAACGGGAATGAATTCGCCGCCGCAGGCGTCGGCATAACAAATAGCCTCGAAGTTTCGACGTTTGCCCTCGAAGTCTTGCTGGAGATGCGCGCGTGCGAGCCCAACTGAAGAATCCCGACGTCGCCTATCGGCGGCGTTGGCTGACGCTCACGGTTCTCTGCATCAGCCTGATGGTCATCGGTCTCGACAACACCATCTTGAACGTGGCGTTGCCGACGCTCTCGCATGCGAAGAACCTGGGTGGGCTCGGCGCCTCCGGGAGCGCGTTGCAGTGGATCGTCGACTCGTACACCTTGGTGTTCGCGGGTCTGCTGCTGACGATGGGCAGCCTCGGCGATCGCTTCGGTCGCTACAAGTTCCTGACGTTCGGCCTGGTGGTGTTCGGTACCGGCTCGGTGCTGTCGGCCTTCGCGCCGTCGGCCGGCGTGCTCATCGCAACGCGGTCCCTGATGGGCATCGGGGGCGCGTGCATCATGCCCGGAACACTTTCCATCCTCTCGAATGTGTTTCCCACGCCCGGCGAGCGGGCGAAGGCGATCGGCATCTGGGCGGGCGTATCGGCGCTCGGTGTCGGCATCGGGCCCGTCGCGGGCGGTGCACTGCTCACGCACTTCTGGTGGGGCTCGGTCTTCCTCGTCAACGTGCCGATCGTGATCACCGCGTTGGTGCTCGGATACTTCTTCGTCCCCGACTCGCACGACAAGACCACCCCGCGCCTCGATCCGGTCGGTGCCGGGCTCTCGATCGTCAGCCTCGGCGCTCTGGTGTGGGCGATCTTCGATGCGCCGAGCCACGGCTGGACCTCACCCGAGATCATCGCCGGCTTCGCGCTCGGCTTCGTGCTGCTCGCGTCGTTCCTCCTGTGGGAGCAGAAGTCGTCGAGCCCGATGCTCGACCTGCACTTCTTCCAGAATCCGCGCTTCTCGGCCGCGAGCGCGGCGATCGGGCTGGTGTTCCTCGCGCTGTTCGGCACGATCTTCCTGCTGACGCAGTATCTGCAGTCGGTGCTCGGCTACTCGACACTCAAGGCCGGCGCGATCCTGATTCCGCAGTCGGCCGCGCTGATGATCTTCGCGTTCTTGAGCCCGCGGTGGGTCGTGCGCTTCGGCAACAAGGCCGTGGTGGCGGTCGGCCTGGCGTTGGTCGCGATCTCGCTGCTCCTCTTCACGACGCTCGACGTCGGATCGAGTGCGCTGCACGTCGTGCTCGTCTCCGTGATCATGGGCGTCGGCATGGGCAACGTGATGTCGCCCGCGACCGAATCGATCATGGGGTCGTTGCCGCGCGAGAAGGCGGGTGTCGGTTCGGCGATGAACGACACGACCCGGCAGGTCGGCGGCGCGGTCGGGGTCGCGGTTCTCGGTTCGATCCTGTCGTCGCACTACGGCCCGAATCTCGCATCGCGGTTGTCGGGCAGGGTTCCGGTGCCGTTCATCACCTCGGCGCGGGACTCGGTCGGGCGCGCGGTGAGCGTCGCGAACGATCCGAGTGCAGCGCGCTTTCGCACACAGATCATCTCGGCCGCGCACCAGAGCTTCATCGGCGGCATGCACCTGGCCTCGGTCATCGCGGCGCTCATCGTGCTCGTCGCGGTCGCCGGAGTCTTGATCTGGTTGCCGGCCCGGGCAGTCGTCGTCGACGCCGCCGGCACGCCGCATCCCGAAGAGGAACCGGTGGAGGCGGCCGTCGGCTCGACGCCGTGAGCGTTCACAAACCCGAGGGCCGGCGCACCTTCGGCTTCGCCAAACTGTTCTGAGCCGGTTCCGACCACGGTGTGTCGGGGCGGTGTGACGAGCCCGTGCACACCTGCTTGAATGCGCGCCGTGCGCATCCCGTCTCGCCGGTCGGCGACCCTCTCCGTGGCAGTCGTCCTCGTCGCGACGTTCGCGTTCAGCGACGTTGCGACGGCCGACGTCAGCCCCATCAATCCGAACAATCGGCCGACCCCGTTGTCCGGAGCCGTCAACGGTGTCGTGCCGTCGTCGCGACTCGTGACGGTCGCGCGCAACTGCGTGGCCGCACGCGAAGCCGGCCCGAGCCTGGCGCGCATCTTCGCCATGGCACGCGAGATCAACATCGGACTCGGCGCCGAGCAGTGCTACCGGCCGCTCTCCGACGAGGTGCAATTCGCGAACCAGGCCAACCAACCGGGCAACAATCCGGCGTGTGTCGCGACGGTCGGGACCGCGCCGAACGGCACGCCGGTCGGGCACTCGTACCACGGTTGGGGCAAAGCCGCCGACCTCACCGACGCCGGTCGATCGCTCACGTTCGCGAGTCCGGGCTACTTCTTCATGAAGCAGGTCGCGGGTTCGCTGGGTTGGAACCACCCCGCGTTCGCAGAGCCGGGCGGGAGTACCTGCCCGGAGCCCTGGCACTGGGAATGGGTCGGCGACGGCGGGAACCTGGGTGCATCGCCGCGGCGCGGCGATGCGATTGCGTTGTTGCCGAGCGCCGACGACCACGGCTACGCGGTCGTGAACGGACTCGGTGGCCTGCAAGCGCACGGCAGCTTCGTGAACCGCGGCGCGGCCGCGTCGATCCCGATCGCATGGGTGATGGTCGGGGCCGCGAACACGCGCGATCGCGGCGGCTACTGGATGGTCGGCGCCGACGGTGGCGTGTTCAGCTTCGGGAACGCGCAGTTCTACGGCTCGACCGCGAACTTCCGTCTGGCCCAGCCCGTGAACGGGATGGCGTCGACGAGATCGGGCCGCGGCTATTGGCTGCTCGCCTGGGACGGCGGCATCTTCAGCTTCGGCGACGCGCGCTTCTTCGGGTCCACGGGCGCGATGCGCCTGAACTCGCCGGTCGACGCCCTGGCGGCCACACCGAGCGGCAACGGCTATTGGCTCGTCGCCGCCGACGGTGGAGTGTTCAGCTTCGGCGACGCGAAGTTCAAGGGTTCGATGGGTGGTCAGAAGATCGTGTCGCCCGTCGTCGGGATCGCGTCCACTCCGACCGGCAAGGGCTACTGGATGGTCGCGAGCGACGGCGGTGTGTTCAGCTTCGGCGACGCGCACTTCTACGGCTCGCTCGCGGCTACCGGCCCGCCCGCGCCGATCGTCGCGATCACGCCGACCAAGAGCGGTCACGGTTACTGGCTCGAGCTCGCCGACGGCGAAGTCCTCGGCTTCGGCGACGCGCGCACCTCGTGATCAGGTAGCGGCGCGCACGAGCGGGAGTCGTCGCGGGCCGTGCTCGAAGTAGGTCGGTACCTGCTCGAACGTGAAGCCGGGTTCGAGCGTCAGCTCGCCTTCGCCGAAGTGGTCGAGGACGGCGTCGACGCCGATGCGGGCGACCGCGCGCGCGAGCGTCGCGCCCGGGCACACGTGCGTGCCGAAACCGAACGTGAGGTGCTGGTCGGCGTTGGCGCGATCGAGCTGGAATTCCTCGGCCTGCTCGAAGACCTGTTCGTCGCGGTTCGCGGACGCGGATCCGATCACGACGCGCTCACCCTGGTGCACCGGGCACCCCGCGATCTCGGTGTCGTGCGCGCACCCGCGCGCGAGGAAGAGGATCGGGGGAGTCAAGCGCAGGCTCTCCTCTATCGCGGTGCCGAGCAGTGTGCGGTCGGCCCGTAGGGCGCGTTCGACCTCCGGCCGGCTGAAGATCTCGAACAGCAGGTTGCCGAGCAGCTGCGTCGTCGTCGTGAGGCCGCCCGTGATCAGGTTGCGGACGAGGGCGCGCAGCTGTTCGGGAGGAAGGGCTTCGTCGTCGACCTCGAGCCGGATGAGTCGCGCGAGCACGTCGTCGCGGTGCTCACCTGCGTCGAGCTGCGCCGCTCGCTCCGCGATGCGCGCGTCGATGTAGCCCGCGAACTCGGGAAACGCCGCCGCGAATCCGACGCCCCGTTCGGTGCGATTCAGTGCCGGAAAGGTGCTCTCCATGAGCCCCTTGGCCCAGCGCGCGAGCTGGTCGGAGTCGGCGGGATCGAACCCGAGCAGATACATCGTCACGCGATTCGGCAGTACTCCCGCGTACGACGTGACAAGGTCGAAGCGCTCGGTCGGGAGTGCGTGCAGGAGCGCGTCGGCGGTGGATGCGATGAACGGCTCGGCTGCGTGGACGACCTTCGGCGTCATCGCGGTGACCATGACGCGTCGGACCGCGGTGTGCCGGGGCGGATCGAGCTCGCCGAGCAGACGATCCTCGAACGGAATGTCGACGCCCGGCGCCTTCATTCCCGAGGCGTTCGAGAACGTCCCGGTGTCACGCAGTACGGCTCGCGCTTCGGCGTGGCGAGTGACGTAGCGCAGTCCGCCTGCGATCGTGGCGACGGGGCCGTCCGCGCGGAGCTCCCGCAGCACGTCCCACGCATCGCGGGACTGGGCGGCGTCGAAGGGGTCGAACACCCGGGCATGTTACCGACGCACACGATGATGTAGCCCGGACGGCGACGCCGGACGCGCTCAGGACGGTCCGGTGGGAGGTCGATGAGACGAGGATGCATCCCAGCGCCGTTCCGGGTTCCGTCGCGGTGCGGGGCCGGGACACCGGCCGATCGGCCGGCATCGTCGTGCTCGTCGTGGTGCTGGCCATCGCGGGCGCCGGGGTGTTCGCGACCACCAGCTCGGCGCGCTCGTTCTTCCCGAAGACCTGGGACGCGAGCGTCGCTCCGATCGCGGCGGAGGTCGCGTCGCTCCGTGGTCTCGCATTCGAGCACCCGGTCGCGATCAGGTATCTCGCACCGAAGGACTTCGAGAAGCAGATCGGGAGTGCAGGGCAGCCGGACGCGAGCGCCCGCGCCGAGATCCAGCGCGAGGAAGCGGTGTTCCGCGCGCTCGGGTTCGTCGGCGGCAAGGTCGACCTGTTGAAGGAGGCGCGGGCGCAGTCGACCTCCGACACGCTCGCGTACTACGACCTGCCGAGTCAGGAAATCTTCGTGCGCGGTACGACGCTCGACGTCGCACACCGCGTCACCGTCGCGCACGAGCTGACCCACGTTCTCCAGGATCAGCACTTCCACCTGCAGAAGTTGCAACAGCGAGCAGCCGATTCGAAGGTCACCGACGGCTCGGGCCTGAAGGGACTCATCGAAGGCGACGCCGTCCGGATCGAACAGGAATACCTCAAGCAGCTGTCGGCCGCCGACCACAAGGAGTACGACCGCGAGAGCGCGGCCGAGACGACGCGCGTCGGGAACGAGACATCATCGGTGCCCGACATCCTCCAGGTGTTGACGGGCGCGCCCTACGAGTTCGGGCCCCAGGCCGTGCGCGTCCTGGTGGCCGCCGGGGGCAATGGCGCTGTCGACGCCGCGCTCACCGGTGATCCGCCGTCGTCGGGTGTCTTCATCTCGACGGGCGATGTCGCGACCGCGGTTGGCGTGAAAGTGCCCACCCTCCCGGCCGACGGTGTGCAGATCGGCCCGACCGAGGCGTTCGGTCCGTTCGAAACCCTGCTCACGCTTGCGATGCGAGTCGACCCCGTCGTCGCACTCTCGGCGGCCGACGTGGTGAGCGGCGGTGAGGCCGTCACTTACCGCAGCCGGGGCGCGATGTGTTACCGCGTCGCGCTCCAACCGCGTTTCCCCCACAGCCGCGCATTCCTCGTGGCCGCATTCCGGTCGTGGGCCAAAGGACGGTCGCGTTCCACCGTCGACTCGGTGCCCGACGTGGTGCAGTTCACCGCGTGCGACCCCGGTACCGGCGCGCCGGTCCCTGATTCGAAGCCGCTCGACTCCGCGGTCACGCTCCTGGCGTTGCGATCGAACGTGACCGTCGGGGCGGCGACGGCGCACGCACCCGGCGACCTGGCCCGCTGTGTCGGGCGCGTGTTCGCCGCGAAACCCGGCGTGGAGAAGCTCGTGATCGCCATCGGTGCCGGACAGCCCACCGCGCAGCAGGCCATGCAGCTGCGGGAGGTCAGCGCGGCGACCGGCGTCGCCTGCCGCGCCGACTCCGACTCCGGCCTGCGGTAACCGCGCCTCCGGCTCCGGGCGCGCGTTACGGTGCCCGGTACCGGCACGTCGGGATAACCCGGCCGCACCGCGGATCCCACGGGAGCGCAGCCGCTCGGCGCAGTGACGAGGAGGCGAGATGGTCGACGATCACGATCTCGAGGGGCTCGATCCCTACGAGTTGATGGCGGCCGAGAGTGCGCGCCTCGACCAGTTCTTCTCGGCGGCGAGTGAAAGCGATTGGGAGAAGCCGAGCCGCTGCGCGGGTTGGAGCGTGCGTGACCTGCTGGCGCACCTCGCGGCGACCGAGGACTACAACGAGGCGTGTCTCGAGGGCACGGTGCAGCAGTTCCTCGCCGACGTCGGGGCGAAGGGTGCGGTCGATCTCGCGTCGGCGAACGAGATCGGCATCCGTGAGCTCGACGACCGCACGCCCGCGCAGCTGCTCGACCTCTGGCGCACGCACAGCGCACAGAACCGTGACGCGTTCCGGGCGCGCGACGGCGGCGACGTCGACAGCAGCGTCGGGCCGTATCCCGCCCGCTGGCAGGCGTTCCACCTCGCGTTCGAGCTCGCCACCCACGCCGACGACGCCTACGTGCCGGTGGCGCCGGGCGAAGCGGCCGACCGGGACGCGTGGCAGGCGCGGTTCGGTCGATTCGCGATCCGAGAGCTCAAGCCCGATGTGTCGGTCGACGCGCACGACGGCCTGACCCAGGTGAAGGGCGAAGGCGTCGATGTCGAGCTCGCCGACGATCAGTTCGTCCTCGCGGTCGCGGCCCGGCTGCCGGCCGACACCGGTCTCGACCCCGCAACCGTGGCTGCGCTGTCGGTGACGCCGTGACGCTCCGGGGAAATCGCATCCTCGTCACCGGCGCGACCGGTCAGGTTGCGCTGCCCGTCGCGATCGGTCTCGCCGTCGAGAACGACGTCATCGCGATCGCGCGCTTCAAGGACATCGCGTTGCGTGCGCGCCTGGAAGCGGCCGGAGTGCAATGCGTCTCCGTCGACCTCGCCCGCGGCACGTTCGACGACGTTCCGGACGACGTCGACTACGTGTGCAACTTCGGCGTCGTCAAGAGCAACAAGTGGGAGACCGATCTCGCGGGGAACGCCGAGGCGGCCGGTCTGCTCATGGCGCACTGCCGCGGCGCCAAAGCGTTTCTGCACTGCTCGTCGACGGGCGTATACGAAGCGGCCGACGGGTCGCCGCAACGCGAGACCGACCCGCTCGGCGACAACCACCGCGTGATGATGCCCACGTACAGCATCTCGAAGATCGCGGCGGAAGCGGTCGTGCGTACGACGTGCCGGATCTTCGGCGTACCCACGACCATCGCGCGCCTCAACGTCCCCTACGGAGACGGAGGCGGCTGGCCCGCGTTCCACCTCGCATTGATGCGCGCCGGGATGGCGGTGCCGGTGCACCCGAACGGGCCGAGTCGATTCAACCCGATCCACGACGACGACATCCTCGCGACGCTGCCGGGAATGCTGGCCGCCGCGACCGTTCCCGCGACCATCATCAACTGGGGCGGTGACGACGAGACGAGCATCGAAGCGTGGTGCGAGTACATGGGCGAGCTCGTCGGTGTCGTCCCGGAGTTCGACCGCACGCTGCACACGATCGGCGGGATACCGACGGAGAACTCGAAGCGTCGAGAGCTCGTCGGCCCCACGTCGGTCGGATGGAAGGACGGGATCCGACGAATGGTCGAGGCTCAGGTGGTCGAGGCTCAGGCCGGCGCGTCGGGAGCAGGTGGTTCGGGAGCGGGCACGTAGTTCCCACCCGAGCGCCAGTACTCACCGTCGGCCCTCGACAGGAACTCGTCGTCGACGAGGTAGCGCCGCAGCGCGGCGGTGTCGGGATGCACCTGCGCGAGCATCAGGTTCACCATCGTCTCCGAGTAGCGCTGCCCGGGTTCGAACCGCTGGGAGAGCCAGTCGAGTACGACCAGCCGCTTGGAATGGACGGTCGGGATCGAGGTGAGCCGGCCGTCGCGGACGAAGATCCGGAGCACCCGCGCGACATCCTCGGGCTCGTCGTCGTGCTCGCGGCTGCGCGGCGCGCGCGCGGCCTCGGCCCGCGCCGCGAGGGCGAACGCCTCGCCGAGCAGATGCAGCATCCCGTCGTCGCCCTGGACCACCAGCCCGACGTCGACGAGCCGTTGCACGGCCTTCGCGGCGGCGCGCAGTTCCAGGCCCGAGCGGGCCCGCACCGACGGGAGGTCGGTCGCGCCGAGCACCAGCGCCGCGAACACCGCGCGCCGGTCGTCGTCGGCGAGGAGGCCGACCAGCTCCCGCGCCGAGAAGGGCGAGGTCGTCACGGCAACTAGCGTCGCACATCAGGTACCGGAGGAATCAGGTACGGCGAAGGAGTGCGGCAGTGGAAGAGCTCGATCTGACCGGCGTGGAACGGGTGCTGGCCGTGGTGGCGCATCCCGACGACATCGACTTCGGGTGGGCCGGATCGGTGGCGGTGATGACCGACGCGGGCATCGAGGTCGTGTATTGCCTCGTCACCGACGGGGACGCGGGCGGCGCGGAGACCGGCACTCCGCGCGCGGAGATGGCGCCGCTGCGCCGCGACGAGCAACGCGCCGCGGCCGCGATCGTCGGCGTCCACGACCTCCACTTCCTCGGGTACGCCGACGGCCGGGTAGAGCCGACGCTCGATCTGCGCCGCGACATCAGCCGCATCATCCGCATCGTGCGCCCCGACCGCGTCATGACCCAGTCCGCCGACCGGAACTGGGACCGCATCTACGCGAGTCACCCGGACCATCTCGCCACTGGCGAAGCCACCGCCTGCGCGGTCTACCCCGACGCGCGGAACCGCTGGGCGCATCCGGAGCTCGAGGCCGAAGGCTTGGAGCCGTGGACCGTTCCCGCGCTCTGGATGGGTGGCGGTGTCGACGCCGCGACGCACTACGTCGACATCACGACGGCCGTCGACCGCAAGATCGAAGCATTGATGAGCCACAAGAGCCAGTTGCCCGATCCGGACGCCACCGCGGAGATGGTGCGAAGCTGGACGGGCGCGACCGCGCAGCTGGCCGGGCTTCCCGAGGGCCGCGCCGCCGAGTCGATGAGAGTGGTGAACACGCAATGACGCAGGAGATGACCCAAGCGGAGTCGACCGGGTCCGGGGTCGCGCACCCCCTGGAGATGCTCACGGGTGAAGAGGTCACCCGCGCGGTCGAAGTCCTGCGCGACAGCGGGCGTCTGCCCGAGGGCGCGCTCTTCGCCAGCATCGTGTTGCACGAGCCCGAGAAGGCGGCGCTCGCCGCGTGGAGTCCGGGTGAACCGGTGGAGCGGCGCGTGCGCGCCGTCATCGTGCCCGGTCCCGAATGCGGTGTGGTCGAGGCGATCGTCGACGTCGGCGCGGGCGTGATCGAGAAGTGGGACGAGATCTCCCACGTCCGGCCCACGCTGCTCATGCACGAGGCCGCGCAGGCGATCGGCACGATCCGCGCCAACCCCGAGTACCTCGCCGCGTTGGCGCGCCGGGGCATCACCGCCGACATGATCGACCGGGTGCAGATCGACCCGTGGCCCGCCGGCGTGTTCGGGTACGACTGCGAGGACGGGCGGCGCATCTCGCGCTGCATCTCGTTCCTGCGCGACGACCAGAGCGACAACGGCTACGCCCGGCCGATCGAGGGTCTCATCGTGCACTTCGACAACGGCCGCAACGAAGTGCTTGAAGTCAACGATCACGGCGTGACGACGATGCCGCCGAACCGGGCGAGCTACCTCGCGCAGGATCAGCCGCGGATGCGCACCGACCTGAAGCCGATCTCGATCACCCAGCCCGAAGGGCCGAGCTTCACGGTCGAAGGCAACCTGGTGCAGTGGCAGAAGTGGCAGTTCCGGATCGCGTTCGATCCGTTCGAGGGTCTGGTGCTCCACCAGATCGCGTACAACGACGACGACGGCCGGCTGCGCCCGATCCTGCACCGGGCGTCGATCAGCGAGATGGTCGTTCCCTACGGCGATCCCGATCCGTTGCACGGCTGGAAGAACGCGTTCGACGCGGGCGAGTGGGGCCTGGGCCGGATGACGCAGTCGCTGCAGCTCGGCTGCGATTGCCTCGGCGAGATCCGCTACGTCGACGCGACGCTCGCGACCGAGCACGGCAAGCCGTGGGTCATCGAGAACGCGATCTGCATGCACGAGGAGGACTACGGGATCCTCTGGAAGCACGTCGACCTCTGGGGCGGCACCAGCGAGGTGCGGCGAAGTCGTCGTCTCGTCGTCAGCTTCATTTCAACTGTCGGCAACTACGAATACGGATTCTTCTGGTACTTCTACCTCGATGGCAACATCCAGCTCGAGGTCAAGCTCACCGGCATCGTCTCGCCGATGGCGATCGAAGCGGGCACCAAGCCCGGGTACGCCAACGTGATCGCCCAAGGCATCGCGGCTCCGCATCATCAACACATGTTCAACGCACGTCTCGACTTCGACGTCGACGGCGAGACCAACGAGATCTACGAGGTCGACGCGGAACGGATGCCGCCCGGTCCGGAGAACCCGTGGTTGAACGCGTTCCGGCCGAAGTCGACGCGGCTCGAGACCGAGCTCGGAGCGATCCGCGACACCGATCCCGTCGCGTCGCGCACGTGGCGCATCGTCAACCCCGAAGTCCGCAACGGGCTGGGGCAGCCGACGTCGTACAAGTTGGTCCCGACGATGTCGACGCCGACGCTGCTCGCGCACCCCGACTCGTCAGTCGGCAAGCGCGCCACGTTCGCGCAGCACAACCTGTGGGTCACTCCGTACT
Source organism: Actinomycetes bacterium (assembly GCA_025463875.1). Taxonomy (GTDB): domain Bacteria; phylum Actinomycetota; class Acidimicrobiia; order IMCC26256; family PALSA-610; genus PALSA-610. The sequence goes on from JAODBI010000387.1 coordinate 15,066, forward strand.
CGCCGCACGAACGGCGCGCCGCGGGCGAGTACCCGAACCAGCATCCCGGTGCCGACGGACTCCCGAGCTGGACCGCGAACGACCGGTCGGTCGCCAACACCGATCTCGTCGTCTGGTACTCGTTCGGTGTCACGCACTTCGTCCGCCCCGAGGACTGGCCCGTGATGCCCGTCGAGTACACCGGGTTCCTGCTGTCACCCTTCGGTTTCTTCGATCGCAACCCCGCACTCGACGTACCGCCGAGTGAAGGCGATCACTGCCACTCGTGACGCGCGTCCTCGTGACGAACGACGACGGGATCGAGTCGGCCGGGCTGCACCTCCTGGCGGCCGGGCTCGACGAAGCGGGCTTCGACGTGACGGTCGTCGCGCCTGACTGTGACCGCAGCGGTATCGGCGCCGCGATCGGACTCGTCCACGCCGACCAGCATCTCGATGTCGAGAAGGTCGAGATGCCGGGTTGTGAGCACATCACGGCCTACGCGATCGACGGGCCCCCCGGTCTGTGCGTGTGCGCGGGTCGACTCGGTGCATTCGGCGATCCGCCCGACATCGTCGTGTCGGGTGTCAATCCCGGATGCAACACCGGGCGCGCGATCCTGCACTCGGGAACTGTCGGCGCCGCGCTCACTGCACAGAGCTTCGGCTGTTCCGCGCTCGCGGTGAGCGTCGGCGTCTCCGATCCGTACCGCTTCGACACCGCGGTCCGCATCGCACTCGACGTCCTCCCGATGCTGCTCGACGCGCCGGCGCGCAGCGTGCTCAATCTCAACGTGCCCGCCCTCGACTACGACGACGTGCTCGGGGTGCGCTGGGCGCGTCTCGCCGCGTTCGGCTCGGTGCGCGCCGCCATCGCCGAGGCGGGCAGCGGTGGTCTGCAGTTCGAGCTTCGCGCAACGGGCGTGCCTGCACCTCCCGATTCCGATCAGGGTCTCGTGGACGCCGGCTACGCGTCATTGACCACAATCGTCGGTGTGGCCGAGGCGTGGCCGACCGAGATCACGGGCAGCGCGGAGGTCTCGTCCGAGGTCGTCCCCGGCGCCGTGGTC
>JAODBI010000391.1 GCA_025463875.1 Actinomycetes bacterium
CTCCCCCGGACGCCGCTTCGACCGGTCAACCTCTCCGGCGCGGGTCGTTTCGGGCGCCCGTCACGAGACGACCGCCATCACCGCGTTGACGACGTCGGCGGCCGATGCGCCCGGGCCCAGCACAGCCGCGATGCCTACGTCTCGAAGTCTTGGAACATCGACGTCGGGGACGATGCCGCCGACGATCACAGGGCACTCGACGCCGGCCTCGCGCAACGCATGCGTGACGAGAGGAGCGATCGTCAGGTGGGCGCCGTTGTGCATCGACAACCCGACGGCGTCGACATCCTCCTGCAGCGCGATCGCGGCGACGGATTCCGGCGTGTTGCGAAGACCGCCGTAGACCACTTCGATCCCCGCATCCCGGAGAACGCGGGCGACGATCTTGATGCCGCGGTCGTGCCCGTCGAAGCCGACCTTGGCAACGAGCACTCGGGTCTTCATTCGCCGATCTTCATGCGCCGATATTCATGCGCCGATATTCATGCGATTGCGCGTTCCGCCCACGTGCCGAAGACCGTTTCCAATGCGGCGGTGATCTCGCCGACCGTGACGTATGCGGTCACCGCCGCGAGCAGTGCCGGCATGAGGTTGACACCGGGATCAGCCGCGTCGCGCTGGATGCGGGCAAGCGCCGAGCTGGCCGCGTCGGCGTCCCGGCCGCGTTTCACCTCGGCGAGGCGAGCGAGTTGGCGTTCCTCGACACCGGATCGATGGAGAGGGTGGAGGGAGCGATCCCGTCGCCTTCGGTGTAGCCGTTGACACCGACGAGGACGAACGTGCCCGCATCGAGTCGCCGCTGGAAATCGTACGAGGCATCGGCGATCTCCGATTGGAACCAACCCTGCTCGATCGCGTCGATCACCCCGTCGAGCATCGAACCACCACCGAGGCGGCCGAGATACGCGAACGTCGTCTCCGCCCGGCGTTCGAGCTCGTCGGTCAATTCTTCGACGAACCACGAGCCGCCGAGCGGATCGGCGACATTGACGGTGCCCGTCTCGTGCGCGATCACCTGTTGCGTGCGTAGTGCGATGCGAGCCGCCTGCTCGGTCGGGAGAGCGTGGGCCTCGTCGAACGCGTCGGTGTGGAGGCTCTGCGTCCCACCGAGAACCGCGGCGAGCGCCTCCAGTGCAACCCGGGCGATGTTGATCTCCGGTTGCTGCGCAGTCAGTGACACTCCGGCAGTCTGCGTGTGGAATCGAAGCTGCATCGAACGTGGGTCGAGGGCACCGTATTCGTCGCGCATCCACCGCGCCCAGATGCGGCGCGCGGCCCGGTACTTCGCGATTTCCTCGAAGAAGTCGATGTGCGCGTTGAAGAAGAAGCTCAAGCGCGGTGCGAAGTCGTCGACGGCGAGTCCGGCCTTGATCGCGGACTCCACGTAGGCGAAGCCGTTGGCCAAGGTGAAGGCCAGCTCCTGGGCTGCGGTCGAGTCCGCCTCGCGGATGTGGTAGCCGGAGATCGACACGGGGTGCCAGCGCGGTAGCTCCGCGGAGGCAAATCGGATCGCGTCGGTCACGAGCCGCATCGACGGCCTCGGCGGGAAGATGAACTCCTTCTTCGCTTGGTATTCCTTCAGGATGTCGTTCTGGATCGTTCCGCCCAACCGCGCTCGCGGCACGCCGGTCTTGTCGCCGACCGCGACGTACATCGCAAGCAGCGTGGGGGCGGCGGAGTTGATCGTCATCGACGTGGTCACCGACCCGAGATCGATACCGTCGAACAGGATCTCCAGGTCGGCGAGGGTGTCGACCGCCACGCCCGCGCGTCCGACTTCGCCGAGCGCGAGTTGATGGTCCGAGTCGCAACCGAGCAACGTCGGCATGTCGAACGCCGTGGAAAGGCCGCTGCTCCCCGCACTGAGGAGTTGCCGAAAGCGTTGGTTGGTGTCCTCCGCGGTACCGAAGCCCGCGAACTGGCGCATCGTCCAGAGCTTCGAGCGGTACATCGATGCGTGCGGGCCCCGTGTGTACGGCCACTGTCCGGGGAACTCGCCGTCGTCGGGGCCGTAGACCGGATCGAGTGCTACCCCGGACATCGTGTCGAACACGGCGTCGCGGCTCGGCGCGGTCTCGAAGGCCTCGTGCCACGCGCCTCGACGGTCCATGGACGCCCCTCCGAACAGCCTCGCGTCACCTAGCCCGGTGCCATAGTAGATACTAGGTTGTGGTCATGGTGATTCGACGATGGCTCGGCATCTGACGGCCATGCACGCACCGACGCTCAACTGGGATCCCTACGACGTCGACCTCGACGACGCCCCGTACGGGGCGTGGCGTCAGCTGCGTGAGCACGCGCCGGTGTACCGGAACGATCAGTACGACTTCTGGGCGCTCAGCCGCTTCGACGACGTGGAAGCGGCCCACAAGGATCCCGTCACCTACAGCTCCGAGCGGGGCACCGTGCTCGAAAACATGGGCGACGACATGTCGGCGCTCGGGATGATGATCTTCCTCGATCCACCCGCGCACACCGCGCTGCGGTCTCTGGTGTCTCGGGCGCTGACACCTCGGCGCGTCGCCGCGCTCGAGGGCAGGATTCGGGCGCTCTGTGCGGAGCTCCTCGATCCGTTCGTCGGAACCCACCGCTTCGACTACGTGCAACAGTTCGCCGCGCAGTTGCCCTCGCGCGTCATCTCGTCGCTGGTCGGAGTGCCGCCCGAGGATCAGGAGCGACAACGCCGGCTCGTCGACACGATGTTCCACATCGAGCCCGGAGTCGGAACGATGAACGAGACTGCCGCGACCGCCGGGCTCGAACTGATCACGTATCTGAGCGAGCTGGTCGAGACGCGCACCGCGGACCCTCGCGACGACATGGTGAGCGACCTGATCCGGGCGGAGGTCACCGCCGCGGACGGATACAGGCGACGCCTGACGCCCGACGAATGCACGCGCTTCGCGCTCCTGCTCTACAGCGCGGGAACCGAGACGGTTGCGAAGCTCCTCGGGAACGCCGCGGTGGTGCTGTCCGCACACCCCGACGCGCGCGCCGATCTCGTCGCTCATCCGGAGCTCATTCCGAACGCCGTCGAGGAGCTCCTCCGTTTCGAAGCACCGTCGCCGGTGCAAGGCCGATGGACGACCCGCGCCGTCTCGCTGCACGGCGTCGACATCCCCAAGGACGCGAAGGTCCTGCTGCTGACGGGAAGCGCGGGACGCGACGAGCGCGCGTTCCCGGATCCGGACCGCTTCGATGTGCGGCGCCACATGCAGCACCACCTGTCGTTCGGTTACGGCGTTCACTTCTGCCTGGGTGCCGCGTTGGCGCGCCTCGAGGGACGCGTCGCCCTCGAAGAGACGTTGCAACGATTTCCGATCTGGGAGGTCGATCCCGCCGGGGTGACGCGGGTCCACACCAGCACCGTTCGCGGCTACCGCGAGGTCGCGATCCTCGTCTGAGGAACCTCGGCGGCGAGGGCCCGGCTCTCGTGAACACGCGGAGTCGAGCGTCGAGAGGCTGCATCCGATCGCATGTCGGGCTCAGCGTTTGTCGGGAGCCCGCGCTTCGGTGGCGGCCAGGCCCCGAATAAAGAGCTTCACCGCATCGGGACCGGGAGCGCGCGAGCCCTCGATCGGCACCGCAGTCGCAATTTGCTGGCTGAGTGCGAACCCGCGCAGGGCATGGAACAGCGCATCCACGCTCGCCCTGTTCGGTTTCCCTCCGATCGCCTGGCGAAGAAGTTGCCGCAGGGGCGTCTCGGCTTGGGCCGCGGTTTCGGCGATCTCGGCCATGACGTCGGCGGATGTGTCCGGATCGTGCTGCAGGTTGAGCAGGATCTGCAGCCGTACCAACGAGCTCGGACTGTCATAGTGACGGGCGAGAAGGCGATAGAGCGAGTAGATCCGCTCCTCGGCGGTGTCACCCTCGATGCGTGCACTCCGGAGATCATCGATGAATCGTTGATCGACTTCTTTGAGGATCGCGAGGAGCAGCGCTTCGCGCGTTCCGAAGTGATACTGCAGTGCACCCCAGCTGACATTCGCGCGCCGGGCGATCTCATTGGTGCTCGAACGGTAGAACCCGACCTCGAGAATGGACTCGATCGCGGCGTCGATGATCTGAGTTCGCCCGCTCACCTCGTCGGGGTCGCCCGACTTTCGGCGACGCCGACTGCGATCACGCGGGACTGCAACGCCGCTCGGGCTCATGTCAGCTGGCTCTTTCCTCGTCGACGAAGGAGGCGAACGACTCACGATATGCGGTCCCGGCCCGCGGGGAAGTCACGAAGGACGTTGGAGGATGACGCCGGTGCGGCTCGCGCTGACCAGAGCGGTGTGAGGAGCGTCGAGCTGATTGACCGCCGTGCCCCGTAGCTGCCGAACCGCCTCGACGGTCAGGTTCAGACCGTGGATGTAGCCCTCGCCGATGAGTCCTCCGTTCGTGTTGCACGGCAACAGGCCGGCGGGCGCGAGGTTCCCGTCGGCGACGAAGTCCTTGGCTTCACCGAATCCGCAGAAGCCGAGGGCCTCCAGCTGCATGAGGAGGATCGGTGAGAACGCGTCGTAGATCATGGCGACGTCGACGTCGGCGCGGCTGATGCCCGCGCCGAACAGCTGGGCGGCGAGGGCGACCGATCCGTCCATCACCTCGAGGTTCGGACGGTAGTGGTTGCTCGCGATCTCCTCCTCGAAGAGGCCGGCAGTTGCTGCAGCCGCGATGATGACGGGTGTAGGAGTGTCGGGCGCCCGGTCGGCCGCCGTGATGACGAGAGCCACCGCACCGTCGGTTTCCTGACAGCAGTCGAACAATCGAATTGCGGGCTCGGCAATCCAACGCGATGCCTGATGATCGTCGAGCGTGATCGGACTTCCGTAGAAGTGGGCGTTCGGATTCGTCGACGCGTAGTCGCGCAGTTGTACGACGGCCCGACCGAAGTCCGCGCTGGTGACGCCGTACGTGTGCATGTACCGCGTGGCGTTGAGGGCCATCCACGATGCCGGGGTCAGCACCCCGAATGGCGAGCACCACTGGCCCGCGGTACTCCCCTCGTGCGACGACGTCGCGCGCGAGCTCACCTGCGCGCGGCCGAAGCGCGCCCCGGACCGCGCTTTGATCGCCCGGTACGCGACCACCACGCGAGCCGCGCCGCCGGCGACGGCAGCCGCGGCATGCAGTAAGACACCTTGCGAACCTCCGCCGCCGTAGGGCACACGACTCGACCAACGGACTTCGGGAGTCCCAAGGGCGCGGACAAGCTCCGTCTCCGATACCGGGTCGATCGTGTAGCTCACGAAGCCGTCGACGTCGTCGGTTGTGAGGCCGGCATCGGCCAGCGCCGCGACGATCGCCTCGCTCGCGAGTTGCGTCTCGCTGCGACCGGCCGCCTTGGAGAATTCGGTCTGGCCGATACCGACGATGGCGGTCGAACCACCGAGCGACGCGCTCATGCCGGCGGTCCGTCCGGCTCGAAGACCGGGACGGCCATGTCGTCGGCAGTCGTCTCGAACGTCACGTGCACCGGAGCACCGATCCGGACGTCGGCCGGTTCGACGCCGACAAGGTTCGACACGATCCGAACCCCTTCGTCGAGGTCGACGAGCACCGCGATGACGGGATAGGTGAAGGCGGGATTCCGAGGATGATGGAGGATGGCGTAGCTGTACACGGTTCCGGTACCCGCCAGCTCGACGGTTTCCTGCTGGATCGAATGACACTCGGGACACATCGGCCGAGGCGGATGGCGGAGACGGCCGCACTCGCGACAACCCTGCGCGACGAGCTTCCCGCCGCGGGCGGCTTCCCAGAAGCTCGCATTGTCGTCGGTGACGATCGGTGCGGGTCGGGTCACGCCATCTCGCCTTCCTCTCGAAGTCCGCTGGCTCGAAGTCCGCACGCTCGAAGTCCGCGCATGGTGTCGATCCACTGTGCGGTACGTCGCCACAATCGCGCCCGCGTAGCGGCGACGTTGTGAGTGTGACCGGCCGCGGCCAGAACGAAGAGCGTGATGTCTCGACTCGACGGGAAGTCGTCGGGTATCTCCTGGGCCCTCCCGGTGATGTCGTGTTCGCCGACGCCGATGAACACGGGGACCTCGACGGCATCCAGCTCCACTCGGATCGAGCCGGGCACGAGTGAGGTGAGTCCGACGAGACCGAGGAGCGGAGCCGTCGCTTCCCGCAATGCCCTCATCGCGGCCGCCGGTGGTTCACCGTGCACGAGGAGCGAAGCGGTCGAGTTCTTCCGCACGGGAAGCGAATCACCGAAACGTTCCTCCGTCAGCGTCGCGAGCGCCGAACGCAAGCCCGCTGGATCATCCGCGAAGCGGCGCTCGTCGTCGGTCAGAACATCGATCAACCCGCGTCCGCAGAAGCCGAGCAGGACGAGTGCGTCGTAGCAATCGTGGCGAGCCTGCTGGACGACGGTCAGAAGCCCGCCCGCCGAGTGACCGAGACCGATCGCAATGGGGTTTTCGAGGGGACCAACTCCGCGGTCGACAGATCCGTTGCGTAGACGGTCGAGGATGTTCGCGGTCGCAGAGGCGCAAACGTCCGCGACCACGCGCGGGGTCAGGGAGTAGCCGTCGGCGGGCCGGTCGCTCTCCCCCACGCCCGGCGGATCCAGCGTCACGACCACGAACCCTGCCCGGGCGAGGTAGCGCGCCATGCTGTACGAGTTCTCGTCGTCGGTGGGGTGCAGATCGAAGTAACCCCGTGACATTCCGCCGCCGGGAAGACACACGACGACGGCGCGCGCGACGCGGCGCATGGGCGGAGGCGGGAAGAACACGTCCGCGACGATCCGCTCGATTCCGGTCGGCGCAACGAGTCGAACGTCGGCGTCGATCGTTGTGGGCGTGATCGTCACGGCGCCGCGACCGGCGCGTCGAGAATCGTTCGGTCCGCTTCGAGTGTCGCGATCTCCGCAGCGGTGTAACCGTGTTCGAGCAGGATCTCGCGGGTGTGCTCGCCGCACAGGCACGGCCCCCGCTGAATGACACCCGGTGTTGCGGACAGATTGACGAGCAGCCCGGGGTCTTCGAATCGCCCCACATTGCCGGCCCGCGTCTCGGCGACGAGTTGTGCTGCGCGCGCCTGCGGATCGTCGAAGAGCGTGCGGCAGTACTCCTCGTTGACGACCTCGGCCGGGACCCCTGCAGTGTTGAGGGCCTCGCACCACTGCGCAGCAGGATGCTCGGCCAAGCGCGACTCGAGAATCGCGGCGACCTTCTCCGAACTCTCGAGCGCGATCCGATCGTCGCGAAAGGCGGCAGCCAGAGAGATGCGATGCTCGTTCTTGACCGCCGCGACGAACAACCATCGACCGTCGGCGCACTCGTAGAGGCGATAGAACGGCGACAAGCCGTACTGCTGGGCGTCGACCGTGCCCCACTGCGTCGGCGTCCCGTCGGAATGGATCCACGCGTACGACGTGAGGAGCAGCTGCGCGTTCACGATGGACGTGCTGACGGACTGCCCTTCTCCGGTGCGATCGCGGTGGTACAGCGCGGCCGTGATCGCGATGGCGGCAAGAAGCGCGTTGCCGGTATCGCCCATCCCGGATCGACTCCAGAGCGGCGGGTTGCCCGCGTCACAAGCACCGTCTTCCCATTCGACGCCTGTGAGGGCCGCCGCGGTCTGGTCGGTTCCGGGAAGATCCGACCTCGGTCCCTTCTCGTACCCGCGCGTGTTGCAATAGACGAGCTTCGGGAACCGCTCGCGCAGTGATTCGTAGTCGATGCCGAGCCGGGCGGCCGCGCCGGGTCGCCAGTTCGTCGTGACGACGTCGGCGCGTTCGATGAGCCGGTCGAGTACGGCTCGACCGCCGTCATGCTTCAGGTTCACTGCAATGCTGCGCTTGCCGCGATTGGTTCCGAGGCCCATATGCGTGCCGGTCCAGTAGGTGTCGTGCAGCGCGTGGATCTTGATCACGTCGGCACCGAGGTCGGCGAGGACACGACCGGCGAACGGACCGGCGACACCCAGGCCCAGATCGAGGACGCGCACACCTTGCAGCGCGTGGGCCAGGTCTCCTCGCCGCGGTCGAGCGGCGGGCGGCGTCGCCCTCGGCGCGGCCGCCTCGGCGCGGACTTCCTCGGTGTGCAGGCCGGGGCGCGCGGTCGGCCCGGCGACCGTGCCCGGCGTCGCGGAGAACTCGAGTACCGGGCCGACGTGCCGAATGCGCCCGACTTCGGGGTCGTCGGTTTCGACGACGCACCCGTCGGCAATGAACGACTCATCCGAAAGCGCTTCGGCCGGCGACCGCACGAGCGCCATTCCGATTCCGGCGGCCTCACCGGCCTTGACCCACGCATCGGATGGAAACTTCCGGAACGCGTCGGTCAGCAGCGGATGGAGGAACAGCCCCGTCAGCATCCCGTCGGGCTCCATGGAGACACGATCCGGATCGCTTCTGTAGGCCGCACCGAGATCGACGTGCGCGAGGTCGTCGCCTTCGGCCGCGGTCAGCACCCAGCTCGGTCGAAGTGTCCAATGGTGCACCCATCGGCCATCGGAGCACTCGAAGAGGCCTTCGAGCGAACGCGAGTCGACGGGCCACATCCAGTACAAGGGCGCGTCGGGATTCTCCACGCGCTGCCAGTTCAGACACACCGAGGCGAGCGCGCCTTGGAGCAGCGACGTCTCGACCCATTGACCCTGACCCGTGACCTCACGCGCTCGCAGCGCGGCCGCGATGCCCAAGGTCGCGAAGTACATCGCGCCGATACTCGGCCAAGGTGTGCGCGGGAAGATCGGCCCCGGACGATTCGTGCCGCGTACGAGATCAGCGGGTGCATCGAACTCCGGCTCCGGCCCGGGACGACCGGAGATGTATTCCATCGCGGTACCGCGTCGTCCCTTCTGGTCGTAGAACAGGCCGGTGCGCGCCGCGACAAGGGCGTCGTAGCCGGGGCGGTCGCGATCGCGGCCGAGCCGGCCGTACCCGGTGATCGAACAGGTGATCAGTCCGGCGTTGCCGACCGCGAGCGTCGCGTGATCGATGCCGAGCCGCTGCGACGTGCCCGGCGAGAAACTCTCGACGACGAGGTCGGCCGACGCCGCGAGCGCGCGAAACGTCGAGAGGCCGTCGTCGGTCTCCAGATCGAGCACCGCGTTGCGCTTGCCCCGATTCCATACTCGGGAACCGCTGTGGGCACCGAACGGCTCGCCCCGTGGTGACTCGATGCGGGTGACGAGGGCGCCGTTGTCGGCGAGCAGCATCGTGGTCATCGGCCCGGCGATACCCGACGAGATATCGAGCACCCGTAGACCGTCGAAGACACCAGGCATCGTTTCTCGCTTCCGACCGAGGTCTCTCTTGCGGCCAGCGTAGCGATTACTATGTTGTTGACGCTACCTCAGGCGCTACCGGGCTACGGATGCCGATCGACGCCCGCATCCCCGCGCGACGCGCGGCGACGCGCACGTGAACACGAAGCTCATCCGCGTCTACACGGAGCAAGTCTTCAACGACCACAACGGCACTGCAGCGCTCAGGTTCATGTCACCCGACTCGGTGGCACACGCGCGATGTACGCCGACGTGTCCCACACCGTGGCGCGAGTCCGCAAGGTGAAAAGGTTGCCGCGGTCTCCGTGGACGGCCAGCATCTTCTCGACGAGTTCGTCGCGCGACGCGCTGGCCTCCGCGGCTTCGTCGAGGTCGTCGATTGCCGCTTGCTGCCGCTGATGAGGTCGTCGACGCGCGCGTCGGGGGCTTTGTGGCCGGCGACCACGATCCGCAGCGCGAGCGCCGCGATCTTGTCGACGTTGGCTATCCAGTGGCACCTGACCGCTCACGCGGCTTGAGGTCGGGACAGAGTTCGCTCGGCTCTGATCGGCTGTACGTTCCAACGGTCAGTTGACCAGCTTGCGAACGCGGTATGTGATTGGCTCGGGATCGAACATCGACGGTTCAATCGCACTGAAGCACTCGGGCCGCCGAGCCTTTGGGTCGAAGTAGGTTTCGGGCGGTGACCGCGCTCGATCGACTCTACGGGCGGGACTCCGAGTTCCGCCGCCTGGTCGCCGCGATCGACGAGCGGCGCTCCTGTGTCGTGAGCGGGCAGGCTGGCATCGGCAAGACCGCAGTCCTCGATGCCGCCATCGGGTCGGCCCGCGTGCCGGTGCGGCGGGGGCGCGCGTTCGAGATGCTCCGGTGGGAGCCGTACCTCGCCTTGCGGGAGGCGTTCGGCACGCCGCTCGCGGGTGAACCGCCGGAGGTTGTGCGCAAACTCAGCGCGGCGTTGCGGACCGCCACGCTCGTGGTCGACGACGTGCATTGGTGCGACCCCGACACGCGCGCGGTACTGGAGGAACTGGTCGCTGCGGTGCCGGTAATCGTCGCCGTTCGTCCCGGCGTCGACGAGGTTGCCGGTCTCGTCGCGCGAATGACCGGCATCGGGGACCTCATCGAGCTCGGCCCGCTCGGTGCCGACGTCATCCGTTCGCTGTTGGAGACAGATCATCCCGGCGCACCCGGGCCCGACCTGGATCGCTGGACGCGCGCGGCCCGTG
>JAODBI010000399.1 GCA_025463875.1 Actinomycetes bacterium
ACTTCACACAAGCCGATCTCGACGACGTCGCAGCCGAACTCAACGGCAGGCCTCGACAAACCCTCGGATGGAGATCACCATCACAAGCACTCGACGAAGCATTGCGATGACCACCTGAAGCCGCAGCCGCTCTGGATTCCGGTTGCCGCGGATGGAAGGGACAGTGTCGTAGCGGCACCCTAGTCATCGTCTGCGTACGGGCGCCGAACTCGCGAACGTGCTCAGAGCCGGCGCGTCATACCCCTGGTTCGGGATTCGCGGGCGCGTTTGGGACGCTCGTAACGTGGTTCAAGGTTCTGGCCGTGGTGAGTCACCGTTGGTGACGGTAGGTCATTGTGATACCGGGGAACGCGCGTGAGATGGCGTCGCCGAGGCCGACTTCCTCGGTGTCGATGCGAAGCACCGACCGGAGCTCGGCGATCGTGAAGTGTTGCACTACGGGAAAGAACTGCTCGGGGGTGAGTGCCGTTTTCTCGCAGCCGTTCAGCAAAAGCTTGGCTAGGGCTTGACCTACAAGGTGGCTCTTCGCCGCGTACTGCACCATGCCGCCGCCGCTTCGGGTCACCAGGCACAGGTCGGTGAAAGAGTTGTGGCCGGCATTGCCGATCTCGACGCGTCGTTTCGGCGCCGGGAAGGATCCGTAGGTTGTTGCAAGCTGCGTTGGCGGCACCCCGATGTCGTTAGACGCGCCGATGATCATGGTCGGTTTGTCGGCAGGCGTTGCCGATGGCGCCGAGGGCGCCCACCCGACCGCGACTTTCACGCGGGGATCGTTGAGTGCGTCGAAGGCGGTAGTGCCACCCGCTGAGTGTCCGGCAGCCGCGACACGAGTTCCGTCGATGATGCCGTGCAGCAGTGATGCGGCGCGATCGTTCTCCTTGCTGATCAGGTCGAGGCTCGCGAGCATCAGGCGTTTGTCGCGCTTGGGATCGAGCGTCAGTGACTTTTGGCCCGGCAGCTGTGTCACGACACCACGTTCGAGGTAGTCAGCCGACACGACGACGAAGCCCCACGACGCAATACCGGCTGTGAGTGCTGAGTTGGCCATCCGGTAAGCGCTGGCGCCGTGACTGAACAATAAGACCGGAAACGGACCCTTCGCGCTCCCGGCGACGTCCTTGTATGCCTCCATAGTGACCACGGTGTTGTATGCGTCCGGCACAAAATGCTTGAGGTCGCGTGGGAGCGGTGTCCGCTGGTTGTAGGTCGCTTTCGGCCTACCTTCAACCGCGTTCTGATCCACGGGATACCAGACGTCGACGTAGCGATCAGGCATCCGCAACGTCGTGTAGCCGACCTTGTATGGCCCGGGCGACGCATAAATAGCCTCGTCACGCGGCGCGGTTGTCGTCGCCGTTACGGCCGTCGTGCTCGTCGCAGCTCGTACACGGGCCGTGGGCTTTGCGCTCGAGCTGCACGATCCCGCGAGCACAACGACGACGAGCGGGACCGTAGGCCGAATTGAGAAACGCATGGGGAGCACCTAACCGCTCAGTCCGAGCAGTCCTGACCTTGATCGATCCAACGGACATGGCACTCGGCACCCGTAGTCATGCCAACCCACATTCGACTCTCGCGGAGTCGGCCCGACAAGGTGGCCAGGATCATCCACGAAGGTGTGGCAGCACCCTAACTACGCCGCCCATCGGAGCCTCAGAACCAAGTCCTGAGGGACCCGCAACCCGACGCGCGCCCCGGAGAGGGTAATCGGTGCGCGTGTATCGGCTGCAACGTGCGCTCACGTGATCGCTGCGCGTTGCTGCCAGGTTGCGTGGTCTAGCGAGACAGTGAAGTGAAACCGGGTGGTGGAAGGGTACTCACGGGCGAGCACCTTGCTCCATCCCAAAGGCGCAACGGTGAAGAGGACCACATGAAGTACATGATTGAGTACTCCGTTCGTACAGCTGGCCTCAGCCACGACCAGAATTTCGCGAATCAGGACGCACTTCTGAAAGCATTCGGCAAGTGGCAACCAGAGAAGGGGTTGACGGTCGCTGCCTTCGTGGGGCATTTGAACGGTGACAGTGGTTACGTCCTCGTCGAGGCTGAGGACCCCAAGGTCGTCGCCTCGTTCGTCTCGAAGTTCGTCTATTGGAACGATGTCAATGTCGTCCCCGTGGTCGATATCGGCGAGACCGTCGCGATCAACTCCGAGTCCCTGGCCTGGGCCCGGGGTGCATCGAGCAGCTGATCGTTCTCCGTTGACCGAGGCGACAGAGCGCCACGGTCGATAACGCGGTGAACTCGACCTCGCCGCACGCACGCGTCGTCGCGGACGCGGTCACCGAACGTGCCCCGACCATCTGACCAAAGGGTAGCGGCGCGCCGGGTTCTCACGCGAGCCGAACTGACTCACGCGACCGTTACCGGTCTGGCTACGTCTGCCGGGTTGCGGTCAGGGCCTGTCGATGTTGATGTTGTAGAGCTGCGCTGTCCTCCCATACGGAACTAGATGGCGCTTGGTGCCCCCGACGAACACCTGGTGCACGACCACGCGGCCGCGCACATGACCGCCGATCGGAACTCGCAGCGACCGGTCGACGCTCCACGTAATCGGGGTGGCAATGCCTTGTTACCGGATGACCACCACGAGAGCGCTGTCCGCCATCAGGGCACCGCGGCCGCGGCAGAACCAGACGGGCGGGGTCGATGTCGGGTGCGAACGGATTGCAAACGGCGGTGCGAGCGAGAGCGGCCAAGCTCCAATCGAGCTGAACGCGAACCCGCAGATCAGCGCACATCCGCGAACCACGACGTACGCCCACGGTCTCCCCGAGGACGACTCTTAACCTGCAGGTTCCGAGTTCGAGTCCCGGGGGCGTACTCCGCTCCTACATCCGACCTCTTCCCCCTTCTCGCGGGTCTATGGGTTCTCCGACCCGTGAATGCGCTCGGGGGACATTGGATGGTCACGGAATCGGCGTTCGGCACGCTCTCCCGGTTGAGCGCTGCATCGCCCGGGGTCTTTCGCACCACGTGCGCGATAATCGCCGCACGCACGCGCGGCCACGCTGAGTCCTGCATTCCACCCGGGTGCGCGACCTCCGAGCGGCGGCTGAACACGCGAGACGTCGGCTCCGCTGCGCACCAGAGCCCAGGAGACGACGGAGTTCGAGTTCCACATCTCGCCGGTGTCGAACTCGTCGCGACCCCAGACGGGAGTCGGGACAGATGGCAGCACCTCGAGGATGCGCCGGGCCACCGCCGCGTCGGAGCTCACGCGCACGGGGCTCCCGACCGCGGCCTTGACGTCGGGGATCCGACCGTCGCGCCAGCACCGGTTCTCGTAGCGAAAGATCCGGAAGCGTCCCAACGATCGGATCCCGACGGGGCCCTCGGCCACGACCCCGCGTTGGTCGCCGTGGGAGTCCGGAATCGGCGCCATCTCGATCACGAAGTGCCCGTCCGGAACGCGGACCACCAACGCCGAGTGATAGAGGTCGCAGCGACGTCGTCGTTGCACACGAGCCGACATCCACTCGAATGCCAGACCGTTGATGCGCACGACGTGCGCGCCCGCGCCCAAGGGGATCCAATAGAGATCAACGGTTCCCGGCGCTTCGACGCCCGTCAAGCCTTCGTCGTGCACGGAACCAGGTAACCGCGCAACGACAGACGATCGATAGGGCCGGAAGTCCCTGCTTCGGCACGCGACGCCGAACGTGAAAGTCGTCCGAACGCCGTAGCTACAACCTCCGGCGGATGAAGCGGACGGCCTCGACCGTGATTCCCACTGCGATGCTGACACCTGCGAACGCGATGCCGACGGCACGCCCGACCAACGACGGACTGTCGGTCGCTTCTTGCGAGGACTGCGCAGCAGAGGTCGGCGCGGGCGGCACAGTCGTTTCGATCGGCGGCGGCGTCTGGATCGACGGGAGCGGCGTTTCGACGGACTCGGCTCGCGTGATATCCGGCGCGTCGCGGGTCTCGTGGCCCCCACCAAGGGCCTCCCAGACGCTCTGCACGGTGTCGAACTCGTGCGCCGCCGGCAGGAACGCCAGCCACTCCAACACGCGATCCTCCGCGTGCTCTTCGGTGGCGACTTCGAGCAACCGCGCGCGGTCTCCGGGAAACGCACTCGGACGCAACGACACCGCCAGCAGCGACCGCAGCTCGACATCGTCGACGGTCGTGATGCCATCCGGGTTGGGCTCGCCCTCGGCGGCCGGCTCCATCTGTCGCGACTCCTCGACGCGGGCCTCGACCGGTGCACCGCGCACCAGAGGCTCGACCTCGCCCGCCAACTCTTCGTCGACGCGCGCCGAATGCCGCGTGCTGCCTCGTTCCGCCATCAGTTGCTCCTCCCGGGTCGTTGTCTACGTTCCTCCCCGAGGGTGCGCGAGCACACACCTCGGTCGTGTCGAATGTCGGCCGTCAGTAGTCAACGAAATCCGACGAGGTCGGCAGGAGCCGCCGAACCGGCGCGAAGATGCATCGTGGCAGACGATCGGCCCGGGCCGGACGAGTTGCGAGCGGCCGGTCTCTATGACCCGGACTCCGAGGATGCATCCGAACGGCTCGCCTTGTTCGAATATCTCATCGGACTAGGTGCAACGCTCGACGACCTCCTGGCGGCGGAGAAGGACGAATTCCCTGTAATCGCGTCGAACCTCGCGCTCTGGAAGGATCGCGAACGACTGACGCTCGACGAAGCGGCCCAGGCGGCCGGCGTCGATCACGAGTTGATCGCACGGACCTGGCGCGCCGCCGGGTTTCCAGAGCCCGATCCCGACCCGCGCGCCCGGATGTTCCGGCCCCGTGACGTCGAGATTCTGATCGGCATGCGCGCCGGTATCGAGTTCTTCGGCGAGGACGTCACCATTCAGTTGATCCGCGTCCTGGGTGCGGCGGCCGCTCGAGTGGCCGACGCGTCAGTGACTGCCTTCGTGGTGAACGTGGTGCCGCAGGCCATCGAAGGCGACTCTTCGGGCCTCGAGTTGGCGCGCGCGAACGCCGAGTCGATCGTGCTGCTCGACTCCTTGGCGGGCGGCTTCGACACGCTGTTGCGGCATCACATCGAGCGCGGCTTTCGCCCGATGGCGATGCTGGAGAATTCGGCCGGGATCGATCTCGTCCATGGGAGTGTGGGGTTCGTCGATCTCGTCGACTCCACCGCCTGGACCCAACAACTCGATCTCCCCGCGCTCTCGCGGGCGCTGAGCATGTTCGACGCAACGGCTTCGGAGATCGTGGTGCTGCACGGCGGCCGCGCCGTCAAACTCATCGGCGACAGCGTCATGTTCATCGCGACCGCCCCGCAAGCTGCGGTCGACATCGGACTTGCGCTCGTCGACGCGTTCTCGGAGCACGATGTTCTGCCCCAGGTACGGGTGGGCATCGCGACGGGCGACGTGCTGGCGCGAGACGGCGACTTCTCGGGACTGGTGGTCAACCTCGCGGCGCGAGCCGTGAACGTCGCCTACCCGTCGAGTGTCCTGATCGATCCGGCGACGCGAGGTGCGATCGAAGGGTCGACGGTGTTCTCGTACCGAACCGCCGGCAACTTCTCACTGAAGGGATTCGACGGGCGCGTGCGCCTCTCCCGTATCAGGCGCGTCGAAGCCGCGTCGGTCGGGTGACGTCATGTCGCCCTCACGCCCGGATCTGTTCCGCGTCGACCCGAACGACTTCGTCGCGCGTCGTACCGAGCTCGTGCGCGAGCTCCGGGCCCGCGGCGAGAAGGACGAGGCGGCCGAGGTCAAGGCGCTGCGCCGGCCGACGGTCCCGGTATGGGCGTTGAATCAGGTCGCGAACGAACACCCCGACCTCGTGCAGCACATGGCGACGGCCGCGGAGACGGCGCGCGCGGCGCAGCAGGCACTGCTCGAAGGGAGCGCCGCGGATGACTTTCGCGATGCCCTCGCCCGTCGTCGGGAAGCGATGTCGGCGGTGTCGGACGCGGCCGACAAAGTCGTGGAGCGGTCGAGCCGATCTCGCGGCACCTACACGCGCGACATCGAGAACATGCTCAATGCCGTCGTCGCGTCGGCGGAGCTGACCGACGCGCTGGCGCGCGGGGAGCTCGACGACGGGTCGTCGGGCGCAGACGGTTCGGAGGAGATGTTCGCCGGCCTGACTCCCACGACCGGCCGACCGGCGCGGACGTCGGAGCCGGCGCCCGCCCGGCCACCGAAGACGACGACCCCACCATCGACGACGCCGACGCCGCGCCTTCCGTCGGCCCGCCTCGTGAAGGCGCGCGAGAAGCTCGAAGAGCAGCGCGGTGAACTGCAAGCGGCGGAGCAAGCCGTGAACGCAGCCGACCGGCGCGTCGTGGCCACCGAGTCAGACGTCGCGAAGGCGACGAGAGAACTCGACCGCGCGACTGGGCAGCGCGACCAAGCCCGCGAACACCTCGACCGTCTCCGCGGCCGGGTCGAACACAGCGAACAACTCGTCCACCGCCTCGACCCGTAGTGGCGTTGTGACGCGGTAGCTTCGCCCCGATTCCCCTTCCGGAAGTCGCCGCCGTCAGGGCCGCTCTTCTGCGGGCCGGCCCCGCGGCATCGGCTGCCGGTCGATCGGCCGGCGAGACGTATGGGCTTCAAGGCGTGCGCGCGCCGACTCCCGAGATTCTGGTCCCCCGTCGTCTGCGACCGCGATCGGACGACGTCATCGTTCATCGCAGCGACGACCGAGGCGCGCAGATGACCCGGCGCTCTGGAGGGCTTCCGGTTACCGGGATCGAACCGACCACCCGGCCTAGCCACGGTTTTCGAGAGGTTGGTGTGTACAGTCGCCACCCGTGATGGGCCGTCTCCGTGCGTGGTTCTGGGACTCGCGCGTCGGGCGGATGCGGCTCCTGGTGTTCGTCGTCGTACTCGCGGCGACCGTCATCAAGCTCATCCTGGCCGCGACCACGCAGGGCACCAACGACGTCTTCAACTGGGCGCAGTTCGCGGAAGGCGTGCGTCGGTATGGGCCCATCGACATCTATGGGCACCGCTTCCTCATCGGTACACACCTCTTCCCCGTCTACAACCACCCGCCCCTCATGGGATGGATGCTGGTCCTGTTCAACAAGTTGGACGACCTCGGGATCCCGTTCCGATTCATGATCCGGGTGCCGGCCACGCTCGCCGACATCGTCACGACGATGCTCGTGTTCGAGCTCGTACGCAGTCGTCGTTCACTCCTGCAGGCGACGATCGCAGGCGTGATGGTCGCGGCGAGCCCGGCCCTCATCATCGTGTCCGGCTTTCACGGGAACACCGACCCCGTCTTCTTGATGCTCACCTTCCTGAGCTTCTCTCTGTTGGTCAACAATCGGTCCGCAGCGCTCGCCGGTCTCGCGTACGCAGGCGCGATGAGCGTCAAGATCGTCCCGATCGTCGCGTTGCCGTTGCTGCTGCTCCTCGTCGCGCGTTCGGGTCGGCGACGGCTGTACGAATTCCTGGCGAGCAGCAGTGTGGTCTTCGTGGTGCTGTGGATCCCGGTAATCGTGAAGCGGTGGACTCCGTTCAAGGCGGACGTCCTCGGGTTCAAGGGTTACCCGGGCAAGTGGGGTCTCGTCGAGATCGCAACCAAGCTCGGCGCGTCGAAGCACGCGATCGCGACACTCGAAGGCTCGGGACGCACTGTGCTCCTCGTCGTCGCCGCCGCGATTCCGGTCTTGTTGTTGTGGAAGCGTCCCTCGGCCGCGAACGAGGCGTTCGGGCTCACCTTCGTGCTGATCCTGTTGCTCAGCACCGCGACCGGGGGTCGCTATCTCGTGTGGGCGGTGGCCGCCGCGTTCCTGATCGATGTGTGGGCCGCGGTCGTGTACAACATCGCGGCGAGTGCACTGCTGATCATCGTGTACGACCGCTGGAGCCACGCGCTTCCCTGGCACTGGGACCGCGCCCACGCCTCCGACTGGGTGCACCGCGAAGTCGTCATCGCCGGCATCGCGTGGCTGGCGCTGCTCGTCGTGGCCCTGCTGGCGTTTCGCGCGCTCTGGGACCGTAGGCCGACGCCGGACGAGTCGCCCGAGGTGAACAGTCCGCAACCGGCCGATCTCAGCGCGGTCGGTTGACCGATTCTGGTGCGGGGCCGAGCTAGCCTCGTCGGCGATGAAACGAATCGGGATCCTCGTCGTCGCGTACAACGCGGCCTCCACGCTCGCTTCCGTTCTCGATCGTGTGCCGGACGATTTCATTCCGCGCATCGAGAAGGTCCTCGTCAACGACGACTACAGCCGCGACGCGACGTATCTCGTCGGCCTCGGCTATCAACAGATGAACGACGCGCTGCCGCTCGAGATCAACCGTCATCCGAGCAACCTCGGCTACGGCGGCAACCAGAAGGCCGGCTATCGCTGGGCGATCGAGCAGAACCTCGACATCGTCGTCCTGCTCCACGGCGACGGGCAGTACGCACCCGAGCTCCTCCCCGAGATCGTCGCGCCGCTCGAGCGCGAAGAGTGCGACGCGGTCTTCGGATCGCGCATGATGGACAAGGGCGCGGCGCGCAAAGGCGGAATGCCGCTGTACAAGTACGTCGGCAACAAGATGCTGACGAAGTTCGAGAACGCGGCCGCGGGTCTCGATCTCACGGAGTGGCACTCGGGTTACCGCGCGTACAGCGTCGCGGCGTTGAAGGACATCCCGTTCGAGAACAACTCCGACGGCTTCTCCTTCGACACCGAGATCATCCTGCAACTGCACGAAGCAGGAAAGCGCATCGTCGAAATCCCGATCCCCACGTACTACGGCGACGAGATCTGTTACGTGAACGGCCTGAGCTACGCCAAGGACGTCGCGAGCGACGTGCTCCGCTACCGCGCGCACAAGATCGGGTTCGGAAGTGGCGAGATGGCGTTCGCCACCCACGACGACTACGAGCTGAAGCAGGCCGCGCAGACATCGCACCGCCGCCTCGTGCAGTGGTTCGAGCGCAAGCCCCCGAGCCGTGTGCTCGATCTCGGTTGCGCCGACGGCCGGCTCGGTGAGCTGCTGCGCGCGTGCGGGCACGAGGTGACGGGCGTCGACCTCCACAAGTCCGACGGAGTCGGCGAACGCGTCGACCGCTTCTTCGAGGCCGACCTCGACCGCGGCATCCCCGACGAGGTCGGCGGCGGCTACGACATCGTCCTCTGTGCCGATGTGCTCGAGCACGTGCGCGAGCCGCGCGCGTTGTTGCAGCGGGCGCAAGCCCATCTCGCGCCGCACGGGACGATCGTCGCGAGCGTCCCGAACTTCGCGCACTGGTACCCGCGGGCGCGCGTCGCCCTCGGCCGGTTCGACTACGACCGGCGCGGCATCCTCGACGTCGGCCACGTCCGCTTCTTCACCCGGAAGAGCTTCGAACGCATCGTGAAATCCGCGGGCCTGGCGGCGCGGCGCAGCGAGTCGATCGGCCTGCCGCTCGAAGCGCTCAGCCGTGGTGGGCAGGATGCGAACAACCGGGCAACGCCGATCGGCAAGGTCGAACGGCTCGCGGTCGACGTGTGGCCGACGATGTTCGGGTTCCAGTTCCTCTACGAGCTCGAACCGATCCGCGCCCACGCCTGACCGGCCGGCGCGGCATCATCACGCCGCGCGAGGTGCCGGGCCGGCCGGGCGGCCGAGTCGGAAGGCACGGCGAACTCGTAGGATCGCCGGAATGCCTCTGGACGCGTCGAAGACCCGGGAGAAGCTGGTCGACGAGGCGGCGCGCGCGTTCGCCAAGCACGGCGTGTTCGGGGCTTCGCTCGTCGACATCACGCGCCGCGCCGGGCAACGCAATCGGGGGGCACTGCACTACCACTTCGGTTCGCGCACCGGCGTGCTGTGCGCCGTGCTCGACCGCCATGTCGACTTCCTGGCCCGGCGAGAGGGCGAGCTGCTCGACCTCGCGCTGGCCCGTCCGGACGACGACGTGAGGTCGGTCGTCGAAGCCATCGTCCGCCCCGCGACCGAGCTGGCCGAGAGCGACTGGCGCGGTCGGTGCTTCTTGATGATCCTCGCCGAGCTCGTCGAAGAGGATCCGGAAAGCCTCGACGTCGAAGTCGCCGACGCGCTGACCCGCACCGGCGGCTACGCGGTCTATGACCTCCTCGCGATGCGGATGGCCGACGTGAGCCCCGAAGTCCGCGCCGAACGATTCGCGCTCGCCACCGGATTCATCTTGCGCGCCGTCGCCGACCGGGCTCGGGTTCTCGGGCGTCGTGGGCGGCGCGGGCGTCCGCAGTTGGAGCACGAGGCCTTCGTGAACAACCTGGTGACGATGGTCGCGGCCGGGATGTCGGCTCCCGCGTAGACAGCTTTGACATAAGCAGACCTGCTTAGTACCGTCCGCCCATCGCACGCACCGGCAGCGACCGGTACGAGACGGGGGCGGCGGACGAGTGAGCGCATTGTTTCCCGACGAGCTGATGGCCGAGGCCCGGGGGCTCGCCGCGCTCGAAGACTTCGGAAGCGACAGCTTCCTCGAGGGCCTCACCGTCTACTGCGAATCGGTCTCGGCGGAAGCGAAGTTGAACGACCTCGGCGAGACGGCCATCCGCGGGAACATCGTCGGCTCGCTCGTGAACCGTCTGCGCGTCGTCGACTGGGCTCGGGAACATCAGGACGTCGCCGACGAGCACATCGACGCGCCGCTGATCGTGATCGGCATGTTCCGCGCGGGGACGACCTTCCTCAGCTACGTGCTCGAACAGGATCCGCGGAACCGCGCGTTGCTGCGCTGGGAGGCGGGCGAGAGCGTGCCGCCTCCGACGCCGGCGACGCGGCACGACGATCCCCGGATCGACACCGCCCGGTTCGGCAACGACATGCTCGAGCAGATCAACCCGCGCATTCGGGCGATCCACCACGAAGAGCCCGACGGTCCGACCGAGTGCATCAGTTTGATGAGCCAGGACTACAAGAGCCTTTCGTGGGAGGCGATCTCCAACGTTCCTGCGTACGGCCAATGGCTCTTGCAGGTCGACCAGCGCTCGGCCTACGAATATCACCGGCTCGCGCTACAGGTGCTGCAGAACGGCGGTGTCCGAGGCCGCTGGACCCTGAAAAGTCCGCATCACGCGATTGCGCTCGACGCGCTGACCGCCATCTACCCCGACGCGCAACTGGTGCTGCTGCACCGCGACCCCGTCGTGTTGTGTGCATCCGTCTGCAGCCTGATCCACACGCTCTCGGGCACGTTCAGTGACGCCGACCACCGCGCCTACATCGCGGATCACTGGGTCACGATGCTCGAGGAGTCGGTGCGCCGGATCGACGTCTTCCGTGCCGCCCACCCCGAGCACCCGATCGTCGACGTGCAGTACGACGACCTCATGCGCGATCCGGTCGGCACCGTCGACTCGATCTACCGGTTCTTCGACGACGGCGGCGCGGGTCTCGACCCGGCCTCCCGAACCGCGATGGCCGGCTACGTCGCTGCCCATCCGAAGGACGGCCTCGGCGTCCACGGCTACGACCTCGCGGAGTTCGGACTCGACGCGGACGGCCTGCGCGAACGCTTCTCCGATTACATCGACCGTTACGACGTGCCGACGGCGTCGACACCTCGCTGAGCTTCGGCGGGTTGAACCGCGCCTGGTCGAACTTCGCCTCGCTGGATTTCGCCGGCCGAGTTGCGACCCGCGGCTTCGTCGATCGCGGCGCGTTGTTCGTAGACCTGGCGGAGCAGCCAGAAGCGCAGGAACTTGGCCAGCGAGTAGCGCAGGAACACGAAGCCGCCGGTGACGCTGATCGCGAGTCCGGCGATCGCGAGCGGTGTGTAGGAGTTCGAGTCGAGAAGGTCGACGTTCGTTCCCGGCGTCGCCGTGACGTTCAACGACGCGCTGTACGCACCGAACGCGATCGCGATGCCGACCACCATCAGCACCACGCCGAGGAGCTGCAGCCAGGTTTCGACTCGGGCCCGGCCCGTCTTCAACTTCATATCGGCGATCTCGGCCTTGAACTGCTCGGCGCGATCAGTGGGTTGCTGCGTCATGTTGCGTCTCTCATTCGCCCAGATATGCGGTCGACAACTCGGCTTCCATCGCGGCCGGCGTGCCGAAGTTCGTGATCCGGCCCCGAAGCATGATCCCGACCCAGTCGACAATGCCCAGGACGGCTCGCGCAAACTGCTCGACCACCAAGATCGACACGCCTTCGGTGGCCACTTGCGCGACGATCTCGTACAACTGCTCGACGACGAGCGGGGCCAGGCCCATCGACAGCTCGTCGAGCAGCAGCAGCGCGGGGTCGGTCGCCAGCGCGCGTGCCATCGCGAGCATCTGCTGTTCGCCGCCCGACAAGGTCCCGGCGAGTTGTTTGCGGCGCTCGCCCAGACGGGGGAATCGCGCGTACGCGATCTCCTCGATGTCCTTCAACGGCCGGCCCGTGTGGGTCGCCATCCAGAGGTTCTCACGGACCGAGAGGTTCGGGAAGATTCCCTTGCCCTCGGGAATCAGGCAGACGCCGCGGCGAGCGAGCTCGTCGGGTGCCGCGCCGTTGACGCGCCGCCCCGCGACGAACACGTCCCCGCCGGTGACGGGCAGCTGCCCCGAGATGACCCGCAGCACTGTCGACTTGCCG
>JAODBI010000018.1 GCA_025463875.1 Actinomycetes bacterium
GGACGGCCTCAAGTCGGCGCGCCGGGCCCTCGGCGTCACGGCCGTGTTATTGCTCATCGCCGGGCTCGCGGCGGCAACCCTTGCGTGGCGCGGAGTCGCGGCCCGACTGCGGGAATACCGATGAGCGGGCGCCGGCGCGGCACGGCCATCGCGGTAGCGGCTGTCCTGGCCGGATCTCTCGCAGCCTGTTCGAGCACGAGCACTCCCACACCAAGTGCTGCACCGAGCGCCGTTGCCCCGACGACCACGCCCACCACCAAGCCCGCGGCGACGTGCACCAATCCCACGGCTTCGTTCGCGCCCGCACCGAACGAGCTGCAGGGACCCGTCGCGCCCGGGTCGTTCATGGAGCAGATCCGAAAGCGGGGACGCCTCATCGCCGGGGTATCGGCCGACACCCTGCTGTTCGGATACCGCAATCCCTTCACGGGCCAGTTGGAGGGCTTCGACATCGACATGGTTCGTGCCGTCGCGAAGGAGATCTTCGGCGACCCCAACAAGGTCTCGTTCAAGGTCGTCACCTACGCGCAGCGCATCCCGGCCCTGAACAGCGGCGCCGTCGACATCGTCGCCGACGTCATGACGATCAACTGCCTGCGTTGGACGCAGATCGACTTCACCTCGGAGTACTTCCGCGCCGGCCAGAAGGTGCTCGTCCGCTCCGACTCCAAGGCCACGGGCATCCAGGACCTCAACGGTAAGAAGATGTGCGTGGCGAAAGGGTCGACCAACTTCGACAACCTGATGAACTTCCCGAAGGTGATCGCGGTGCCGGTCGACGACATCTCGGATTGCATGGTCCTGTTCCAGCAGGGCGCGGCGGATTCGGTCACCGGTGACGACACTGTCCTCGCCGGGTTCCTTGTCCAGGACCCGTATGCGAAGGTCGTCGGCCCCGAGTTCACGAAAGAGCCGTATGGTCTCGGGATCGCCAAACCGCATCCGGAATTCGTCCAGTACGTCAACGCGATCTTGGAACGGATGCGCACCGACGGTACATGGGCGCAGATGTACCGAACCTGGCTGCGTCCGACCGCTGCGGTTCCCGCGCCGCCGCCGGCGTTGTACGGGCGCCGGCCGTGAACGCGACGCTCGCGATCCCTCCGTCCGCAACCGGCGGTCTGACCAATCCACCGACGAGCGACGAGCTCCGCCGCTACGTCGAGCAACTGGTCGCGTGGCGCGCGACGCTGGATCACGACCTCGACGCGCTCGACCGGCGCGCGCAGAGCTCGCGCACTCCCGACGCATATTCGGATGACGTGAGCCTGGCCATGGCCTTGCGTGCCTCGATCGACGCGCGCGGCGACGATCTCGTGCGTCTCTGGGACGGCGGCCGTGTCGGTGCGACCGAGCTTGCGCGCGCGGCCGAGTTGATGTGGGGCCGGTTGCCCGACACGCTGGGGAACCCGTCGGCGTTCTCGCTTACCGAGGCGTGCACACTCGTCTCCGCGTTGTACGAGCGGATCGCGACGCAGCTCTCCGGGGACGCGATCGCGGGGAGCGGCGCGACCGACGAGATCGTCGCGCTGCGCGAGACCCTCGACCGCGCGTCGCGCTCGGCCCGGGCACTGCGGCGCCGCGAAGACGACGTCGTCGCGCTCTCACTCCGTCTGGAAACGCTGCTCAACGGTGCAACGCAGACCGACATCGCGGCCCGAGTCTCCGAGC
This sequence comes from Actinomycetes bacterium, assembly GCA_025463875.1. Classification (GTDB taxonomy): domain Bacteria; phylum Actinomycetota; class Acidimicrobiia; order IMCC26256; family PALSA-610; genus PALSA-610. The sequence goes on from JAODBI010000018.1 coordinate 1,672, forward strand.
TCGCGAACGAAGCGTTCGCACTGGAAGCATCACTGATCAAAGAGATCGGGCTTCGTGCGACGGTCACCAACGACGCGTCGGCCGCGGCCTCGACTCGATCCCGGCTGCTGTCCGACGAGGCAACCGTCCGGGCCACCGCCGCCGAGGCGAGGCTCAAGATCGCGGTCGTGCCGACGCTGGCGATCCCGAGTGTGGACAGTGTGGGTGAGGCGCCCGGGGTGCCCGTGACCGAGGTCGACGCCGCGCCCGGCTCGTGGACCGAGGCGCGGACGCAACTCGATGCCTACCTCGCGCAGCTCGCCCGCATTGATGCCGCGCTGCAGGAGGCGGCGGCGCGCTACGGAGCCGGGTTGGCGCGGCGCGCCGACCTGCGCGGTCTGCTCGGGGCGTACCGTGACCGCGCGCAACGTTCCGGTCTGGGCGAAGACGACGCGCTCGCGGCGCAGTACGAGTCGGCACGAGATGTGCTGTACAGCGCTCCGTGCGACATCGCGGAGGCCGAACGTCTCGTCTCCGTCTATCAACAATCCGTTCTGGCCGCGACGTCACCTCGCGAGAAGGAGACCCGGTGACCGCTTGCACGCAACCCGGTTGCGGGGGATCGATCGAAGACGGCTACTGCAACGTGTGCGGCATGCCGCCGGAAGCGTCGGCGCCGACCCCGGCCCCGACCTCGACGTCGAGTGCCCCGGTGAGTCACGCCAGCCACTCTGGAGGCACGAGCGTCTCGGCGCGGCTGGGCTCGACGCCGCTCGGTTCGGCGCGCGCCGCCGGCACCCGCCCGACGCGCCGGTTGGTGACGAACCGGACGCGGACCCAACACCTCGGGGCGGGGATCACCTCGGTCCCCGCTGCGCCGGTGCCCGACCCGCGCAGCGTCGTCCTCAAAAATGCCGAGGTTGCCGAGGAGAAGCGCTTCTGCGCGGCGTGCGGCGCGCCGGTCGGCCGCAGCCATGACGGCCAGCCCGGTCGCACGAGCGGCTTCTGTCCCAAGTGCCGGACGGAGTACGGCTTCAGCCCGAAGCTCGGGGCGGGAGACCTGGCCGGCGGCCAGTACGAGGTCGTCGGTTGCCTCGCGCACGGCGGACTGGGGTGGATCTACCTCGCCCGCGACCACAACGTGTCGGACCGCTACGTCGTGCTGAAGGGCCTGCTGAACACGGGCGACAAAGACGCCTTCGAAGCGGCCGTCGCCGAGCGCCAGTTTCTCGCCGCGGTGCAGCATCCCCTCGTCGTCGAGATCTACAACTTCACGCAGTACGAAGGTTCCGGTTACATCGTCATGGAGTACGTCGGCGGCCGCAGCCTGAAGCAGATCCTGAAGGATCGCATGGCCGCCAACGGTGGTCACTACGACCCGTTCCCGGTCGATCAGGCAATCGCGTACATCGTCGAGATACTGCCCGCGTTCTCGTACCTGCACGGTCTCGGCCTGTTGTACTGCGACTTCAAGCCGGACAACGTCGTGCAGGCCGGCGACAACCTGAAGCTGATCGACCTCGGCGGCGTGCGCCGTATCGACGACGCCACCAGCGCGATCTTCGGCACCGTGGGATTCCAGGCCCCCGAGGTCGCCGAAATCGGTCCGTCGATCGCGTCCGACATCTTCACGATCGGCCGCACACTTGCGGTGCTCGTCATGGAGTTCCGGGGCTACCAGTCGACCTACGTGACGACGTTGCCCGATGTCGCCGACGCGCCGCTCTTCCAGCAGCAGGATTCGCTCTACCGCGTGCTCGCGAAGGCAACGGCCCAGAATCCCGATGACCGTTTCCAGAGCGTCGACGAGCTGCGCGACCTGTTGCTCGGGGTGTTACGGGAGACGGTGGCGACCGCCGCCGGCAAGCCGGCCACGTCGTCGAACGCGTCACCGTTGTTCGAAAGCCCGGTCGCGACCGACGCCCAACTCCTCTGGGAGGACCTGCCCCTCCTGCGCGTCGACCCGGCCGATCCGGCGGCGGCCTGGCTGGCGGGCGTCTCGGTATCCGACTCCGCCGCCCGGCTCGAGGCCCTGAAGAAAGCTCCGGACCACACGATCGAGGTGCGGCTCGCGATCACCCGCGCCTTCATCGAGGCCGGCAACCATGACGAAGCCACGCGGATCGTCGACGCCACTCTGGCCGAGAACCCGTGGGAATGGCGGGCGGTGTGGATGTCGGGCTTGCTCGCACTGTCCGCGGGCGATGCGCACGCGGCGACGACCGCGTTCAACACGGTCGTAGGGCAGGTTCCCGGCGAGCTCGCGCCGAAGTTGGCGTTGGCGGTGGCGTGCGAAGGTGCCGGCGACGGTGATGTCGCCGAGCAGCTGTACGCGACCTGCACGATGGTCGACGCCGCGTACGTCGCACCTGCCGCCTTCGGCCTCGCGCGAGTTCGCGGCCGCCGCGGCGACGTCGCCGGTGCGCTGGCCGCGCTCGATCTCGTGCGGCCGACCTCGAGCGCGTACATCTCGGCGCGCTGCGCGCGAACCGCGCTCCTGTCGCAACCCGGCCGGACGCTGTCCGATCTCGCCGACGCGATCACGAGCTTCGATGCCGTCGCGCTCGACGCCCGAAACCGCCAGACCTACGTCGTGAGTGCACTCGAGCTCGCGTTGGCCGCGGTGCTCGCCGGCGGGGAGGAACCGGCGATCCGGATCGCCGGCGTTCCGGCCACCGAGCACGGTCTGCGGGTCGGCGCGGAGTCGGCGTACCGGCAGCTGGCTTCGCTGACGGAGAACGTCGACGAGCGGGTCCGGCTCGTTGACGCCGCGAACAAGATCCGGCCGCGGACACTGCGGTGAGCGCGTGCCCGAACTGCGGCGCCGGCGTCGCCGCCGAGGACGAATTCTGTGAAGCATGCGGCCAGGCGCTGCACGAGGATTCTCGTGCGGCCGCCGCGCCCGCACCGGGCTCGCCCGTCGAGCCCGCGGCCCGGACCGAGTCCACGGAGCCGCCCACCGCGGCGACGATCCCCCCCGCGCCCGGATGCTGCGCGTGCGGTGGAACCTTCGATGCCGACGGATGGTGCGACCGCTGCGGTCAACGGGCGCCGAGCGATCGTGATCATCTCGTCGTCGAGATCTCGCCGCGCCTCGGGGCGGTGTGCGACAAAGGCCGTCATCACCCCCGGAACGAAGATGCAGTCGCGCTGGCGGAAGCGCATTGTCGGCGGGTCCTCGTGGTGTGTGACGGCGTCAGCTCCACGACCGACTCGGACGTCGCCGCGGTCGCCGCCGCGAACGCGGCGTGCGATGTGCTCGCGGCCGCGCCGTCCCCGAACGTGGCGAGCCCCGCGGCTCGGGTCGAGTACTACAGCGACCTGATGTCGAACGCCGCGACGGTAGCGAACGCGGAGGCGATCGGCGCGGCGCGTCGCGTCGGCGGCGAGAATGCTCCGTCGTGCACCTTCGCGGCGGCCGTCGTCGACGGCGAGCTCGTCGTCGCGGGTTGGGTCGGCGACAGTCGTGTCTACTGGTTGGGCGACGACGGCACCGCGTTGCAACTCTCGATCGACGACTCGTGGGTCACCGACCAGGTTGACCACGGGATGTCGAGAGCCCAGGCCGAGGCCGATCCCATGGCGCATTCGATCACGCGCTGGCTCGGTGCCGACGCGACCGATCCGACCGCGCGGTGCGGATCACTCGCCGCGACCGGCGCGGGATGGGTTCTCGTGTGCTCGGACGGCCTCTGGAACTATTGCTCGGGCGCGTCCGACATCGCCGAGCTGATCGCGAAGTACGAGGGCCGCGATCCGACCGAGGTCGCCGGGCACCTCGTCGACTGGGCGAACGAACAGGGCGGTCACGACAACATCACGGTCGCGCTCGCCCGCGTCGAGCGAGACGATCTTCCCGGATCGACAAGCGCGCTTCCCGATCGACAACCGCGCTTCCCGGATCGACAACCGCGCTTCCCGGATCGACGCCCGCAACGCAGACCCATGCGGCCGGGCCGCAGACAAGGAGCTCATGATGGCCAACTGGACCGCCGAGGTGTTCGAGAACGAGTACCTCGCCGACGGCGCCTCCGACGTGCATGCCGTGGTGACGGTGACCTGTTCCGGTGCGGTCGAAGCCGACACCGACGGCGAGGCCGCGGAGGTGTTGATCATCGACACCTCGGGATCGATGCGCGAGCCGCGCTCGAAGATCGTCAGTGCCCGCAAGGCGGCGGCCGTGGCGATCGATGCGATCGACGACGGCACGTACTTCGCGGTGATCGCGGGCCAGTCCCACGCGTTCGCGCTGTTTCCTCATGAAGGAGGGATGGTGCGCAGCGATGCACGGAGTCGCGAGGCGGCGAAGGTTGCGGTCGGGCGTCTCGACGGCGAAGGTGGCACCGCGATCGGAGCGTGGTTGCTGAAGGCCGATGCGTTGTTCGACACGACGTCGGCGATCAAACGGCATGCGATCCTGCTGACCGACGGCAAGAACGGCGAGGATGCCCGCACCTTCGGCAGCATCCTCGACAGCTTGCAAGGCCGATTTGCGTGCGACTGCCGCGGCGTCGGCGCCGACTGGGACGTCAACGAGCTCCGGCGCGTGTCCTCCGCGCTGCTGGGGTCGCTCGACCTGATCGCCGATCCGGCGGACATGGTCGAGGACTTCGAGTCGATGATGGCCGCCTCGATGAGCCGGGGGATGGCGTCCGCGTCGCTGCGCGTCTGGGCGCCCCAGGGTGCGCAGGTGCTCTTCGTTCGTCAGGTCGCACCGACGATCGAAGATCTCTCGTCCATGCGAGTCGCCGTGTCGGATCTGATCGGCGACTACCCCACGGGCGCGTGGGGCGACGAGTCGCGCGACTACCACGTCGCCGTGCGCGTCCCGCCGAAACCGATCGGCTCCGAGCAGTTGGCCGCGCGTGTCCAGCTCGTCGTCAATGCGCAGGTACAGGCGTCGGGTCTCGTGCGCGCCACATGGTCGGACGACTCGACACTCACGACGCGCATCAATCCCGCCGTCGCGCACTACACCGGTCAGGCCGAGCTCGCCTCCGTCATCCAGGACGGCCTCGCCGCGAAGGCCGCCGGCGACGACGCGACCGCGACGGTGAAGCTCGGCCGAGCCGCGCAGTTGGCCGCGCAGACCGGCAACGACGAGGCGACCTCGAAACTGGAGAAGGTCGTCGACATCCAAGACGCCGAGACCGGAACCGTTCGCCTGAAGCGAGGCGTCGACAAGCTCGACGAGATGGCGCTCGACACTTCGTCGACGAAGACGACCCGGGTGAAGCCGTGAGCACGTGTCCCAACGGTCATCAGTCGGCAACCGACGACTTCTGCGACACATGCGGAGCGCCTATCGCGCCGGCGGTCGTGCCGGCGGCGGCTCCGCCCGTTCCCGAGCCTGCGGCCCCCGCGCCGCTCAAGAAGTCGTGCCCGAACTGTGGGGGGCAGAACGCCGAAGACGCGCTGTTCTGCGAGGCGTGTGGCTACGACTTCACCACCGGACAGAAGCCGCCCGCGATTCCCGCGCCGGGCACGATGAGCACGTCGAACGGACCGGCGTCGGCTCCGGGGACGGGCGCGGCGGCGCTCGCGAGCGCCGAATGGGTCGCCGAGATATGGATCGACCCCGACTTCTTCGCGGCGCAGCACGCGGCCGGCGTCTGCCCTACCGGTGGCGCGCCGACGGTGGTGCCACTGAAGGGGTCCGAGGCGACCATCGGTCGTCATTCGAGCTCGTCCGGAATCACGGTCGACATCGACTGTTCGGGTGACTCGGCCACGTCGCATCGTCACGCCAAGCTGACCCTCGACCACGACCGTTGGTATCTCGAGGACCTGGATTCGATGAACGGAACCTTCGTGGGGACCCCGACACTGATGCCTCCGACCGCGCTGACGAAAGGCGAGCGCCACGAGCTCGGCGACTCCGAGCGGATCTACATCGGGGCGTGGACCCGCATTGTCATCCGACGCGCGACGGCCGAGGAACGGGGCGCGGCGTCGCTGTCGATCTGAAACGACGACGCGCCGACCGACTACCGGGCCGTCGGCGGCTCTTCGCCTTCGACCGTCGCGCGCCACTCCGCGACGTACTCGTTGAAGATGGCCACGAGCTGACGCCCGATCGTGAAGTACGCGTCGTCGTCGAGGTTGGCGAGCGACACGCGCACGCTCCACGCCGGTCCGTCGAAGCCGGCGCCCGGCAGCAGCACGACGCACGTGTCACACGCGAGCCGGAAGAGCGGATCGACCGGCTCGTAGTTTGCGCCGAGCCAATCGGCGAAATCGGCTCCGTACCTTTGCCGGGCCCAGATCTGCAAGTCGATCTCGGCGTAGTAACCCGCCCGCAGCGGATCGACGCCGAGCGGGATACCCATACCTTCGTAGAGGCGTTCGAGCCGATGACCGATGATGGCTCGGGTCGCGAGCTTGTAGCTGTCGTCTCGATCGAGGATGGCGGACGCCGCGAACAACGTCATCTGAACCTGTTGCGGAAGTGAGAGTCCGGCCGTGTGATTGAGCGCGACCTGGCGGCTGTCGGCGACCATGCGATCGACGAACCGGATCGACCGGGGGTCGACGGCCAGCGTCTCGTAGCGCCGGTCGAGCAATTCCTTGTCGCAGTCGGAAAGCGCGCTGAGCATCGCGTCGCACACGTTCGTCTGCGAAACCGCGACCACACCCAGTCGCCAGCCCGTCGCGCCGAAGTACTTGGAGAACGAGTACACGGCGATGACGTTGTGCGGGATGGTCGCCATCAGCGAGCAGAAACCTTCGACGAACGTTCCGTAGACGTCGTCGGTCACGACGATGAGACCGGGATTGGTCGTCGCCACGATCCGGGCAACGCGCGCGCTCGTCTCCGGCGCCAGCATGACGGATGGGGGGTTCGAAGGATTGACGACGAACAGCGCGCGCACCCGGGGGTCGGCGAGCTTGTCGATCTCGTCGTCGGGGAACTGCCACGTCGGACTGCCATCGGCGCTGTGCGCCTTCGCGTAGATCTCGACGATCTCGTAGTCGTAACGGTCCAGGCGCGGGATCTCGAGATAGGGCGTGAAGGCGGGCACCATCAGCGCGACGGTGTCGCCGGGCTTGAGCAAGCAGTTGGCCGCCAGGCTGTCGAAGATGTAGCACATGGCCGCGGTCCCGCCCTCGACTGCGAACAGGTCGAACGGCACGGTCGGTTGTTCCCGTGCGCACATCTCGGCGGTCAGGTACTCACGCACGACTTTCTCCGCGTGCACGAGCATGCGGTCGGGTCCGGGGTAGTGGTCGCCGAGGATGCCGTCGACGAGCTCGTAGACCCACGCGTCGGGATCGAACCCGAATGCAATCCCGTAGTCGACGATGGCCACCAACAGGGCGACACCCGCACGCTCGGCCTCGGTCTCGGTCCAGGCGCGAAAGCGGTCTGCGATGCCGTCCGGTTGGGGCGCGCCGGCGAGACCGGGTGCATCCCAGGTCCGCCGGGCTTCGGCCAGCGCGAAGCTGCCGAGCACGAAGAAGGCTTCGCGGGGTTCGGTTGCAATCCAATTCGGATTGCCGCGTCCGGCATCGAGGAGCTCCGTTCGATGCTCGAGTCGCGCCTCGGTGGCCAACGCGGTGAGCTGAGCTTTGAGCTCGAACGGGCTCAAGTCCTCGAAGCGCCGTTCCTCGTCCCGGGTGAGCCGGCGCGGATTCCCTGGCACGGTCACGAGTCTTCGGCCTCCACTGCCCGGTCGACGAGATGGGTAGGAGAAGAGACTCCCATACGGGACGTGTGCGCATTGCGAATGAGCAACCGCGCCTCCACGGCCGAACCCGACGTCGCACGTCATTCCGTGTGCAGGACCTCGGCGGGGTTGAGATGCGAGGCGCGCCGTCCCGGTGCGAGCGCGAGCAGGTTGACGACCGCGAGCGCGGCGGGCACGACGACGATGATCGCCAGGAGTGCGACGGGATGGACGAAGCGCAGTGGCACGCGGTCGGCGATGAGGTGCCAGCCGGACTGCCCCACGATCATGCCGGCCGGGATGCCGATCACCAGACCGGCGATGGCGATGGCGGTTCCCTGCAGGTTGATGATCGAACGCGTACTGCGACGCGTCATCCCGAGCGCACGCAACATCGCGAAGTCACGGCGACGACGGCGAACCGATGTCGCGAGCACGTGGGCGACCGCAGCCGCCGCGAGCAGCGCGAGGAAACCCATGAGCAGGCGCGGAAGAATCCGTACGTTGCGAAGATTGCTGAGCTCGAGCGGCACGTCGGGAGGTGTGATGCTCGCGACCGAGTCGCCTTCGGCCTGGGTGAGACGCGTGAACGCCGCGGGCTTGTTCGCGCCGTCAACGAAGCGCACGGCGACGACGACCGACCGGTTGAGCTCGACGGCTTGCGTATCGGGGTCGATGGTCGCGAAGGTCTTCGGGGTCAGCCAGATGCCTTCGTCGAAGCTCGCATGTACGTCGGAGGGGAACAGCGCTTCGCCGACGAGGTGTACGCGACGCGCGAGTGAACCGACCGTGATCGTGTCGCCGACCTTCACGCCCAGCACGCGTGCGGTCTGTGGACCGATGGCGGCCTCGTCGTCGGCCCGGGGCGCGCTTCCCTTCGTCGTCTCGAGCTCAACCGATCCGAGCTTCGGTGTGACGGCGAAGATCTGCACTCCGGCCGTGCCGGCTGCCTCCGAAACCTGCCGTCCCACGACCGCCACGCCGGAGACCTCGGAAACGGATGCGATCGCGTTGATACGCGAGCGCGTGACGTCGGCGCCGATCTGGTCGACCGGCTTGGGCGTGACGGCTGCGTCCCAGGTGACGCCCGCCCGCTCGGGATGGGTCAGCGCCTCGCGCAAACCGTGATCGATCGTGGTGGCGCCGACGACGCCGAGCACCCCGACCATCGCGCCGATCAATGCGGGACGTACCGGCGCGCTCTTGCGATCACGGCCACGGGGAAACGCCATCGTGACGCCGAGTCCGACCGTCAGCGGCGCCGACTCGCGTACTCGAGCGCCCAGCCCCGAGGCGCGTTCCGCGCGCAGCGGCGACCGTGTGCCCGCGAGCCGCCAGCCGACGATCGCGGCAAAGCCGAGCACACCGATCGTTGCGACCGCGAGTCCGGCACCGAGCACCGTCCAGTCGGCGTGAAAGCCGCGGTCGGGATCGACTTCCGCCGCCAGGCCGATGGGGAACCAGCGCGACGCGACCAGCGCGGTGACGACTGTGAGCATCGCACCGACGGCGGCAACGACGGCGTGGGAGCACACCGGCGTGAGCGCGAAGGACGCGCGATCGAATCCCATCGCGCGCAGCGCCGGAATGTCGTCATCCAGTACCGACACCGATCTGCGGAGCGCCTGCGCGACGAGCATCAGCCCGGCGACTGCGATCGCAGCGGCCAGGAGCATCAGTGCGGTTCGTTCGACGTCGAGGGTCGTGTCCACGCGCCGTTGGATCAAATGCAGATTGTCGACCGGGGTGCCGGGCGCGACCAGCTTGCTCACGTCCCGCTGGAGTTGTGGAACGTCGCGTGCTCCGTGCGTGAGCCGGACCATGGCGTTCTCGACCAGCAGGGTGCCGGCGCCGGGTCCGTCGACGAACGCGGGCGAGACCATGACCATGCCCGGCACGAAGAGGTACTCGTCGATCTGGCGAACTACGCCGACGACGTGCAGCTGCACCGCGGGTCCGTTCGGCGCGGCACCGGTGGTGTCATCCTGCCCCGCGCCGTACGGCCGATAGTCCATGATCGAGCCGACGTGCAGTCCGTTCTTCACGGCTTCGGGGCCGACCACAGCCTCGTCGGGCTTCGTCGCATCGAACATGCGTCCGTCGACGACGACCGGACGATCCACTTCCCGCAGCCATGCGTGATCCACCGGCACGAAGAACGTCGCTTCCTCGTCCGAGACCTGCACGCGACCGAAGGTGAGATCCCAGCGTGCGATCTTGGCGATCTCCGGGCGGCGCGCGAGCGCGCTCCAGTCGGACTTGAGCACTCCGACCTGGCCCGGGAACACGATCGCGTCGGCGGCGTCGGTCCGATTCCGCAACCGGGCGAACGCCGTGTCGGTGCGCCGGGCCCCCGCGAGGGCCGCGACCGCGAGCCCGACGGTCAGCCCGACCAGCACGCCGAGCGCGAGCAGTGAACGGAGGCGGGCGCGCACGTCGGCCCGGGCCCACATCGCGGCGCGAGCACCGATACCGGTCACCACTTCAACGTAGACGGCTGCCGTCGGAAACGACATCGGGCCAGCGCACCGTTCTCGGGAGTGCCAGCACCCGCGAGACCTACCTGCGAGGAATGACGGCTCTCGCTACGGAGTGGACGCGGGCAACGGAGCGAGTGCTTTTGTCATCTCGGATGCCGCCATCGGCTTGGCGAACAAGAAGCCTTGTGCGAGCTTGCATCCGATGTGTTCGAGCGCGGCGGCCTGGTCGCGTTCCTCGACTCCCTCGGCGACGGCAACGAGGCCGAGCGCGTGTACGAGCTCGACGACGGCGCGCACCATCGCCTCGCCGCCCGACGTCAGCGCGAGCTGGTCGATGAAAGACTTGTCGATCTTGATCACATCCACCGGGAAGGCGCTCAGGTACGAGAGCGAGGAGTAGCCGGTGCCGAAGTCGTCGACCGCGAGCCGGATCCCGAGATCCTTGAGTGCGGCCAGCGTGGAACGCGTCCGGTCGAGGTCCTCGAGCAGCGCGGTCTCGGTGAGCTCCAACACGAGTGCGGCCGGCGAAAGCTCCGATCGTTCCAGCGCCTCGACGACATGCGCCACGACGTGACTGTCCTGAAGGTGCCGGGCCGACAGATTGACCGCGATGTAGAAGGCCTCGTCGACGAGCTCCGCCCTCTTCCATTGCTGCACCTGCGAGCAGGCCTCGGCCAGCACCCATTGCCCGAGCGGGATGACCACGCCGTTCCTCTCCGACATCGGAATGAAGTCGTCCGGTTGCAGCAGACCCCGATGCGGGTGGTTCCACCGCACCAGTGCCTCCGCACCCTGGGTGCGTCCGCTGTGCACGTCGACGATCGCCTGATAGAAGACGACGAGCTCGTTCCGGTCGATGGCGCCCCTCAGCTCGCCGGCAATCGCCAGGCGTCGCTGCGATTCCTCGTGCATCGCGGGCTCGAACAACACGTGGCGCGCCTTGCCACTGCGCTTGGCGACGTACATGGCCGCGTCGGCATCGCGCAGAAGGTCATCGGGGTTGTGCGTATCGGAACCGCCGACGGCGATACCGATGCTGAACCGTGCGAGCACGTGGCTGTCACCGACGCTGAGCGGTTCCTGGAACGCCTCTTGCACGCGATCGGCGACTTGATTGATTGTCGACGCAACATCGACGTCCTCGACCAGGAGCGCGAATTCGTCACCACCGAAGCGGGCGACCGTGTCGCCGGGCCGGATCATCGTCGTGAGCCGAGCCGCAACCGCGATCAACAGCTCGTCGCCTCCGGCGTGACCGAGACTGTCGTTGACCAGCTTGAAATCGTCGAGGTCCATGAACAGCACGCCGACCGAGTGACCATCGCGGTGACCGCGGCTGAGGGCGTGCCCGACGCGATCGAGGAACAGTGCCCGATTGGGCAGGCTCGTCAGGCCGTCGTGCAGGGCCTGGCGCCGGAGCTCGGCGTCGAGCTGATTCCGGTCGGTGATGTCGCGCATCGTCAGGACAAGACCGTCGACTCCGGCGACGCCCCGCATGTCGGCGGCGATGACCTCGAGGTCACGGCCCGCGCCGGCATCGTCGAGTACCTGCCACTCGACGGTGGTCGACGCGCTCGTACCCGTCAACAGCAGTTCGAGCTGATCGGCGTCGCTGCGTTCGAGCCGCTCGGCGAGCCGCCGGCCGTCGATCGCGCCGTCGTCGCCGCCGAGGACCCGCGCGCTCGACGGTGTGTGGTACTAGACGACACCCCGGCTGTCGACGACGAGGATGGCGTCGGACGCGTTGTCGATGATGGCCTGGAACCGCGTCGTGGTTCGCTCGTCGGCAACCTCCCTCGACAAACCGGCGACGCGGATCATGACGAGGCCGAAGGTCACCGCGCTCACGACCGCAATTTCCGCTCCATTCGCGACGTCACCCATCGCCTGCTCGACGAACAGCGTCACCGGCGGGATGAGTACGGCGCTGCCGATCAGTACGAGGCGACGCGTGTTGACGGTACGGCGCGCCGGCGACGCGAATGTGAGCTGCGCCATCGAAGGGTGCAACGCGGCTGCACCCCAACCGACGTAGAACATGATCCAGCCCGCGTCGACGAGATTGTGCTCGTGCCAGCGTCCGATCAGGTTGAGGTAGCCGTAGATCGAGTCGGCCGCGATGAGGGGAACGATCGACCCGGCGAGCAACCAGAACGCCGGAGGTCGGCGCCCGGAGCCCACGGCCAACCGCACCGCGATCGCAAGGAGTGCAATGTCGCCGAGCGGGTACGCGACGGACACGAGTCGTTCCAGGCTCCCGAGATCGGCACTGCGCACGTAGGGCGCGATGAGCAGTACCCAGGCAATGAGGCCGACACTGGCCGTGACGATGCCGGCATCGATCACACTGGCCCGGTCCCGACCCTGGGATCGATGGCGGACCATTCTCACGAGCCCGCCGACGAGCAGGGGGTACACGGTGAGGTAGACGACGTCGACGTACGACGGGAAGACCGACTGCGCGTGCAGCACGTAGCTGCGGAAGCTGTAGAGGTTGTCGCCCAGCGCGAACGTCGCGACGCCACCCGCCAACAGGAACCACGCGCCGCGGCCGTTGGGACGGTTCCGGTGTACACCGACAAGTATCGCGATCACCGACGACCACGCGATCATCGGCCAGAAGATCAACTTCGTCGCCGGCAAGGGGACGGCTGCGTAGACGACGGCCAACACGGCGCCGAGTCCGATGTACAACTTCCAGACGCGCGCCTTCGCAAAGTCTGCGAAGCCCCGATCGCGCATCGTCGTCCCTCGTTGCTCAGTCGACCACGGGTCGGCGACTCCGTTCGCACTGTGTTCGTCGGCTGCGTAGCTCGACTGGAGACACTTCGAGCAAGTTCGCGACCCGATTGGGCGCTCGGGGAGAACGCGACACACAATTGCGGTAGTTCTCGTGACGAGGCGGCAATCCGGTCGTGACGCCCGGCGTCGTGACACGTCACGCGAGCCGGTTGACTGCAGCTACCTCGCTGAGCCGTACCGCGCGCCGCGCCGGGATGGTCGCGGCGACGAACGCGGCCACCACGACGAGCAATGCCGCGCCGCCGATCGTTCCGACCGGAACCGTGAGGCGCGTGAACCCGTGCACTCCGGCGGCATCTGCGAACCCGAGGCCGAGCACGAGACCGCCGGCCACACCGAAGACGACGCCTGCGACGGCGATGAAGACCGCCTCCCACTGGACGGTCAGGGAAACCTGGGCGGGCGTCATGCCCAGCACGTCGAGTAACCCAAGCTCCCACACCCGCTCGACGACCGAGAGACTGAGTGAGTTCGCCACGCCGAGAAGCGCCACGAGGATGCTCAAGCCCACCAGGGCCTGGACCAACGCGATCGGACCTTCGGCCTTCACGGCCTGGCTGCGCGCGTAGGCCGGGGCGTCGAGCACCGAGACGCCGGGGAACCCGTTCACCCCGGTGTCGACCTGCGCGCGAAGTCGCGCGGCATCGACGCCCGGCACACCCTTGACGAAGACGGCGCGGATCGGCGCACTCAAATATCCGCGGCGGTAGGTCTCGAACGGGATCACCCAGTCATGCGTGATCCCGTTGTCGGCAATGATCGCGTCGACGCGCAGGTAGCGACGGCGCGGGAGTCCGAATCGCGCGGGAACGAAGTCACCGACGTGATAGTTCCACCGGCGCGCCGCCGATCGCGTGACCAGGATGTCACCGTCGACGAAATGTGCGAGCGTTCCCGATACGACCGGCAGGTCGAGAACGAGGGTGGCGGTGTCGCCGTCGAGCGCGGTGAACTGCTCGGCGTGCCCGGCGCGGTCGAAGGTGTCGTCGCCCATCTCGGAGGCGACACGCACGGCCGGCGCCTCGGCCAGCTTCTCGATCGCCTCCACATCGATGCCGGGAGCGGAATCGCTGACCACCACGTAATCGGCCTTGTCGGCCCGTGACACGAGCTGATGCATCGCGGCGTGCGCCGAACCCGCGAGAACCGCGACCGTCGTGACCATTCCGAGTCCGAGCACCAGGGCGAGCACCGGCGCCAACACCCGCCGAGGATTGCTCTCGGCACTGGTCCCCGCGACCGAACCGGCGGCGCCCGTGCGTCCGGCCCACGCGCCCAGCACGCGGAAGAGGGAGGGCGCGCAAACCGGCAGCGCGCCGACGACCGCGAGAGTGAGGGTCACCGCGCCGGCGACCTCGAGGCCCTCACGCGCGCCGTTCACGAACGTGCTCACGAGTAGCAGGACCGCTCCGACGAACGCCACGAATGCAGGAACGAGCGCGAACCGCGCCGGGATGCCTTCCGGCGCGGACGGCTGCGCGTCACGCCAGGCCGCGATCGGCAAGACGTTGCTCGCGCGCCGCGCGGGGATCGTCGCGATCGCGACGCACGCAAGTGTTCCGACCAGCGCGGCAACGGCGACGATCGCGAAGTTGAGATGGATCGCGCCGATGTCGGTGTCGCGACCGCTGAGCACCGCGAGCCGGCGGAGGCCGTAGGCCGCAGGAAGGCCGGCGAAGGCTCCGATCGTCGAGGCCACGGCGCCGACGATCGCCGCCTCGCCGACAACCGAGAGGTACACCTGCGACCGCGCCATGCCCACCGTTCGGAGCAACGAGAGCTCCCTCGTCCGCTGCGCCGACAGCAGGCTGAAGGTGTTGAAGACCAGTCCGCACCCGACGACGAATGCGAGGAGCGAGAGCGCGAGGAGGATCGCGGTCAGGGAGCTGGAACGTCGCGCGAGGTTCGCGAGCTGTGCGTTGTCGTATTGCGCCCTCGTGATCACCGATGTGCCGTCACCGGGAATGACTCCATTGATCCGGTCTCGCAGTGTCTCCACCATCACATCGGGAGTCGCGGTCACCTCGATCAGATCCCACCTGTCGCCGATACCGGTCAGGCGCTGGGCCCAAGCGGGGTCGACGAAGACGGCGTCGGCGCCCGTCAGGTCGGGACCACTTCTGCGTTGCACGAGACCGACGATGCGGGCGGCACGCGGCGAGCCCGCGTCGACCGAGAGCCCGATCGGGTCTCCGGTGCGCAGACCCGAGAGCCGCGCGGTCGCGTCGCTCACTGCGACTTCACCCGGTACGGCCGGAGCGCGCCCGGCGGTGAGATCGAAGGACGAGAGCTCCTTCGACGCCATCCAGCTGTACACGTAGTTGGGACGATCCGCTTCGAGGAACTTGCCTGCGACCGTCACCAGCTGGCCGATGCGAACGACCTGGCCTTCTGCCGCGGCGACGCCCGGGACGGCGCGGACACGTTGGAGTAGCGCGTCGGGTACCGGTGCAAAGTCACTGATGCCCTGGCGAACATCGGTCTCGGGACCGCGCACGAACAGATCGGTCCCGGTCGAGCTCGGGTGCAGCAACTTGGTGTACGACGAGCGTGCGCTCTGGGCGAGTACGACCGTGCCCGACACGAGTGCTACGCCGATCGCAATCGCCGCGGCGGAGAGCAGGTACTGCGTCCAGCGCACCCGGACGCCGCGCGTGAGGAGCTTCAGCACGGCCCTGCTGCTGCCATGGGCGCAGAGTACAGTTCGAAATTCGACGCCTCGGCGGGATCAAGGGGTATGTGCGTGCACTCGAGTGCCTCAGGCTTGTGTTCCGGTCTGAGTTCTGCCTTGACCCTCTTCGTCGTCGCGCTCTTGGCGGGATGTGGAAGTTCGAGCAAATCGAACGCACGCCCGAAGGACGATCCACCGCCGCCTTTTCGATCCGTGGAACTGACCGACGCGGGATGCACGCCCGACAACTTCACGCTGTCTCCCGGTGACATCGAGTTCCGCGTCACGAACAAGGCGTCATCAAAGGTGAAGGAGATGGAGGTCCAGTCGGAGGCCGGCCACGTGATCGGCGACGTCGAGGGCGTGACACCCGGGCACACCCGATCATTCGTCGTGAACCTGAAGGTCGGGACCTATCGAGTCCGGTGTCCCGAGGACGCGCCGACGGGCGGCTCGATCACGGTCAAGTGACGCTACGGGGCGCACCGCCTTCCGCCGCGAGGATGGTCGACGGGGTGCGCCGGTACCGAACGGGCGGTGTCGAGGTACGCGCGCTCGACGGCGTCTCGCTCGACTTCGCTCGACATCGGTTCACGACGGTGATCGGGCCTTCCGGCTCGGGCAAGTCGACGTTGTTGCATTGTCTCGCGGGCCTCGATCGCCTGACGACCGGTCGCGTTTACCTCGGCGAGGTAGAGCTCGGTGCGCTCGACCGGACGACGCGAACGAGGGTGCGGCGCGAGCGGGTCGGCGTTGTGTTCCAGGGCTTCAATCTGCACCCGGGCTTCGACATCGCACACAACATCGCGCTGCCGTCGGTCATCGCCGGACGCAAACCCGATCTCGAGTGGGTAGGCGAGATCGTCGCCCGTCTGCGTCTGGGTCATCTGCTGCACCGCCGACCGATCGAGCTGTCCGGCGGCGAACAGCAACGCGTCGCCGCCGCGCGTGCTCTCGCGGGCCGACCGGAACTGATTCTCGCCGACGAACCGACCGGGAATCTCGACGCCGGCGCCGGGCGCGACTTGCTCGACATACTTCGCCTGGCCGTCGACGACATGAAACAAACGGTGATCCTCGTGACACACAACGTCGCGGCCGCGTCCACGGCTGACCACGTGGTGGTGCTCGTCGACGGGAAGGTGATCGAGGTCGTCGACGCCCCGACCGTCGACGACGTGAACCGGCTCGCGCGCCTGTCGACCGGCTAGCACCGTTGGAGCGGGGGGAGCGCGGTGGGCGGCGGCGGTTTCCCGTCGGGTGCGCGGCGAAGCCGGACCCAGGCGTCGTCGAGGAAACGCTCGTCGCGGGCGACGCGTTCCCAGTCGGGGCGGACGATTCGAACGCCCGCGAGTCGTTTTCGCACGTCGCGCGATCGGCAATCGTCGGGCACGACGTCGGGACGGGCCGGCATGGCCGAGGCGCTGCCGGCCGCCGACTGTCCCGCCTTCGACCACATGTACTTCAGGAGGGCGACCGCATCGGCTCGATTGTGCCCGCCGCGCACGAGGGCGGCGCCGAACGGGGTGGCAAGCGTCGTCGGCGTCGAACCTTGGCGCGGGAACCAGATCGCGACGTTGTGGTATTGCTCGATGTCGTTGAGATCCTCGTGCAGGTTGCCGTTCGCGACCAGCGCGGAACCGGCGGCGACGAGCCGGCTCATCGTGTCGGTCGTGATCCAGTGTGTGCGCACCGACGGCTCGAGTTGCGTGATGAACCGGAGCGCGGCGTCCCGACCGAGAATCACGTCGAGCAGATCGAGCAGCGACCGCCCGTCTTCGGCTTGGTGGAGATCCGAGAGCAGGATCCGCTGGGCGAATCTGGGTGCCAGCAGGTCCTGCAAGGTGCTCGGCGGCTCCTTGACGAGTTTCGGGTTGTACACGAGCGAGACGAAGTTCTCCAGGACGTCGCACCAATGTCGTTGCGGTCCGCAGCGCTCGTCGGGTACGGCCGCCGAACCGGGAGCGCCGTCGGGCTCGAGTAGCCCGTCGAGATCGGCCGTCGTCATGTCCGCCGCCTCGGCGACGAGCACGTCGGCGTACGGTGCCGCCTTCTCGGCCGCCAAGCGCTGCTCGATCTCCGGACCGGGTGCGGCCACGTACACGACTCTGACACCACAGTTGGACTGGAAGGTCGTGAGCACGTCCGTGTACCAGTACTCGAGGTTCTTCGTGCTGTAGAGAACGACCTGGCTGCCGTACGTGGTGCCCGCGCAGTAATCGTCCGAGGAATCGACCCGGCTGTTCGAGGTCGACGACGGCGCGTGGCCGCTGCTGCACGCGGTCACTGCCAACAACACGGTCGCGACCGCCACCGCGGTCCGCGGCATCCTCGGACGATGTGCCACGTCCCGGATGATCGCACAACGCGGTCGGAGCTCCTGCAATTCACGGAGGCCGATCGCACCGCGACGCAGCGCATATCGTCGCGGCGTGCTCGTGGTGCTGTTGTTTCCGTTCGTACTCGTGGTCGTCGCCGCGATCGCGGCCGTCGTCGTCGTGCTGCGCAGCTCGCTCGGCATCACGAGCTCGGGCGTCGAGGTCCACAACTTTCCGCAGGCGCCGAGAGTCATCCCGCTCGAACAGGTCAGCCACTTCGAACCCGCGCCCCGCGTCGGGAACTTCTCGGGCATCCGTCCCGCCACGGCGGTCCTCGTGCTCACCGACGGCACTCGGGTACCTGTGCGCAAGATCAGCGCGTCCAGTGGCGGCCGCGGCGTCGACGCCTTGAATCAGCGGCTCGAATCGTTGCGCGCCGGTAACTGATCGGCGAGGCCGGATCGCACCGCGTACGCGGCGACCTCACGTTCACGCGGCGTCAGCTCGGTCGGGCCCTCGGCCGGCGAGCCACCGCCGCGTGTTCCTTGGCCTCGTCGAACCGACGGAGCGCGGCCTGTTTCGACGACCCACGGACTCTGCATGGGGAGTGAAGATCCGTACGGGCTGTGCGGGTGGTGCCGAGCGGCCGTGAAGATTGCGTGGAAGGCGTGGCGAAGATCCTTCACCGA
>JAODBI010000048.1 GCA_025463875.1 Actinomycetes bacterium
CGACGTCGTCCTCATTGATTTCGATCTGCCCGACGGCGATGGCGCGACCGCGACCCAAGCGATCAGGGCGCTCATCCCAAAGGCGAAGGTCGTCATGCTCACGGACGGCACCCGTCAAGGGGCCCTCGTGCGGGCGATCGAAGCAGGCTGCGCCGGCTTCGTTGCCAAGGTTGACTCCCCACACAAGCTCGTCGGGGTAATCCGCTCCGCGCACGAAGAGGAAGCGCCCGCGGTGATAAAAGACCTGCCTCGGCTCCTCGCGCAACTACGCCCGACGAGTCGCGGTCTCGGCTGGGACCTTGGGCCACGAGAACTGGAGGTGCTGCGCCTGGTGGCGGGCGGGTTGCCCAACAGGGCGCTGGCTGAGCACCTGCACCTCAGCCTCAACACTGTGCGCAATCACGTACAGAACATTCTCTACAAGTTGGGCGCCCACTCGAAGCTGGAAGCGGTCGCGACGGCAGTTCGCGAGGGTGTTATCGAGCGCCACCTGCCGGTGACTCCGCGCGAGCAGGTGTAGCGGCAAAACCTCGCGAACGCGCTATCGGCTGGCCGCTCGTGGCAGTCGACCTTGTATGCATGCGCGTATACAAGATCGGCCTCGGAATCGTCGCTGCCGGAGCGCTCTCGCTGAGCCTCGTCCCGCCTGCAGCGGCGGTCCCGGGCGGCACCACCGCGACGATCACGGTGCAGGGCGGGTCGCTCTCGATCACGGTGCCCGCGGCCGCGGGCAATCTCGGAACCGCGATCAACACCGTAGGAGGGGAAGTCGTCACCGGCTCACTGGGCGTCGTGCAAGTGAGCGATGCTCGCAGCGCCGCCGCCGGTTCGGGCTGGGTTGCGAGCGTCATTTCAACCGCCTTCACCCCACCGGCCGGGCCGGCCATTGCTGCCAGTGCGGTCGGCTACACGGCCGGGACGATCACGACCACGGGGACCGCGACCTACACCGCGAATGACCCGCCCAACCTCACGGGCGTCTCCCCCGCGATCACCGCTACCGGCATCACCGGCGACAACTCTGCGACGTGGAACCCGACGATCAGTGTCACCGTCGCAGGCGGCACGCTGGCCGGTGTCTACTCGGCGACGATCACTCACTCAGTGGCGTAGGTCCGTGCGCGCCGAGTGTCAGTTCGTCATCACACTCGCGCTTGGTGCCGCGGCCGCGCTCGCTCCGATCGCACTCGTCGAACCCGCGGGAGCATCGACCATGCGTCCCGTCCAGGTGGCGCGTCCGGCGGTGACGGGCGGCATCGGGCTTCGGCTGGTGGACGTGCCGGCCGATGCACGTAACGATCCCCGAGCCCAGATGTACATCATTGACCGGCTCGCTCCGGGAGCGGTCATCCGCCGCCGGATTGCGGTGTCCAACACGACGACGTCAGCAGTGCGCGTCGACTTGTACGCCGCGGCCGCCATCATCACGAACGGCGCCTTCCAGGGAATCTCGGGTCGTGCTCAGAACGACCTGTCAAACGGGACATCGGTGTCCCCCAGCGCGTCAGAGGTGCCGGCAGCCGGCTCTATGACGGCGACCGTGACGATCACCGTTCCCAGCGATCTCGTTTCGGGAGAGCACTACGGCGTGATCTGGGCCGAGACGCGTTCTCCCGCCGCCGGGGATGGCATCACGCAGATCAGCCGCGTCGGGATCCGCCTGTATCTCTCGATCGGGCCCGGCGCAGCAGCCGCGCCCAACTTCGAGATCGAATCGCTGACCGCCCGGCGTGTCCGCGACGGTCGGCCGACGGTCGTCGCGACGGTGCGCAACACAGGTGGGCGGGCCCTCGACTTGAACGGGGACCTCCAGCTCTCCGCCGGCCCGGGTGGGCTGCGCGCCGGTCCGTTCGCCGCAACCCTCGGCACCACACTCGGGATCGGAAGTACGGAGCCCGTCACGATCATGCTCGACAAACAAGTACCGGCCGGGCCGTGGGACGCTCGCATCACGCTGCACAGCGGGCTCCTCTCGCGCAGCGCTCGCGCAACCATCGCGTTCCCCGCAGTCGGGAGTGCCGACCCGGTCCGCGCCACTCCGGCCCGCTCCCCGTGGCCGCATCGCGTCATCATCGACCTCGCGGTCGTCGCCGTCGCGTTGGCTTTCAGCATCTCCGGTGCGCACCTGGTGCTTCGTCGTCGGCGAGTGTTCGCTTGATTGCCCTCTTGCTCGTCATGACCGTGGCCGTCATGGTCCTCTCAGCGTGGAAACGTCATAGACCGCGCGGCGCGGCGATCGAATCACGAGATGACAGTCGATTCCGATTTGAAACACTCGTCGAACGTTCGAGCGATTTGATCGCAGTACTCGACTGCGACGGGCGTATCGCGTACGTGAGCCCGTCCGTCGGGAAAGTTCTCGGTGGGAACGCCGACGACTACGTCGGCTTGGACTGGCGGGCCTTGGCCGCGACCACGAGTAGCCCCGTCGCCGCGGCCGCAGACTCGGCGATATTCGATCGCGTGCTGTCATCCCCCGGGCAGTCAGCGGCGTTCGACTACAGCCTCTCGGACCGCCACGGCAATGAGCACCACTACGAAGCCGTTGTGACGAATCTCCTCGACGAACCCTCGATGCGCGGCATCGTCCTCAATAGTCGCGACATCACCGAACGCGTGCACTTGGAACGCGAGTCGCGTGACAGTGAGGAGAGCTTTCGCATGCTCTTCGATGACAACCCATACCCGATGTGGGTCTTCGAGAACGCGTCGCACCAGTTCCTGCAGGTGAACGACGCCGCCTGTCAGCAGTATGGCTACAGCCGGGAAGAATTCGCCGACATGACGATCTTCGACATCCGGCCCCCTGATGGCCGAACCGAACTCCGGCACTTTCTGCATAAACGAGACGCGACACGGTCTGGACCGGCGGTGCGATGTCATCGGACCAAAGACGGCCGTCGTCTCGACGTTGAGGTTCGGGCTCATCAACTGACCTTCGAAGGGCAGGACGCGACGCTCGTACTCGCGCAGGACGTCACCGAACGTCAGCGCCTCGAAACCGCGCTCGAGCATCGTGCCTTTCATGACCCTTTGACCGAGCTTCCCAACCGCGCGCTGTTCCGAGACCGGGTGCAGCACGCTTTGGAGACAGCCCGCCGTTCCGACGGCGAGGTTTGGGTGATGTCCCTCGACTTGGATGGCTTCAAGACCGTGAACGACACGCTCGGACATGCCGCCGGCGACGAGCTCCTCGAGGGCGTGGCGCGGCGCCTGCAGAGATGCATGCGATCGGGCGACACCATCGCGCGCATGGGCGGTGACGAGTTCGCCGTCCTCCTCGAGAACGCCAGCTCGGACGCAGCAGCCGCGCTTGCTTCCCGTCTTCTCGACGAGGTTCGCGACCCGTTCACCGTGCGCGGACAAGAGATCTTCCTCACCGTGAGCGTCGGCATCGCCAAAGCTCAGCCAGTCGGCGACGAGCTGCCGACGCGCACGCAACTGCTTGGCGACGCCGACCTCGCGATGTACAGGGCCAAGGAGACCGGCCGGGATCGCTTTGCTGTCTTCGAACCGCAGATGCGGTCGCGCATCACCCAACGACTCACCCTGCAGACCGACCTCCAACACGCTTTGGCCCGTGACCAACTGCGCGTCTATTACCAGCCGACCGTCCGGCTCGACACCCTCGAGATCGTCGGCTTCGAGGCATTGCTGCGGTGGGCCCATCCCGAACGAGGGTTGATCCCACCGTCCGAGTTCATCCCTCTCGCTGAGGACACCGGTCTGATCGTGCCGATCGGTAGCTGGGTTCTTCATGAGGCATGCCGGCAATTAGCTCATTGGCGACGCACGATCGAGGGGTATTCACACCTCGGCATTGCAGTCAATGTTTCGGGACGGCAGCTCCAAGACGCACCCTTCGTTCTCAACGTGCGCGAAGCGGTCGAACTCGCAGGGCTCGACCCGGATGCCGTAACGCTGGAGATCACGGAATCGTTGTTGCTCGACGACGCAGACGCGATCGCGAACCAACTGCACGAACTCAAAGCGTTCGGCGTCCGACTCGCGATCGACGACTTCGGCACCGGCTACTCCTCTCTGAGCTACCTCAGCCGGTTCCCGCTCGACGTCATGAAGATCGACAAGTCGTTCGTCGTCGGCACCCCCGGTTCGGTCGACAGGCAGGCGATGCTTCGGTCTATCGTCAACATGGGCCGCAGCTTCCATCTCTCGACGTTGGGCGAGGGCATCGAGACCACCGCGGAACTGGAACGTGTGTGCGCGAGCGGCTGCGACCTCGGCCAAGGGTTCCTCTTCGATCGGCCGCTGACGGCCGACGAAGCGACGACGCGGCTCGCGAATTTGAGACCAGTTCGATTCGCACCTTGCTGACGCGTCACCCGCCTTCGCTACGCCACCGCGAGCGAAATCAGGGGGAATGTGCAACTCAGACACGGCGCGGGCAACCACCAACCGCTGAATCTCGCTGGTGCCTTCGAAGATCGTGTAGCTCACGTCGCAGGGCGAGAATTGCTGCGCGCGAAATCACGGCGCGTCCTTGCGCGATCGGGACGGGGTGCCCGGCCGGCTACGCGGTCTCGATGAGCGCGGTCGGCATCGGCGCTCGCTCTCTATCGCAGCTTCGCCCACGGCCGACCGATTCGCGCCCAGGAACCGCCATGCGCTACGGCGACGGCACCACGTAGACGGTGAACACGTATTCGTCGACGAGTACATGCGCGTCCGCATCCGCCGCCCGTAGGTGCTCGAAATCCTGATGGTCCAAGCGAACCAGGTCGTGCGCGATCGCGACGAGCCCGTCGTTGGCGCGTTGGGGGTCGTTGGCGGGGTCGAGGAGTCGACGCAGTACCAGGGCATCCGGCTCCGAAGACGCGCGCTCGAGCAGCGTCCGTCCGGGTGGGGTGAGGTTGTCCGGAGTTGCGACGAAGTCGTGGAGCTCGGTGTCGAGCCGGCGCATGTGGTCGACGTTGTCGGTGGAAGCCAGCACTACGTGTGCCAGTTGCGCGACGCCGGGCCCGACGGGTGCCTCGACCTGACGCCCGGCGCACACGACGAGGTGCACGGCGTCGCGTGGAGCCGCGTGGGAGCGCCCGAGATACTCGTCCGACGGGTCGACGCGCGTATCGAAGCCGCGGCGCGCGAGCTCGCGCAGAAGGCCTGACTGCACGGCGCCGCCGATGAAGAACTGGTCGGTACGGACGTCGACCTGGTACGGCACCCCGCGGGCGAGTCGCGGCTGCAGTTGCGCGGCGAGTCGTCCGACCGCGTCTTCAGCTCGCGTGTCGTCAGGGCGGGCCGAGTCGGCGAAGGCGACAGCCACCGGAGCGATCGCGAGTACCCCGACCGCCACCGCGAAGGCCCCGCCGCGCACGGCCGAGAGTCGGGCGCCGAGGTGTCGCTCGGCGAGCGGTGCGAGCGCGCGCATGCCGTTCAGAACGAGCACGCACCACACGAAGCAGCCGATCGGCCACATCTGCAGGATGCGGTAGAGCGGCGCTCCGTCGAAGTACACCGGAACTCGCGACACGACGGCGGTGGCAGTGGTGAGCGCGACGAGCGCGGTGGCAGCTGCCGCTGCGGCAATCCGATCGCGGCGTCGCACCGCGAACGCGAGCGAGACGACCAGCGCGAGCACGACCGCTATCGCCGAAATGACCCGCAACGGTCCGAGAGAACTCCACGTGCGACTGATCGCACCGATACCCGCGCCCTGACGAGCGAAGAGCGGCAGCACGCCGATCGCCTGCACGTCGAGCCGCAGCGTCCAGTCGAGCCCGACGAGCCGACCGTGTTGCCGACCGAAGCTGCTCGCGACGGCCGAGAGGTTCCCCGGCGAGTGCGCGAGCTGGTCGTACAGCGGCAAGGCCCAGGCCACCCCGAGCGCGGCCAACGAGATCCCCGAAGTGATCAGTGCCTCCCGCCCCCACGCGAGCCCGCGGCGCGCGCGACTCCAAAACGTCATTGCAACGCCCGCGACCCCGACCAGAAGCATCGCCGCGGCCAGCGGGGCGTAGATGAGATGGGTCTGGGCCACGAAGGAGCCGACGATCGCCACGCCGATAAGGGCGCGCGTGCGGCCCGCCGCCGCGACCCCCGCAAGCGTGCACAGCGCGAATGCCGGTAACAGCGCGATGTACGGGTTCAAGGGATCGACGATCCACTGTCGTCCGAGTGCCCACACCAAGACCGCCAAAAGCGCGAGCGTGCCGGCCGCCGCTCGCCATCCGAGCAGCCGCGCGACCACCAGGGCGACGACGACCAGCGCGGCTGCATTCACGAGCGCAGTGCCGACGAGGATGCCGACGGGCGACGATCGTGCGACGCGTTCCGGCACGGCGAGCGCCCAGAACAACATCGGGCCCGGATGATGCGCGTGCTCGTTACCGGCGCCGAGATCGACCGCGCCTTGACCGATCGTCGACGGCATCCCGACCAGGGGGGTACGCGGCGACAGCACGTCGTGCGCGAGGATGGCGACGTCCGCGTCGTCGCTCACCGGCCGCCAGCCGCGGTAGGCCTGCGTGCCGACCGCAACGAACAGCGGCGCGACCGCCAGCACAAGCATTGCGAGGAACCAGGCCGGCGGCCGACCGTCGGTCTCGGACGAGCCGGCACGCGCCACGGCGACCAATGCTAGTGGCGCCGGTGTGATCTCCTCGGCCCTTCCGGGCGTGCCCGAGCCGGGCTTACCGAGCGACGATCGCTGGTTTCCCGACCACTTGGCGCGGCGGGCGACGGACTCGCGTGGAAGGTCGACGACGAGCCGCTATCGGAACGCCTGCGATGGCTGGATCGCCACCGCAACAGCTCTTGGTCAGCGCGAGACGCCTAACAATTGTCCATAGTGCGCGCCCTCGGCGCTCGATTGCCACGAGCACTGACCGCACACATCCCCGAGCAGGAGGAGCTACCGACGTAGTGCCGCTGCGTCCCTTGACCGCAGGTCGTAGCGGGCAAGCGCTTGCTCGCGGCCGCGAGCGTCCCCGTGCGGCAATTCGATGAGAGGCGAGCCGGCAGGCCGAAGTTTGTCGCAGGCTCGGCGGGGGGTCCAAGTGCAGCCTTCGCCCCTGCGTCGGCGCGACGGGTGCGTGACGGGTGAGGGGTCGTACGCTCGCGGGCGAGTGTTCGAGCGGTTTACGGATCGGGCCCGCGCGGCGGTCGTGCAGGCGGAACGAGACGCCTTGGAGCTCGGTCATCGGCGTCTGGGCACCGAACATCTGTTGTTGGGTCTCGCGCGCGACGGCGCATCCGTCGGCGGACGAGCATTGTCGTCGCTCGGCGTGACCTATGACGATGCACGGCGGCGTGTCGCGGCAGTGGCGCCACGCGACGCCACCATGTCGAGCGAGCATGTTCCGTTCTCCGCGCGCGCGAAACAGCTGCTCGAGATCTCGTCGCGTACCGCACTACGCCACGCGCACACGCGGATCGGCACGAGCGACCTGACCCTCTCGCTGCTTGGCATGGACGGCTGCACCGCGCTTCACGTGCTCGACGGTCTTGGCATCGACCGCACGCCGGCTCGGGCACGCGTCCTCGAGATTCTCGATGCAGCAGCGACGTCGTCGTACGCGCCACAGATGTCGAGCGTGCGTTCTGTGCGGGTCGAGCTTTCGCCACAAACGCAGGAGCTGGCGCGTCGGGTGTTGCGCATCGGATCCTCGTATCTCGCGCGCCGATATGTATCGGCGAATCTCGTGCACCGCGCTTCGAAGACCGTACGGTTGATCCGCACGCTGAACGCCGACCCGAAGCTCCGCCGGTCGGTCCAACGACGCGCGCTCACCCTGGGCGCTGACACTGATGCAATGTCGCCGCTTGTACCGCTTTCTCGCGCGGACTGTTCGGTGTGCGGCACGTTGTCGCCAACTTGCGGGACGCTGTATACGCGTACAGATGGCGTTCTGATCTGTGAACGCTGTGTCGGCGAAGTTCACGAGCCGCGGACGGGTGACTGAGCACGGGCGGGCGGTTCGGGAACAGGGGCGCGATCGGTACGGGCCGCCAAATGTCCATCGGAAGTGTCCGCGTTTCTCCCCGAACGCCGGATCTGATCCAACGCCACGTTGAGCGAGCACGAGGGCTTGGCGGACTTTCGGCGTCCAGTTCCTCGAGAAAGACGCCGAAGTGCCGCTCGGAGATGGCGTAAGAGCCGTCGAAGGCATCGCCTATCTCAAGGACTCGCGGTACCGGCAGATCGGGGCCGGCGAACCGCATCGCCGCCTGGGCCCTTGGTGACTCGCTGGCGAAGCCTGAGCTGGGAGGAAGTTCCACGACAACGCCGTGAGGTCCCTCCCGGAGGAGCGCGCGGCCGAGATCGCGGCCCGAACGCTCGCCCTTCCTGACGCTCAGAGCGTCGAGGATCTCACCGCGCTGCTGACCTCGGCGGGGGAGCGCTGAGGTCGGGACAGTTATCGCTCCCGGACTGCGTAGGTCAGGTGCGTCACCCTTGGGGAGGGCTCCGCGCGGACCGGCTCCTAGGCCACGCGGCCCGCGTCCACGCCCTCGAACAGGCGGAGTCCCGAGCCGAACAGCACGGGTGAGAGCGCGATCGAGAACTCGTCGATCAGGCCCGCGTTCACGTACTCCAGGATCGTC
>JAODBI010000098.1 GCA_025463875.1 Actinomycetes bacterium
CATCTGGGCGTTCCAGATCACATTCTCCGGCCCGCTCGTCTTCGGACTGGCGCAGCTGGTCATCGCCGACCACGACGGCCCGATCGACCGTCGCGACTGGATCGCACTTGCTCTCGGGTTCGCCGGACTCCTGTGCTCGGGAGTCGCGATCGCCATGATCGGTGTCGTCGGTCTGGCAATGCTCGTGAAGCGCGGCTGGCGCGTCGCGCTGCTCCAGACCGTGCCGCTGGGAATTGTGTACGTGGCGTGGTACCTGCGCTACGCGGGCGCGGCCGCGCGCGTTACCGACGTCTCTGCGCTGTTCGACTGGCTGCGCACAGGCGTCGCCGCCGCGTTCGACGCGCTCGGGCAGGTGCCGTTCGTCGGTTGGGCGCTGGCGGTCATGCTGGCGGTCGGGCTCGTTCTCACGTGGCGGCAATACGGCAACGAGGAACGGCGCCGGCGAGGAGCGGTCGTCGCGGCGATGCTCGTCGGCGCCTTCGCCTTCCTGCTGATCAGCGGCATCAACCGGGCGGCCTTCGGTACGCAGTTCGCGGCATCGAGTCGGTACCTGCACATCGTCGCCGCCCTGTTGTTGCCTTCGCTCGCCGTTGCCGCCGACGCGATCGCCCGGCGCGGGCGCGCGTTCGTCCCCATCGTCATTGCCCTTCTGCTCATCGGCCTGCCCGGCAACATCGCCGCCATCGGCGACGCCTTCAGCCCGCACCGGTTCTTCGCGAACTACGAGGAGACGATGCGATCCCTGCCGCGTTCGCCACTCGCGAGTGAAGTACCGGCCGATGTACGACCCGAGCTCGTCAACGCGCCCGTGATCTCGATCGGATGGCTGTTGGGCGCTGCGCGTTCGGGGCGTCTTCCTGCGCCGCGTCCGCCCACGCGCCGCGAGGCCATGACGAACCAGCTCCGACTCTCGCTCGAGCAACTCGACGAGGGCATCGGCACGAATTGCGAGCGGTTACCGAAGGCCGTGATTCGCCAACTTCCCGCGGGAGGGTCGTTCATCATTCGGGGCCCGATCCTGGCGCAGCTCGTCGACAGGTCGTCCGGCACAACGTCTGACCTCGTGAACTTCGGCGCAACCTTCTTCACCGGCTCGCACGACCACACCGTCCGCAACGTAACCAGTGAACCACTTACAATTCGTGTCGCACCGGGCAGAGGAATGCTGTGCGGGAGCTCGCGGTAGATTCGTCGCGTGAGCGGAAATGCTGGTGAGCCGGGCGTCGAATCGGTGCCGTCGTCGGAGCGTAGGGCGGAGATCGACCGTCTGCGCAGTCGCTACATCGAATTGGTACAACTCGCGCTGACCCACATGCTCTATCGCCCCTTCGACATCCGATGGGACGAGAGCCCCGAACCCGACGATTACGCCGGAAGTGTTGAGCTTCGGGAGGCCGCCGCGCAGGAGTTCGCTCGGGAGGATTTCGACTGGGCCGACGTGCGCGCCGACGGGCGCGACTGGCCGCAGTACGCGCAGACGATGGTCGGCCTCAAGCGTCTCGCCAACGTCCGCTACTGCGTCGAGCGCGTGCTGGCCGACGGCGTTCCGGGCGACCTCATCGAGACAGGCATCTGGCGCGGCGGCGTCGTGATACTCATGCGCGCCATCCTCGACGCCTACGACGACCGCACGCGTACGGTGTTCGCGGCCGACTCGTTCCGAGGCGTTCCGCCGCCGAACCTCGAGGCCTACCCCGCGGACACGGGGAGCGCGCTCCACACCGCGAAGGCGCTGTCGATCTCTCGCAAGGAGGTCGAACGGAACTTCGACCTCTACGGATTGCTCGACGAACAGGTGCAGATCCTGGAGGGGTGGTTCAAGGACTCGTTGCCGAAGGTGAAGAGCCGCACCTGGTCGGTGATCCGCCTCGACGGCGACCTGTACGAATCGACGATGGATGCTCTGACGAACCTGTATCCCGGGTTGTCGGTCGGCGGTTTCTTGATCGTCGACGACTACGGACACGGTCCGTGCCGCCAGGCCGTGACGGATTTCCGAGAGGCGCACGGCATCGACGAGCCGATCGAAGCCGTCGACTGGCTGGGCTCGTTCTGGCGACGTACGCACTGACCGACACCGCGGTCCGAGTTGGTTGACGGCGCCGGCTACACCGCCAACTCGGAGCGGACCGCCTCGATCACCCGATCGACGTCGTCCGCCGACAGTCCGGGGTGGACCGGAAGCGACAGCACCTCGCGCGCGGCGGCCTCCGCCCCGCGGGTGCTGGTGACGACGACCTGCGGATGAGTGCGGTAACAGTCGTAGTCGTGCACGACGCGCGGGTAATAGACGCCGGTTTCGATGCCGCGCTGCGCGAGACGACGAGCGAGCGTGTCGCGATCCAGATGCGCGTCGTCGGTGACCCGCACCGTGTACTGATGAAAGACGTGAGTGTTGCCGGGCACGACTGCCGGCGTACGCAGCCCGGGAACGTCACTCAGCCCGGCGTCGAGTCGGGCGGCATTGCTTCGTCGCAGTTCGTTGCATGTCGCAAGCGTCGCGAGTTGCGGAATCGCGATCGCCGCCTGCACGTCGGTCAGCCGATAGTTGTGCCCCGCCCGTTCGTACTGATAGCGGTCGCGCATGCCTTCGTTGCGAAGGACACGCAACGTGTCGGCCACGACATCGTCGTTCGTCGTGAGCATGCCGCCCTCGCCGCTCGTGACGTTCTTGGTCGCGTACAGAGAGAAACAGCCGACGCCGAACGAACCGACGGGCTCGCCGGCGGCGAAGGCTCCGTGCGCTTGGGCGGCGTCCTCGACGATCGCCACACCGTGCTCCGAAGCGAGCGCCGCGATGCCTCGCATGTCCGGCGCCTGCCCGTAGAGATGGACCGGCATCACGACCCGGGTTCGCGGCGTGATCGCGTCGGCGACCGCAGCCGGGTCGACGACGAAGGTTGCGGGATCGATGTCGGCGAATCGCGCGGTGGCACCGCACTCGAGGATGGCGTTCAGCGTCGCGACGAACGTGAACGGCGAGGTCACGACCTCGTCGCCGGGACCGACACCGAGGGCCTGCAGGGCGGCGACGAGCGCGATCGTCCCGTTCGTCACAGCGACGGCATGGCGGGTGCCGCACAACGCGGCGAACCCGCCTTCGAGCCGCTCGACCATCGGACCCTGTGCGATGTGCCCGGAGCGCAGCACGGCAAGTACGAGCCGTTCCGATTCCTCGCTCACGTGCACGCCGGAGAGCCTGATCGTCTCTGGGCTTCGCACGGATATCGGTTCCTCGGACGCTGAACGAGCAGGACGGGCGGGCGACCAGGTCGGCTGCGGACCGTCGAGCGTCGACGCCCCCGGATCAGGTGATGGCGCCGAAGACCGTGTCGACGGGCAACACGATGACCTCTTCGGCCACCAGATCACCGTTGTCCACCAGCTTCGCCCGCACGAAGATCTTCGATCCGA
Source organism: Actinomycetes bacterium (assembly GCA_025463875.1). Lineage (GTDB taxonomy): Bacteria > Actinomycetota > Acidimicrobiia > IMCC26256 > PALSA-610 > PALSA-610. Next base: position 3,415 of record JAODBI010000098.1, read on the forward strand.
CGGTGATATCGCTCGCCGATCCGGCCGAGGTCTTGTCGACACTGGCACCGGTCGAGTCGACAGTGACGGCATCGCCGCCGAGATTCCTGATCGTGATCGAGTCGGCGGTAGCGGCGACGACGGGAAGTCCGTGCAGACTGTCGGACGCCAACACGACGAGCTCTGCAACCTGCTGACGCTGCGAGGTCGGTACGTATTTCACGACCACCCGGGCGCCGGGAACGATGTCCGAGGCTGCACCGGCGGAAGCTTTCACGACCACGGTCTGCGGAGTCGTCAGAACCGTTTGGGCCACGCCGGCCGGGTTGTCGATCGTCACGGACTCCGGGTCGACCTCGGTCACCTGACCGACGGTGACCCTTTTCTCACCGATGAGTTGAGGGCGGGACGCAGTCACGAACTCAGAATACCGCGCCCTCGACGCCGACGGAAGGGACGCGGCATATTCGCCTTTGGTTCCCTTTCGCCGGCGAGGCGACGGCCTGCAGCGCAACGTCGAGTCGCGTACCGGTGCGGGTATGTAGAAGACTTTCGACCACCTCTCGTCGAGAGGTGGTCGTTCGATCAACCCCAAGGGGACAACGGTGAGGGTGCTCGGCCTCAGCTTTTCGGGTCATGGCACCGCGGTGTGCCTCGTAGAAGACGGCGAAGTCGTCGCCGCCGTGAATCTCGAACGTCTGAGTCGAGTGAAGTTCGCGCTGGCCACCGTGCCCGAGTATGCGTTGGCCCTCGCCGTCGTGCTCAAGCAGAACTTCGGATTCGACAAGGTCCCGCCCTTCGCGAGTTTCTACGACGTGTTTCCAGAGATGCTGCACGAGGTCTGTGGTGAGCGCGACCTTGCGAAAGCAGGTCTCGATCTCGTCGTCAAGACGCACGACAACATCCGGCCGATCCCCGGGGAGATCGAGCCGTACGAGAAATTCTGCGACTACTTCGCCGACACGAAGACGTTCTTCGACCTCGAACACCACCTCTGCCACGCGTACCAGGCATACCTCTCGAGCCCCTTCGACGACGCCGCGATCCTGACGATCGACGGGACGGGCGAGACCCTTGCCCGGCTCGGAGGAAAGTCGATCTCTGCCACGCTGGCCGAGGGCACCGACGGCCGGGTCAACGTGTTCTCCGAAGTACTGATGCCCAACTCCGTCGGCGCCCTCTACTCGAGCGTCACCCAGCACCTCGGCTTCCGCGAGGAGCAAGAGGGAAACACCATGGCCCTCGCATCCTTCGGGACCGATCGGTTCTACCGACAGGTGCGAGAGGAAGCGCTCGACCTGCTCGACGACGGACAGTTCGAGATGCGGCAGCGCGCAACCGGGCACGGACTCCTCTACCTCGACGCGATGGCAGAGTTCGTTCCGCAAAGAGAGCGCGGCGGTCCGCTCACGCAGGATCATTTCGATCTCGCGTGGAGCTGCCAGGCGATCTCCGAGGAGATCATCGTCCACCTGGCGCGAGCGGTGCAGGCCCGCACCGGCCGGCACCAACTCGCCGTCGCGGGTGGGGTGGCGTTGAACTGTGTGGCGAACGCAGAGATTCTCCGCGAGACCGAGTTCGACGAACTGCACGTGGTGCCGAATGCCGGTGATCGTGGACTCGCGCTCGGCGCCGCCCTTTACGGCTATCACGTGGTACTCGGCGGAGCAGACCGTCATCCTCCCGCGCACGACTACCTGGGACGCTCGACGACCGACGCACAGATCGAAGCCGCCCTCGGCGCGGCGACTGACTTCGAGTTCAAGAAGAGTGACAACATCGCGCAGGAGTGCGCCGGGCTGATCGCCAACGGCCGCATCATCGGGTGGGTGCAGGGCGGGGCCGAGTTCGGGCCGCGCGCGCTCGGCCACCGAAGCATCCTCGCCGACCCGCGAACGGTCACCAGCAAGGAACGACTCGACCGCGACATCAAGCGGCGTGAGTGGTTCCGGCCGTACGCGCCGAGCGTTCTCGAGGAGCACGCCGACGAGTACTTCGAGATGCTCGGGCGGAGTCCGTACATGTTGGTCGCCGTCAACACCCGAGCGTCGGCGCGCGACGTCGTCCCCGCGATCGTGCACGTCGACGGCAGCGCGCGCGTCCAAACCGTCGAGCTCGCAACCAACCCGCGCTACCACGAGTTGATCTCCGCGTTCTACGAGATCACCGGCGTGCCACTGGTCCTCAACACCAGCTTCAACGGTTACGGCGACCCGATGGTCGAGACGCCTGCCGACGCAGTCGATGCCATGCGCACGATGGGACTGGATGCACTCGCCGTGGGCGACTACCTCGCCTGGAAGAAGGGGACTCCCCCGTAGATCCACGTCAGGCCCGGACGACTACTTTTCGGACTCGAAGCAGGCGACGCGCGTCGCCGTGGTTGGCGATGAACGGGATGGAATGAACCCGAAGAACGTCAGTGGTACGAGACGTCGTCGCTGGGTGATTCCTGTTGTCGTCGTCGTGGTCGGCGTGGTTGCACTGGGTGGCTTCGTCGTGCGGCAGACGACGCGTACCTCGAACACCGCCGCCGAGACTTGGGTAACCCGAGAGAACCGCCGTCCGGGCACGTCGGCGTGGCGCATCGCGACGACCGCGTACGGTGGCGTAGGCGGATACGCGAACCGCGTCAGCGCCCAGATCGGCGAAGCGGTCACGTTGTACGTGTCGACCGCGGCGCCCGTCTTCCATGTCGAGGCCTTTCGCATGGGTTGGTATCAGGGCCTCGGCGGTCGACTGGTGTGGCGATCGGCCGAGATCCGGGGGGAGGCGCAGCGCCCGGCGACCGTCGTCAAAACGACGCGCACTGTCACCACGACGTGGAAGCCGTCGCTGCACGTACAGCTGTCGAAGGACTGGATACCGGGCGACTACCTGTTGAAGTTGGTGACGTCCAAGGGTCAGTCGTACATCCCGCTGACGGTGCGGAACGACGCGAGCCGGGCACCCCTGCTCATGATGAACGCGGTAACGACCTGGCAGGCGTACAACGACTGGGGTGGACACAGCCTGTACTTCGGTCCCAATGCCGACCCGGCCGCGCGCTCGACGGTGGTCTCGTTCGACCGGCCGTACAACTGGGCGGTCCGTCAAGGCGGCTACCCGCCCGTGGATCCCCAGGCCTACGAGGTGTGTTGCGGCTTCGTGGCTACCGAGCTGGGTGTGGTGACCGAAGTCGAACGTCTTGGTCTCGACGTCGCGTACACGACCGACATCGATGTGCAGGAGCACCCGGCGCAACTCCTTCGACATCGGGCACTCATCTCGGGAGGACACGACGAGTACTGGTCGGTCGCGAAGCGAAACGCGGTCGAGGCGGCGCGCGACCACGGGGTCAACATCATGTTCCTCGGTCCGAACGCGGTGTACTGGCGGATCAGGTTGGAGCCCTCACGGCTGGGAGCGAATCGCCTGGAAGTGAACTATCGCATCGCGCGCGACGATCCGATGTTCGGCAAGGACGACGCCCAGGTCACCACGTTGTGGCGATCACCTCCCAAGGCGCGGCCCGAGGGCGCGCTCGTCGGCGTGATGTACTACTGCTTCGGATCGGACGACGACGGCGTGGTGGCCGACGCGTCGTCATGGGTGTTCGACGGCACCGGACTCAAGAACGGCGACCACATCGCGAAGCTGATCGAGCGCGAGGCGGATCACGTCGACCCGGCCTTACCGGCGCCACCGGGCATCCAAAAGCTCCTGCACTCACCCGTTTCATGTCTCGGTCTCGGCGGTAGGCGAGCCAGTGGCCCTGCCTACTTCTCCGATACGACCTATTACACGACCAAGAGCGGTTCGGGAGTGTTCGCGACCGGCGCACCCTGGAACTGCAAGCTCTACGACGGGTGCCCGAGCGGAACGTCCCACCCCGACAAGACCGTGCAACGGATCACGGAGAACGTGATGCGCGCATTCGCGGCGGGACCGGCCGGAAGAGCACATCCTTCTCACGGCTCCGATGCTGCGTCTTCGTCTCCTTGATCGATCGGGATGATCTGGATGACGGGTGGCCCAGTCTTGCCGCGGTCGTAGCTATCGCCGTTCAGTCGCGCGTCGTCGAGCGACTGTCCGAGCGTGTCCCGTCCAGCTTCCAACGAAGAAACGGTCGCTCAACAAAGCGCCATGAACCTCATGTGAAGACCGCGGTCGCAATGCCGGCGGTCGCAAGGCGCGTCGGGACGGTCCAGTCGGTTCCCAAACGTTGGACGACGCTGAACACAGCAGGGTGCCAGAGATAGAGGCCGTGCGACACAGCACCGACCGCAGCGAGCGGCCGCCACTGCATCAGTGCTGGCAAGAGGCGAAGCCCCCGCCGCCGATAGAAGGATCGCATCCGAAGTCGTCCATCTTGCGTTCGCTGTTCTCGGAGCAATAGCACCGTGATCAAGAACCCGCTGAGCACGAAAAACAGATCCAAACCCAGAAATCCGCCAGCTACCGGTGACGAACTCGTACCGCTCGGCACGAGAAAGAAGTACGCATCCACGCGACAACGAGCAGCACGGCTACACCCCGTAGCCCATCGAGGGCGCGCACGCGGCCCTGGGCGCGAGGAGTCGGAGAAACGGCGGGTGTCCGTCGGGACGTCACGACACACCCCGAGCAGCCGAGCGCGCGCCACGGTGCCACGCAACGAGGCGACCCCGGCACCTCGAGATCGAGCATTGGCGGCGTTCTGCTCATACCTTTGCCGGCTCGCGGAGCAGGAATGGAACCGCTCCGCTTGGCGCTCGGTCGAGTCGCTGGCTCCTCGCTCACCCTACCGATGACGGGCGCCGCCCGCCGCTTACGATGAACTCCCCACGCCTGCCGATCAGCGGAATCGTCAGCTGCATTCGGCTGAAGCAATCGCCAAGTTGACGTGAGCCCGTGTAGTTGCCCAGAATCGCGGGATGCGGCGGCCGTACTGCTCGTTGACGCGATCGCCCTTCCGATACGCCCGATACCGATTCTCTGAACATTCGACCTCGGCGGAAGACGGTGAACGGGCAGCGACGTGTTCGATCGTGTACGAGCTATCGGTCCATCGACTTCGTCATCTCCTATAGCGTGAACACGCCATAATTGCGTAAGGCTTTCGACCAGTATGCGGACGCCATGAGTTGTGCTCGCGCGGAGCTTCC
>JAODBI010000128.1 GCA_025463875.1 Actinomycetes bacterium
GCGCCGCCGATCGGCCCGAAGAACGCGATCGGCAGGAATCCGGCGGCGGCGATCGTTCCCGTCCACGCGGCCTGCCCGGTGTGCTTCGTCACGTAGACGCCGAGCGCGAGCGTCTCCATCCAGGTGCCGATGTTCGACACGAACGCACCCGTCCACAGCCGTGCGTACGCGGGATGCCGAAGCGGCGCGATCGCGTCGAAGCGACTCCGAACCGTGGAGCCGGCTATCGGTTCCGCCACTGCGGGGCCCGCTTCTCCAAGAACGCCCGCATCCCTTCGTGCGCGTCGGCGGCCTGCGCGTTGTCGACCATCACCGGTTCGGCGATGTCGTACGCCGCGCCCTCGGGCAACTGGTCCTGGGCGTAGAACGCACGCTTGCCCAACGCGAGCACGTACGCGCTCGCCATTGCCACGCGTTCGGCGAGCGCGACCACCTCCTCGTCGAGGCGATCGGCGGGTACGACCCGGTTGACGAGTCCCCAATCGAGCGCGGTCGACGCGTCGATCATCTCGCCCGTCAGCAGCATCTCCAACGCGCGCTTGCGGCCGATCGTGCGCGCGACCGGGACCATGGGTGTCGAGCAGAACAGTCCGATGCTGACGCCCGGAGTCGCGAAGCGGGCGTCGTCGGAAGCCACGGCGAGATCACATGCCGCGACCAGCTGGCAGCCGGCGGCCGTCGCGACGCCGTGCACCTTGGCGATGACGGGTTGCGGAAGCTCGTGTAAGCGCGTCATCAGGCGCACGCACGTCGAGAAGAGCGTCTCGTAGAAGTCGGCGAGACGCTGCGGCGTCATCTCGGCGAGGTCGTGACCCGCGGAGAACGCCGGACCGCGCCCTTCGATCACCAACACGCGCACGGCCTCGTCGGCCGCGACCGTGTCGAGCGCGTGCAACATCTCGTCCATCATCGACTGCGACAGTGCGTTGCGGCGGTCCGGACGGTTCAACACCAAACGGGCCACAGCCGCGCCGCGCTCGAGCTCCACGAGGTTGTCGGTGGCCGGCACGAGCCGAGGCTAACGGGGAAATGCGCGGAACCGGTCGCCCGGTCGCGGCGACAATGCACCGATGACCGCTGAAGCCGCGTCCACGTTCCCGCCCGCGTCGGGCCGGCGCACGCAGTGGGCGGAGCTGCCGGCATCGGTGCGCGCCGCGATCGAGGATCGGTTCGGTGCGCGGGTGGTCGCCGCCGAATCTCAGAGCGGCGGCTTCTCGCCCGGGCTCGCGGCCCGTCTCCGGTTGACCGACGGGACGCGCGCGTTCGTGAAGGCCGTGCGCAGCTCGCCGAATGTCGATTCGCCTCCGATGTACCGCCGTGAGGCGCGGGTCGCGGCCGCGCTGCCTCCCGATGTGCCGGCCCCGGCGCTGCGCTGGTCGTGCGACGACGGCGAGTGGGTCGTCCTCGCGTTCGACGATGTCGACGGCTGCTCGCCGGCGCTGCCGTGGCGCGCCCACGAGTTGGAACGCGTGCTCGCCGCGATCGACGAACTGGCCGCGCGCCTGAACCCCTCACCGCTCGCGCTCGAGCCCGCGCAGGAGACGATGGCCCCGCTGTTCGGGCGATGGCAGACGATCGTCGACGAGGGGCTGGAGTCGCGACTCCCGGCCGCCGTGCGCGCCCGCCTCGACGAGTTGCTCGCGTCGGAGGCGGGCTGGCCCGAAGCGGTGCTGGGCGAGTCGCTGGTCCATCTCGACCTGCGGGCCGACAACATCCTGCTGACGGCCGATCGGGTGTTCTTCGTCGACTGGCCCGCCGCGGCAGTCGGCGCGGCCTGGGTCGACCTGGCCCTGATGCTCCCGAGCATCGCGATGCAGGGCGGTCCGCAGCCCGAGGAGGTATGGCAGACGCACCGTTTGAGCCGGGGCGTCGACGAGGGCGAGCGTCGACGCGCTCGTCGTCGCCGTCGCCGGGTACTTCGCGCACTCGCAGATGCTGCCGCCCCCGCCCGGATTGCCGACCTTGCGTGCGTTCCAGGCCGCGCAGGGCGTACAGACGGCAGCGTGGCTCGGCCGCCGACGCGGCTGGAGCGATTTCCGCGCGTAGGCCTGAGAGGTCTCGACGATCTCGCCCGACAGTGCGCAGGACGCTACCGCGCGTGTGACTCCAACCACAGGGCTTCCGCCTCGCCCATCGGCGTCGACGGATCGCCTTCGACGAAGGGCCAGAGCTCGAACGCGATGCGTCGCCAGTTGCCGTGCGCGCGCAGCCGGCCGAGCAGCGCGTGCAGACCGAGGTTGATGCGTTGCGTGACGACGAACGCGGGCGGAACGTTCGACAACTTGGCGACGTGCGCGTACGGACCCGATGTGTCGAACATGCGGCGCACGGTCTCCGACGCGTACTCGGGGGTGAAGGCGAGCTCACGGTCTTCGAGCACGAACTCGTAGAAGTGGCCGAAGTACGCGCGCACGTCGTCGTCGGAGATGCCGGACGGCCGCAGCACGTCGTTCGTCTCCAGGATGCGGCGGAAGCGGGGAACGTCGCGATCGACGACGAACGCGACGATGAGTGACTGGAACAGCGCCACCTCGTCCTGTGTGTATCGCTTGACCAGTCCGAAATCGAGGAACGAGACGTGCCCACCCGGGCGGAAGAGGTAGTTGCCGGGATGCGGATCGCCGTTGAACGCGTGCAACCGGTAGATGCTGCGGAAGACGAACCGGAAGATGGCCTCGGCGGCCACGTCGCGCTCCTCCTGCGCCCACGTCTCGACGTCCGAGAAGCGTGCACCCGTCGCCAGCTCGGTCGTCAGCACGCGCTTGGTCGACAGCTCGTCGATCACCCGGGGAACGTGAATGAAGGGATGATCGACGTACCAGTCGGAGAAGAGTCGTTGGTTGTCGGCCTCGATGTCGTAGTCGAGCTCCTCGACGAGTCGGGTCCGCAACTCCTCGACGAGGGGACCGGGTTCGAATCCGGGGAACATGAGGCCGAGCGCGCGGAAGATGACGTCGGTGTTCATGAGGTCGGCGCGGATCGCCTCACCGATGTCGGGGTACTGCACCTTGACCGCGACTTCGAGACCGGAATGCGTCACGGCGCGATGGACCTGGCCGATCGACGCAGCCGCGAGGGGTGTGGGGTCCCACTGCGCGAACACGCGCCCGGGGTCGGCGCCGAGCTGTTCGCGCACGACCTGCGCGCTCAACTCCGGCGCCATCGGTGGCGCGTCCTGTTGGAGCGCGGCGAGCGCGTCGCGCATCGGCTGCGACAGGCCGTCGTCGAGATAGCTCGCCATCTGACCGAGCTTCATGAGCGCACCCTTCAACTCGCCGAGCGCGCTCGCGACATCGTTGGCGGTCCGCAGCTGATGCGCGGCGTCGAGCTCGGAGCGGCGCTCCGCCGAGACCGCCGCCCGGTGCACGGTGTGGACCGCCTGGCGGGTCGCCGTCCGGGCCCCGATCGCGGCGAGGCGGGCGTTGCGCGACAGGATTGAGTCGCGCACGAATCGGATCGGGCGCCGGGGGCCGAATCGCACCGCGGCGGCGCCGGCGGCGGTCAGTAGTCCGATCGCGATGGGGGTATACGTCCGGGCCCGCACGTGGCGACGGTATCGGCCGACCGGTACACTTGACCGATCGGTCAAGTTCTGGAAGGGGCCTCCGTTGGCGACGGACGAGCAGCGTGTAACCGAACTGTGCGACGACCTTCTCGCGAAGCTCGATCCGAAGACGACTCCTCCGGCCGAGTTCCTCGGCGCGCAGTACGACCTCGGACTCGCGTGGGTGCACTTCGCCGAGGGCTACGGCGGCCTCGGGCTCTCACCCAAGCTGCAGAACACGATCAACGCCAAGCTGTTCGGCGCCGGCGCGCCGGTTCCCTACGGTCGGAACCCGATCGGCCACGGCATGTGTGCGCCGACGCTGGTCACGCACGGCTCCGAACACCAGAAGGAGCGCTACCTCCGCCCGCTGTTCACGGGTGAGGAGATCTGGTGTCAGATGTTCAGCGAGCCGGGCGCCGGCTCCGACGTCGCCGGCCTCTCGAGCCGTGCGATTCGCGACGGCGACGAGTGGATCGTGAACGGGCAGAAGGTCTGGACCACGCTCGCCCACGTCGCGAGCTACGGCATCGTCCTCGTGCGGACCGATCCGGAACAGGTGAAGCACAAGGGCATGACGATGTTCGTCATCGACATGCACGCGCCGGGAGTGGAGGTTCGCCCGCTCGTGCAGGCCACGGGCGACGCGGAGTTCAACGAGGTCTACATGACCGATCTCCGCATCCCCGACGCGGCACGGCTGGGTGACGTCGGCGAGGGCTGGGGCGTCTCGCTCACCACGCTGATGAACGAGCGCGTGTCGATCGGCGGGCAGGTCAATCCCCGCGGCTCGGGGATCATCGCCGTCGCGGTGAACCAGTGGAAGAAGAACCAGCAGCGTCAGGACGCGGTCTCGCGCGACAACCTCGTGCGGCTCTGGGTCGACGCCGAAGTCAACCGGCTCACGAACATGCGCGCGAGTCAGTCGCGGCGCAAGGGCACGCCGGGACCGGAGGGATCCGTCGGCAAGCTCGCCATGGCGGGCCTCAACCAGCGGATCATGAGCTTCGTGATGGACCTCATGGGACCCGACGCGCTCTTGTATCCGAGTGGCTACACGTTCGAACGGCCCCGCACCGCGATGGACCTGTCGAACCCACAAAAGGCCTTTCTTCGCGTCCAGGCCAATTCGATAGAAGGCGGGACGACGAACATCATGAAAAACATCCTCGGAGAACGCGTTTTGGGATTGCCGGGTGAGCCTCGACCGGATAAAGGTTTGCCGTGGAGCCAGGTTCCACGTAGCTGACGCTTCGTCCCAAAACGGGCGGTCTCGCGCCCCGGGCGTTCCGGGCGCTTCCTGAAGATGTGAGGCATGGATGCCGATCGACCTAGAGATGTTCGGATTCACGCGCGCGCGTGTCGCCGTCGTCGCGCTCGTAGCTGCCTCCGTTTTTGCACCCGGAGTCGCGTACGGCGCGACCACGACGACAAGTGCACCTCCAGCTTCCAGCACGACGACCACGACCAAGCCGGTCGGCGGTCCGTCGATCCCGACTCCGGGTGAATCCTCGACGACGACCGTGCCGTCGGCCGGACCCACGACCACGACGACGATCCCGCCGCCGCCGGCCGCGATGCCGGCGTTCACGTTGCCGACCAACTCGGGGCTGCAACTCCTGCAGACGATGCAGCAGGCCAAGCTCGACCTGAAAGCCGCGCAGGACGCGCTCGGCTCGGCCAAGACGGGCGTGGCGAAGGCGCACAAGGCCGATGCGGCGGCGCGTCGACAGCTGAAGAAGCTCGAGGGCATCGCGAGTGAGACCCGCCGGCACCTCGACGAGACCCGCACGCTTCTGCGCCATGCCGCCGTCGAGGCGTACATCCATGCGGGGAACGCGCAGCTCATGAACGCGATCTCGGGCTTCCTCAACACCACGTCGGTCGTCGAAGCCGGCAGCCAGTTGCACGTGCTCGGCAGCTTCGGGACGAACCAGAAGAACCTGCTGGACGACTTCATCGCGTTGAAGCAACGCGTCGACGGTCAGGTGGCGTACATCCAAGGCGTCTCGGACCGCGCCGCGGCGACCGTACGGAACGCGAACAAGCGCCTCGACGACCTCCGCACCACGATCGCCGACGCGCGCACCCGGATCGCAGTTTCCCTCGCCGGCATCCACGACTTCCAGACCGCGGCGACCAGCGCGACCAGTCCGATCCTCGGGCCGAGTCGGCTCAGCGCGAAGCAGATGGCCGACTACGTCAAAGCGCAGCACTACACGACGCACATCACCGTCCCGATCGAGGTTCTCGCGCAGATCTACATCGACGAGGGAGCACGCACCGGTGTGCGCGGCGACGTCGCGTTCGCGCAGTCGATCCTGGAGACGGGCGGATTCGCGAATCCGGGAAGCGCCGCCGACAACAACAACTTCGCCGGCATCGGGTGGTGCGACTCGTGCAAGCACGGCTTCGACTTCCCCGACGCCAAGACCGGGGTTCGCGCCCAACTGCAGCTGCTGCGCGTCTACGTCGATCCGCTGTTCCCCGACTCCACGTACAAGGACGCGATCCTGTTGCCGGGAACGCTCACGCTGGGCTTCCGCGGCAAGGTGCAGACGTGGTGGGACCTGTGGGGCACGTGGGCGACGGGCGCGCTCTACGGCCAACGCGTCTACGACATCTACCAGAAGATGGTCGACTTCTCGCTGCTGGATCCCGACCCGACCCCGGCCGACGGCGCGGTCCCGCCGAAACCCGCGTTGGGTAAGCCGGCACTGACGGCCGCCAGGAAGCCCTAGGCGCGGACGAGCCGTACCGGAAGGTGACGGACGCCGGTGTGCTTGTTGCTGCGCGTCCACTCGACCGACCCGGTCAACTCGATCTCACCGACTCGCGCGCACAGCTCGTCGAGCACGACGCGGATCTCGAGGCGGGCGAGGTTCGCTCCGAGGCAGTGGTGAACGCCGTGGCCGAATCCGAGATGCGGATTCGGGTCGCGGTGCAGGTCGAATCGGAACGGATCGTCGAACACGCCCTCGTCGCGGTTCGCGGACGCTTCCCAGAACACCACCTTGGCGCCGGCGTGGACGGTCTCGCCGTAGAGATCGAGATCGCGCGTGGCGGTGCGGCGGTTGTACGCAGCCGGATGCGTCCAGCGCACGACCTCCTCGACGCCGCTCGCGGACAGGCTGCCTTCGGCGCGTAGCGCGCTCCACTGGTCGGGGAATTGATCGAGGGCGACAACTGCGCCGGCGATCGCGTTGCGGGTCGTGTCGGCTCCCGCCGCCCAGAGCAACGAGAAGAAGAACTGCAGCTCCTGGTCGGTAAGCGCGGGCGGGTCTTCACCGGGGAGCTGCGCGTGGCAGACGACCGACAACATGTCGTCGGCCGGATGCGCCCGCTTCTCGGCGACGAGCGCCGTGCCGTACTCGAACATCGCGGCCGCCGCCCGTGAGACCTCGGCGGTCGTCTCGAACGCGTCGCGGCCGCCCTTGAAGTCGAAGGAATGCTCGATCCATTCGAAGAGCTGGTGCCGATCGGCTTCCGGGATGCCCATCAGGATGCAGATCGCCTGCATCGGCAGCTCGCCGGCGACGTGGGTGACGAAGTCGCACCTCCCGCGCTCGATCGCGGCGTCGACGAGCCGGGTGGTGCGCGCGCGGAGGTCGTCCTCGAGGCGGGCGATCATGCGCGGCGTCAAACCCTTGCTGACCAACTGTCGCACGCGCTGGTGCCGCGGGTCGTCGGTCATGTTGAGCATCAGGCCGGCCATCGGCAGGTCGTTGAGTGTCGTCCCGCCGTACGGACGCGCGCCGCCCGTCTCCGACGAGAACGCGCCCGGATCGTGCACCACGGTCATGCACGCCGCGTGCGAATGCACGGACCAGAAGCCTTCGCCGTCAGGTGTGTGCGCCGTGGGCTCGTGCCACAGCACGGGCGCGACCGCTCGCAGCCGGGTGAAGGTGGAGTGGGGGAAACCGTTGGCGAAGACGTCGAGGTCGGTCAGATCCACGTCCTCGGGAATCTGCGCCACGAAATCGACGTTACCCGCCTGTATGCCCAATATCGAAGACTTCAAAGACGACTTCCGCGGCTTCAACGGCGCGGTAGTCGAAGAGTTCCGCAATAACGGTGGCCAGGTCACCGGCATGTTCGCCGGCGCGCCGCTGGTGTTGCTCACGACGACCGGCGCCAAGTCGGGCAAGCAGCGCACGACGCCCGTCGTCTACACGACCGATGGTGACAAGGTCGTGGTCATCGCCTCCAAGGGCGGGGCACCGACGAGCCCCGACTGGTACCACAACCTCGTCGCGAACCCCGACGTGACCGTCGAGCTCCCGACCGAGAAGTTCGAAGGCCGCGCGCGCGTCGCCGAAGGCGAGGAACGCGATCGCCTGTATCGCGCCCAGGCCGAGTTGATGCCCAACTTCGCCGACTACGAGAAGGCGACGACGCGCAAGATCCCAGTCGTCGTGCTCGAGCGCAAGTAGGAGCGGCCGCGCGAGCGCGAACATCCGCTCGGTGGCGGTGGCGGTGAGATAGCCCTTCGCGTCGCAATCGTCCGCGTCGACCGGGAGCTACGTCACGACGGGCCGGCGGCTGACGATGTCGGTCGACATCCGCCCCGCCTTCCCGATCGCCGGTGTCCGTCACCAACGGATTTGAGCGGATTTCGCCGCGCCGGATCGAGACGGCACCGATCGCGCCGGGCAGAATGTCGTCATGCAGTTGGAGCGAGACGTTCGGCCCTGGGGGAGTTACGAGGTCCTGCTCGACGCTCCTGATCACAAGGTGAAGCAGATCGTCGTCACCGCCGGCAGCCGTCTGAGCTACCAGGTGCACGCTCGGCGGGCCGAGCACTGGTTCATCGTCCGGGGCACCGGAGTGGTGACGCTGAACGACACGCCGATCGTCGTGGAACCCGGCTCCGCCGTCGACATCGCGCTCGGCGCGTCCCACCGCATCGAGAACACGGGATCCGACGATCTCGTCTTCATCGAAGTGCAGCGCGGCGACTATTTCGGCGAGGACGACATCATTCGGCTGGAGGACGACTTCGGCCGCGCCGGCTGAGTCGAGTCCGCGGGCTCTCTTCCCAGTCGGGACTCACGCTGGAGCTCGCGACGCCGCGTCTATGGCGTCACTTCGTCGACGACGGTGAGATCGACGAACTCCATGCCGCCTTCGAAGATGTCCGCCATCATTGCCCGAGCAGGCTTCAGTGCCTCCTCGCGCTTCGGATCGTTCTCGCGGGCGCGAGCCTTCTCCTCGCTCTCGAAGACGATCAGCATGTAGACGCGGCTCGGGTCCTTCTGGTCCTGCATCGCCGTCGAGCGCACCAGGCCCGATCCGGGTCGTTCGGTAGCTCGCAACTGCTCGACCAACTTCGGGAGGTCGTCTTCCCGGCCGGGCTTCAGACGGGTCGTGATGAGTTGTGCCCACATGTCAGAATGCTCCGTTCGCCAATGAACGCGGCACCGTAACCGCGGACGCCCTCTACGGCGAGGGGAGTCGCGCCGGGCGTAGCCTCGGCGGATGCCCGCCAAAGAAGGTCCGGTTCCGCCGTTTCCCCCCGGGACCGATCCCGACGAGTACGACCGGCTGCGCCGGCGCGTGCTCTGGAAGATGCCCAGTGGGCTCTACGTCGTCGGCTCGACCGACAAGGCCGAGCGCCGGAACGGCATGACCCTCAACTGGGCGACGCAGGTCTCGTTCGATCCGAAGTGGATCGGCATCGGAGTCGAAGACCACGCGCTGACCCACGAGCTCATCGCCGCGAGCGGTGTGTTCAGCCTCTGCGTGATCGACCGCGAGGACCGCGCGATCGTCCGCAAGTTCACCAAGCCCGTCGACGTCGACCTCGCGCAACACACGCTCAACGGGTTCCCGTACGTCGACGGCGCGGTGACGGGTGCGCCCGTGCTCGCGCAGTCGGTGGCGTACGTGGAGTGCGAGGTGCGCCAGCCGGTCACCATCGGCGACCACACGCTGTTCCTCGGCGAGGTCGTCAACGCCGGCTTCCTGAAGGACGAGGAGACCGAGGTCCTCCGCATGGAGGACACGCGCATGAACTACGGGGGTTAGCCGAACAACAGTCGGCGCACCGGCTGCGCGGGTGCGGGCGCGGGCTTGAACGCCCGGTGGTACTCGGCGAGCGCATTGGCGGCGTCGGTGCGATTGGTGGCGATGGGGGAGCTCTGCTCTCCGTCGCGGTGCTGCCAGAACCAGCGGCCGCCCCGGACCGAGACCTTGCCGATGCTGGTGCCCGCGCCACCGGTGGCGAGGCGGACCTCCGCCATCGTCAACGAGAGCGGCAGCACCTGGACCTCGCCGGTCGGTGCGCCCGCGGCCTTCTCCGTCGTGGTCGGCCCGGTTCCACTCATCGTCATCGTCACTCGCTCCACCTCCTCGCTGGTGTCGTTCGCCTGCCGGGGAGATCCGGTCGAGGCGCGCCTTTCGTTTCGCCTTCTAGGCTTCGGCCATATGGCGGACACTTCTGCAGCGCAATCCGCGAAGAGTGCGTCCTCGGGTGGCCTTTTTCACAGTTGGCGATATGTGCTAGCCACGACCAACCCACCCCCCGGGCGCCTCGATCCCGTGTCGAAATGGCTGTATTTGACCCGGGCTGGGGTGCTTCCGATGACTCTCGTCTCGGCTGCGATCGCCGGTCTTCTGGCGGTGTACCGAGACGCCGACATCTCCTGGGGCTGGTTCGCGCTCGCGGCCACAGGAATGGTCCTGGCCCACATGGCCAACAACTTGATGAACGACCTGTTCGATCTGCAGGTCGGTACCGACCGCGACGACTACCCCCGCAACCTCTACTCGCCGCACCCGGTGCTGTCCGGCGTCATCACGCGCCGAGGCCTCGCCGCGTGCGCGCTCGTCGTCAATGTGCTGTGCCTCGCGATCATGATCGTGCTGACGGTGGCGCGCGGGTGGCCGATCGTCGGCTTTGCGCTCGGTGGGTTCCTCCTCTCGGCCGCGTACACCGCCCCGCCGCTGCGACTCAAGAAGCACGGTCTCGGCGAACCGACCGTGCTCGTGGTGTGGGGTCCGTTGATGGTCGGTGGGGCCTATTACGCGGCCACGGGAACCATTCCCGGCGCGGTCGTCCTCGCATCGCTGCCGTACGCGCTGCTGTGCACCACCGTGCTGATGGGCAAACACATCGACAAGATCCCGTGGGACGCGCCGGACGGCACCCACACGTTGCCGGTGATCATGGGTGAGGCCGCGGCCCGCCGGTTCACGCAGGCCATGTTCATCGGCTTCTACCTCTCGCTTGCGGCGCTTGTCATCGCCCGCGTGCTCCCGGTTGCATCGCTGTTGGTCCTGCTCTCGTTCCCGGTCCTGCGACGCACGTTCGCGTACTACTCCCAGCCCAAGCCGGCGGTGTCACCGATGCCCAACCCGGTATGGCCGTTGTGGTTCGCCGCGCTGTCGTTCCTCGTCACCCGGCGGGCGGGCGGCTTGTTCGTGATCGGTCTCGTCATCGGCGCGATTCTCGGTTGGTGACGGCGCTCGCGTCGGCGTTGCCGCCCTGGCGATCGCCGCCCGGGCAATCGCCGTCCGAGTGATACGACATTACGCTTCGCCTCGAATGAAGCGGAACCCTGGAGGCGGAATGCTGCCGAGCACCATGCAAGAGTTCCCGCTCACGATCTCCGCGGTGTTGCGCCACGGCCGCACCGTCTACGGCGACGCCGAATGCGTGACCTGGACCGAGAACGGTCCGCGGCGGGCCACGTACGCCACGATCGCCGACAACGCGGGTCGCGCCGCCGGCGCGCTGGCTCGGCTCGGGGTGAAGTCCGGCGACCGGGTCGGCACGTTCATGTGGAACTCGCAGGAGCACATGGAGGTGTACCTCGCGGTTCCCTCTATGGGCGCGGTCGTGCACACGTTGAACATCCGATTGTTTCCCGAGCAGCTCGCGTACGTCATCAATCACGGCGAGGACAAGGTCGTCTTCGTCGACGACTCGCTCGTGCCTCTGCTCGCCAAAGTCGCCTCCGACCTCGCGTCGGTCGAATGCTTCGTGATCGTGGGCGACGGTGACTGCGACGCGTCGCTGCTCGGCGATCGCCGGGTCGAGCGCTATTCCGACCTGATCGCCAAGGAGTCACCCGACTTCGACTGGCCCGAGATCGACGAGCGTCAGGCTTCGGCCATGTGCTACACGTCGGGCACCACCGGCAACCCGAAGGGTGTCGTCTACTCGCACCGATCGTCGTTCCTGCATTCTTTCGCGGCGACCACACCGAACGCGTTGAATCTGTCGGAGCGCGATCGGATCCTCATGATCGTCCCCATGTTCCACGCCAACGCGTGGGGCATCCCCTACGCCGCGTTCCTCTGCGGTGCGTCGCTCGTCATGCCCGGCCGATTCCTGCAAGCCGAACCGGTCACGCGCATGGTGAAGGAGGAACGCGTCACCTTCGCGGGCGCGGTGCCCACGATCTGGGCCGACATCTACCGCTACGGCGAAGAACACGAGATCGACCTGTCGACAATCCGCTCGATCATCTGCGGCGGCTCCGCCGTGCCGCGGTCGTTGATGGAGAACTTCGAGAAGAAGTACGGCGTGCGCATCATCCAGGCGTGGGGTATGACGGAGACCTCGCCACTCGCCGCCGTCGCCCACCCGCCCCGGTCGGTCGAGATCGGTTCTCCTGCGGAGATGGACTGGCGCGCGCGGACGGGTCGGGTCGTCGGCGGTGTCGAGCTTCGCCTTGTCGACGACATGGGAAACGCGCTGCCGTGGGACAACGAAGCCGTCGGCGAGATCGAGGTGCGCGGACCCTGGATCACCGGCTCCTACTACCGCGACCCCGCGCCTGAGAAGTTCGACAACGGATGGCTCCGGACCGGCGACGTCGGCACCGTCTCCCCCGAGGGTTACGTCCAGATCACCGACCGCGCCAAGGACGTCATCAAATCGGGAGGCGAGTGGATCAGCTCGGTCGAGCTGGAGAACATCCTGATGGGACATCCCGACGTGGTGGAGGCGAGCGTCATCGGCGTGCCCGACGCGCGTTGGGACGAGCGCCCGCTCGCGTGCGTGGTGCGCAAGAACGGGGGCGGCGCGGATGCCGCGGTGCTGGCCGCGTACCTCGCCGAGCACGTGGCGAAGTGGCAGGTCCCGGAGCGTTGGAGCTTCATCGACGAGGTGCCGAAGACGTCGGTGGGTAAGTTCGACAAGACGGTGCTGAGCGCACGCCACGAAAAAGGTGAGCTCCTCATTGAACAACTGGATTGAACAACGGCGGACGGGTGAGTTCGCGCAGGCCGCGCAGGGAGTCGTCGCCGCTCCCGCTGCGACCGTGGTGTTGTTGCGGGACGGCGAATCCGGCCTGGAGGTCCTGCTCGCGCGTCGGTCGTCGAAGCTCGCGTTCCATGGAGGCGCGTGGGTGTTTCCCGGTGGGCGAATCGATCCCGAGGACTACCGCGACGCGCCCGACGACCTCCCGCGCGCCGCGCGTATGGGCGCGGTACGGGAGGCGAAGGAAGAGGCGGGCGTCGACGTCGATCCCGACGCCCTGATCCATCTCTCCAACTGGACGACGCCCGAAGGCTCGCCGAAGCGGTTCGCGACGTGGTTCTTCGTCGGTCCGGTCGCGGGCGGCGACGAGGTCGCCGACGGCGCGGAGACCGACAAGCTGCAATGGTTCGGGCCGGACGAAGCACTCTCGGCGCGCGCTACGGGTGAGATCGAGCTCGCACCCCCGCAGTACGTGACGCTGCTCGACCTGCGCGCGTTCGCGACGGTGGCCGACGCGATGAGGGCGATCGCGGCCGCGACGCCCGTTGACTATCTCCCGCGGTTCCACTTCGTCGAAGGTGGCGGCGCGATCTGCATCTATCCCGAGGACGTCGCGTACGACGATCTCTCGAAGCTGAACGTTCCCGGCCCCCGCCACCGCCTGAACCTGCGCGACGAGGGCTGGGAGTACGTCCGCGACTGAGTCGCCCGATCCGAACGACTACTTGTTCGGTTGCGGCGTGATCCGCAGGTAGGGCTTCGGCGCCTTCCAGCCCTTCGGGAACTTGGTCTTGGCGTCCTCGTCCGACACCGCGCCGGCGATGATGACGTCGTCGCCGTCCTTCCAGTTCACCGGGGTGGCGACGCTGTAGTTCGCCGTGAGCTGCAGCGAGTCGATGACCCGCAGGATCTCGTCGAAGTTCCGACCCGTCGACGCCGGGTACGTGATGATGAGCTTGACCTTCTTATCGGGGCCGATGATGAACACCGAACGCACGGTGAGCGTGTCGTTGGCGTTCGGGTGGATCATGTCGTAGAGGTCGGAGACCTTGTGGTCGGCGTCGGAGATGAGCGGGAAGTTCAACTTCGCGCCCTGCGTCTCTTCGATGTCGTTGGCCCAGCCCTTGTGGTTGCCGAGCTCGTCGACCGACAGGCCGAGCACCTTCACGTTGCGCTTGTCGAACTCGGGCTTCAGCTTCGCCACCTCGCCGAGCTCGGTCGTGCAGACCGGCGTGAAGTCCTTGGGGTGGGAGAACAAGATGCCCCAGCTGTCGCCGAGGTAGTCGTAGAAGTTGATCGTTCCTTCGGTGGTCTCGGCCGTGAAGTTCGGGGCTTCGTCGCCCAGGCGCAGCGCCATGTCGTGCCTCTTTCGTGTCGTTAGGACTGAGGTGTGGGTGCGGTGTCGGCGGGCAGGCTAGATCGCTTGTCCGTCAAAAAGCCAGTAGGTAAGTCGGGATTTCCAACCCGCGCCGCGTCGGTAATGTTCCGCGTCCTGTGACCGCACCTGTTCCGGGACGTAGCCGCGCCGTCGCCGGTCGGGTGCGCGGACTCGCGATCGACATCACGCCGCTGCGCAGGTCGCGCGATTTCCGGCTGCTGTGGGGAGGCGAGCTGCTGTCGCAGATCGGCAGCCAGTTCACGCTCGTCGCGCTCTTCGTGCAGGTCTACGCGCTGACGCATTCGTCCGTGGCGGTCGGCCTGATCGGGTTGGCGCAACTCGTCCCGATGCTCTTCGTCTCGATCGGCTTCGGTCCGCAGATCGACCGGCGCGACCGCCGAACACTGCTCGTGTTCGCGCAGCTCGGGCTGATGACCTCCTCGGCGCTTCTGCTGTTCGGCGCCCATCTCGGGCACCCGCCGCTGGTGCTCATCTACGGCGCGGCTGCCCTGAGTGCCGCGTTCCTGTCGGTCTCGATGCCGACGCGGTCCGCGATGACCCCCCGGCTCGTCTCGCCCGAGCTTTTGCCCCAGGCGGCAGCTCTGAACCAGATCATGTGGCAGACCGCGGGCATCATCGGACCCGCGCTCGGCGGCATCGTCGTGAGCACGTACGGTCTCACCTGGGCTTATGGCGTCGACGTCGTGAGCTACCTGGCCTCGCTCACCGCCGCCCTCATGGTCGGGTCACAGCGACCGATCCCCGCCGACGTCGACGACGAGGACGTGGGCTTCGCGGCGGTGCTGAACGGCTTGCGCTACCTGCGGGGACGGCGGGTGCTGCAGTCGACGTTCACGATCGACATCGTCGCGATGGTGTTCGGAATGCCCCGGGTCCTGTTTCCGGTGCTGTCCGACAAGCAGTTCCATCGCGGAACAGAGGTGGTCGGCTGGCTCTTCGCGGCGGCGGCGTTCGGCGCGTTCGTGGGTGCCGCGAGCTCGGGCTGGATCGGCCGGGTCCGCCGTCCCGGTCTCGCGATCATCGTCGCCGTCGCGGTGTGGGGCGCGGCGATCGCCGCGTTCGGGCTGGTGGGAGCCAACCTCGGGCTCGCACTCCTCTTCCTCGCGATCGCGGGCGCGGCCGATGTCATCTCCGCGGTGTTCCGCAACACGATCCAGCAACTCGTGGTTCCCGACGGACTGCGCGGGCGGATCTCGTCGATCAACATCTTCGTCGTCGCGGGCGGACCACGACTCGGCGATCTGGAAGGTGGTCTCGTCGCGAGCGCGTTCACACCGACAGTGTCCGTCGTGTCGGGAGGATTGCTGTGTCTCGCCGGCGTCGCGGTGATCGCGATCACGGTGCCACAGTTCGCGCGGTGGCACTCGGGCGATCCGCCCTGATTGACCCGACCGTTCAACCGCGATTGACTGCGACTCGTGGCGGGGTACTCGGGGACGCCCCTTCCCCAGAAGCTCGGCATCAAGCCGGGGGCACGTCTCGCGGTTGTGCGCGCCCCGGAGGGGTTCGAAGGCGCGCTTGATCCGTTGCCCGAAGGCGTCCGACTACGCACGCAGGCGCGCGGCGCGCAGGACATCGTGCTGTTCTTCGCGACGCGGCGCGCGGAGCTCGAGCGTCGCTTCGACAGCCTGGCGCGCACCGTCGCGCCCGCGGGTGGATTGTGGATCGCGTGGCCGAAGC
>JAODBI010000284.1 GCA_025463875.1 Actinomycetes bacterium
GCTCCGCTGCGCTGCGCTTCGTCCGCACCACGACGGCTCCCTCGGGCTCCGCTGCGCTGCGCTTCGTCCGCACCACGACGGCTCCCTCGGGCTCCGCTGCGCTGCGCTTCGTCCGCACCACGACGGCTCCCTCGGGCTCCGCTGCGCTGCGCTTCGTCCGCACTGACCACGAGTTGCCAACGCGCGCAACGGTGGTACGCGTGTGGATCCCACCAGCGCACGTCGTGCGCCCACGGACCCGCCCACGCGCGCACCGCACCCCCGCCTCCCGGAAGCGCGCGGCACCGCACGTGCGCAGGCGCGCGCGACTGCTCGCCTCGCCCGTTCACCGCGACCGCATCGCCGCGCGCGTCGACGAGCTCGGCCGGAAGCGGAGGATCGAACACGCGCGCCGGGAACGGTGGTGGGAGCGCACCCGGCCACGCCGCGACCTCCGAACCCGTCGTGAGCGGACGTTCGGGCTCACGCGGTTCGCCCCACGGAACGAAGCGGACCTGTTCGGCCGCCGTGCGCCCTCCTTGCACCACCGCGGTCGTCACCGCTTCGTAGCCGATGATCCCCTGGACGCGGGCGAGCGCGCGATCGGCGCGTTGGTGCGCGACCTGGTCGCCACCCCAGAACCCGAGTTGGCGACCGTCGGCCGGCACCACCTCATCGGGGATCAGTGTGAGCACGGTGATGCCGGCGGTCGTCTCGCCCGTGTTGATCCACGCGTCGAGTTGCCAGCGCACCCGTTCCGCGAGCACCCCGGGTGTGAGCGCGTCGCCGTACTCGGAACGGGTGTGCCGCCAACAACGGGTGAGACGCTCGCCGTGCTCGGTCTCGGCCACGACGAGCACACGCGTGCACGCGAGTCCGCGCTCGGCCAACCGTTCGAGCAGCCGGTCGGCGAGCTCCTTCGCGGCGAACGCGGCGATGTCGACCCGTTCCGCCGGTGGATCGAGCTCGGTGCGCTCGACGAGGTCGGGCGGAGGCGTGACGAACACGGACGGCCCGGGGTCGATGCCTCGGGAAAGCTCGTGGATGCGGCGGCCCTCGGATCCGAAGCGGGCGAGCACCGCGTCGGACGCCAGCGCCGCGACCGACCCGAGCGTGGGCAGCCCGAGGCGCACGAGCAGACCGGCGAGGTCGTCGTCGTCGAGCACCGACACGGGCCACGGCGCGACGAACTCGGCCGACCCGCCCGCGGGCACGACGACCGAGCGACGGGCCGCGAGCCGGGCGACGAACACACCGTCGGCGATCCCCACCCGCACGTCGTCACCGTCGGGACCGAGCGCGGCCGCGACTCCGGCGCGGATCTGTTCGGCGAGCGCGTCGTCGCCCCCGAAGTAGCGCGAGGGACCGCGCGTGGAGAACTCGCACCGGCCCGGACGTTCGAGCACGACGCGCGGGGTGAAGACCTCGATCGCGCGGGCCACCACTTCGAACGTGCGCGCCTCGTTCGCCTCGTCGGCGTCGGCGCACACCGCTTCCGGGCAACGCGCCTCCGCCTCCCGCCGGCGCATCCCCCGCGTCACGCCCGCCGAGCGCGCTTCGGTCGACGCGGCCCGCACGAGATCGCGGCTCCCGATCCGTTCGCGCACGATGAGCGGACGGCCGCGCACGTCGTCGGCACCGATCGCGTCGGCATGTATCCGCGCCGCGATCACCGGCCAGTCCGGACACCACACACATCCTGTACGGGTAATCCCGGTCACATCGCTCATCCCGCACGCGCGTGCGCGCGCACCCCTTTTCCTTCGACGCGCACGTCGACGACATTGGGGGTGAGAAGACCGCCGCCCGCTATGAGGCCCGACCAGTCGCGGCCTTCGGCATGCAGGCGAAGGGTCGCCTCTGCCGGCCACGGTCCGAGGACAACGAGCACGGTCGCGCGCTCGCGTGCTCGGGCCGTGAGCCGGCGGGCGTCGCCGGGCCGCAAAGCCGGGGGGACCGCGGCCGCGACGAGCGAGACACCATCGAGGAGAGCACCGACAACGGTCGACCATCGATCGGGCGGGAGCCGGCGGACGATCGCACACCGTTCCAGCGCCACGCCCATCTCGGCCGCGGCCCGCGCGCCCAACGTTCCGTCGGGATCGACGACCGCCGCCCACTCGCCCACGGAGGTGGTTGCCGCGGCGAGGAGGAATGCAACGGTCGTCGATCCCGCACCCGGAGGCCCATCGAGCGCAACCGTGCTGCCGCGTCGAATACCGCCCGCCGGGAGGAGCTCACCGATCAGACCGGGGACGGCAAGGAGCCGGTCACCGGCCAGGACCGCCGGAGCGGCCCGGGTCGCCGCCGCCCGCAACTGCGCCCGGGCGTGCTCGTCACGCCGGGGCAGAGTGGGGGAAATCGGGGTTGCGACCACAGATCGAAGATAGCGAACATATGTTCGTGTCTGCAAGGCGGCGGCAGGCCAGACCTGCCCCGGTTCAGTGTCACACCTCGTCCCTACTCTACGAACATATGTTCGCCTCGTTGGTATCGGCCCGTGGAACGTTGGACGAGATCGCCATGGCGTTCGACGCGTCATCGTTGTCGGAGGCCGAGGCCTTGCGGGTGGTCGACGAGTTGGGCGCGATCCGGCGGGTGGTCGACGGGATGCTCGGCCGAGCCGCCCGGCGCGCTGCCGAAACGCCACCCGGAGCGAGCAACGCCGCCGCGTCGATCGCGCGCACGCTCGGTGTCGGTGCGGGTGAAGTACGCGACGCGATCGAAACCGCGAAGAAGCTCGAACGTTTACCGGCGACGGAACGTGCTGTGCGCGAGGGGCGGCTTTCGGGCCGCGAGGCACAACTGATCGCAGGCGCGGCAACGAAGAACCCGGCCGCGGAAGAGGCGCTGTTGGCGGTCGCCGAGCAGGGTCTGGTGCCGTTGAAGGATGCGTGTGTCGCGGCGCGCGCCGCGGTCGAAGACCCGACGGAACGCGCGCAGCGCCAGCATCGCCAACGGGAATGGCGACACTGGACCGATGCCGACGGGATGTGGGCGGGACGGTTCCGCTTCGCACCCGAGGTCGGTGGTCGCATGAAGACCGCGATCGAGAAAGAGGCGCAACGGAACTTTCGGGCCCGCAAGGCGGGGCGCGAGCACGGGCCGCAAGATGCGTATGCGGCCGACGCAGTCGCCGGTTTCGTGCTCGGCGATTCGCTCGACGGCTTGGATTCAAGCGCGCCTCGGGCCCAAACGCGGGCAAAGGGTATCGACGCGACCGTACACATCGTCGTCGACCACGGGGTGCTTGTCCGCGGCGGCACCGCCGACGGCGAGGTGTGCGAGATTCCGGGCGTCGGCCCGGTCGACGTCGGCTGGGTGACCGAGCTACTCGGGTCCGCGTTCCTCACCCTCGTCATCAAGAAAGGCAAGGACATCACCACGGTCGCGCATCTCGGGCGGCATGTTCCGGCCGAAGTGTTGACCGCACTCATCGTGAGCGGGCGCGAGTGCGATGTCGAGGAGTGCCACCACAGGGGCTACCTCGAACGCGACCACGTCCACGACCACGCCCGAGGCGGACCAACCTCCTTCGCGAACCTTTGCTGGCTCTGCTACCGCCACCACCGACTCAAATCGAGCGGCTGGCTACTCGGCGCACGCGACCCAGGGACCGGTAAGCGCAAACTCCGCCAACCTCCCGCGAGGGCGGCATGATTTGTCGAGCGCGCCTACTCGCTTATAGCCAGCGTTCGGTAGCGGAGATAGACCGTGCCGTCGGCGAAACGACGATCGTCCAACAGCTCCAACTCGACACGCACATCGTCGGGAAGCGCGGCCGTGCCGCCGCCCACCACGATCGTCGTGAGGAACAGGTGGATCTCGTCGACGAGTCCGGCACTGATCGCGTGCCCCGCGAGATTGGGACCGCCGACCGAGATGTCGGTCTCCGCCGCGGCCTTCATCTGCGCAATCGCGTCCGGCTCGAAGGTTCGCTCGAGACGCGTCCGCGCACTGGATACCGCATCAGCAGGAAGTGTCGTGGAGTACACGACCTTGTCCGCCGCCCGCCAGATCTCGGTGTAGTCCCGTTCGACCGGCGGCTGGTCGGGAGGGGTCGGCACGGTCTCCCAGTAGACCATCGTCTCGTACATCCGGCGCCCGTACACGTACGTGCCGACCGTCCGCTCGCAGTCGTTGACGAAGGCGTGCACCTCCGCATCGGGCGCGGCCCATTCGAAGTTGCCGCTCGTGTCCGCGACGTAGCCGTCGAGCGACGTGATCGCCGAGTAGATCAACTTGGCCATCGCGCGAACTTACCGAGCCGGGCCCGGCCGATTCGAGCCGACGTGCAGGCGCTATTGGACTTTGGAGATCTCGGGCTCGACGCCGCGCGCTTCGAACGACCAGCCCGCGTCGTCACCGTAGAACTCGAAGAGATGCTCGATGGTGAAGGTCGCCTTGGGCTCGAGCTCGGGCCACACGTCGGCAGGAGCTTCGACCGTGGCGACGTTGGAGTAGATCGTCACCTTGACCGCGCCCGCATCGAGCAACCGCTTGGCGAGCACATCCGGGGGCCTCGCTCCGATCGGCGACTCCGCGGTGTACACCTCGATTGCCATGCCCGTCAGCGACCGGTCGCACTCGAAGAAGCGAACGTCGGGCGAAGCACCTGCCCGCACCGTCACGGTGATCGGCTGACCCATCCCGCCAGCCTAGGAGGAACGCCGTCGATAACGCCGGATCAGGGCGTTCGTCGAGGGGTCGTGCGCAAGGTCGGAATCGTCGGCGGCCGCGATCTCGGCCGCGATCTTCTGGGCGAGCTTCTTGCCGAGCTCGACTCCCCACTGGTCGAACGAATCGATCCCCCAGATCGTGCCGAGCGTCATCACCTTGTGCTCGTAGGCGGCGACGAGCGCGCCCAGCGCGAACGGTGTGAGCTGTGACGCCATCAACGTCGACGACGGCCGGTTGCCCGGCATCACCCGGTACGGCGGCAGCGACGGATCGTCGGTACCGAACGCGAGCCCTTCGGCCTGGGCGAACAGGTTCGCCACGAGCAGGTCCTGCTGATCGCCGAGCTCACGGTCGGGCTGCGGGCGATCGAAGCCGATGAAGTCGATCGGTACCAACGTGGTGCCCTGGTGCAACAGCTGGAAGTACGCGTGCTGACCGTTCGTGCCGACGGTTCCCCACACGATCTCGCCCGTCGGCACGTCGACGGGTGAACCATCGGTACGCACCGACTTGCCGTTGCTCTCCATCTCGAGCTGCTGCAGGTACGACGGCAGTTTCACCAGGGCGTTCGCGTACGGAACGACGGCCTGCGTCTGCGCGTCGAGGAAGTCGCGGTACCAACAGCAGAGCAACCCCATGATCACCGGGATGTTCGCGTCGAGCGGAGCGGTGCGGAAGTGCTCGTCCATCGCGTGCGCGCCGGCGAGCAGGTCGCGGAAGTTGTCGGGTCCGACGGCGAGCATCACCGACAGACCGATCGCCGACCACATCGAATAGCGGCCGCCGACCCAGTCCCAAAACTCGAACATGTTCGCAGTGTCGATGCCGAACTCGGCGACCTTTTCCGCGTTCGTCGACACCGCGACGAAGTGCTTCGCGATCGCGGCTTCGTCTCCGCCCAGCGCCGCGAGCAACCAGGCCCGCGCGGCGCGCGCGTTGCTCAACGTCTCCAAGGTGGTGAAGGTCTTGGACGAGACGATGAAAAGCGTCTCCGCGGCGTCGAGTCCCTCCAGCGCGTCGATGAGATCGGCACCATCGACGTTCGAGACGAACCGGAACCGCATGTCACGGCGGCTGTAGGAGTGCAGCGCGTCATACGCCATGGCCGGCCCGAGGTCACTCCCGCCGATGCCGATGTTGACAACGTTGCGGATCCGCCGCCCCGTATGGCCGACGTGGCTTCCGTCGCGGACCGCCGACGCGAACGTCGACATGCGATCCAGAACGCGGTGCACCTCGGCCACGACGTCGACTCCGTCGACGACGAGTTGCGTGCCTTTCGGCATCCGGAGTGCAACGTGGAGAACCGCGCGGTCCTCCGTCACGTTGATGTGCTCACCCCGGAACATGGCGTCGATGCGACCGCGCAGGTCGCGCGCTTCGACGAGTGCGAGCAACAGCCGTTTGGTCTCCGTGCTCACGCGCTGCTTGGCATAGTCGAGGTACCAGCCCGCGGCCTCGACGTGCATTCGAGCCCGATCGGGCTCGGTCGCGAACAGCTCTTTCAGCGTCCGGTCCCGCACGTGCGGAGCGTGCGCGACCAACGCGTCCCAGGCCGCGTCAGCCATCCGCCTCACCGGCGAACCCGGCATCCGTGCAGCCCTCGTCCGAAAGACTCGTGTCTGCGAAGCCCGCGCCCGGGAAGCCCGTCCCCGAGAACAGGGTCGGCTGGCGCTCGAAGCGTGCGATCCCGCCCCACAGGCAATAGTCCATGAAGATCCACGAACGCCGGTGGATCGCCGACGGTCCGTAGCCCGCGAGCGCGCACTTGTGGTGGGGCGCCGGGTAGCCGCGGTTCGATTCGAAGCCGTACGCGGGATAGTGCTCGGCCTCTTCGGCCATCATCGCGTCGCGCGTCGTCTTCGCGATCACCGACGCCGCCGCGACCGACAGCACCTTCTGGTCGCCCTTCACGATCGTGCGCACGACGCGCGGCATCGCGAGGTAGTCGTGCTTGCCGTCGAGCACGATCCGGTCGGGCTCGAAACCCTGGACCGCCAGTTGCACGAGCGCACGGCCCGCCGCCCGGCGCTGCGCCTCGGTCATCCCGACGAGATCACACTCCTCGTGCGACGCGTGACCGACTCCGATGCCTCGGGCCCAACGCCGGACCCTTGCGGCCGCAACCTCGCGTTCGGCGTGCGTCAGCAACTTCGAATCACGAACACCGGCGAGGTGCGTGTCGCCCGGAACCACCGCCGCGACGGTCACCGGACCGGCCCACGATCCCCGGCCGACCTCGTCGATTCCCACCACGATCCGGTCGCCGTCGGCCCAGAATTTCCGCTCGACGCGCAAGGTCGGATAGGGCGCGATCACAGCCGGTGACGCTACTCGCCAGACCCGCGCGGTCCGCGTTGTGGCTCGTCAGGACCACTGGACATGCGCCGTAGCATGAAGTCGTGAGACCGGGCACGCGCGTCGAGGTCCGGAGCCGCTTCGAGTCGAAGTGGAGCCGCGGGTTCGAGGTCGCCGACCTCGTAGACGAGGGCGCGGCCGGACCCGGCGAAGCGATGTACAGGGTGCGCCGGCGCTCGGACGGCTCGATCCTGCCGGTGACCTTCTCCGAGGGCGATCTACGCGAAGAGAACCGCCGCAGCACCTGGTGGATCTGACGCTCCGGCGGCTCGTGGGAATTACGGCTTAGCCGTCGGCCTTGAGTCGCGCGATGAGCTGTTCGACCGGGATCGCCGGCAGCGTCGTCGTACGCATCGTGCCCCGCGACGCCAGCATGATCGCGGCCTTCGCCATCGTCTCCTCGTCGGGCGCCTCGATGATGTTCAAGAAGTCGTACTGACCCATCAGCGCGTACTGCGCGTGCACGGTCAGGCCGAGCGCCTCCACCTCCGAGCTGACTTCCCGTATCCGTTCCGGTCGTTCCCGCAACGTTTCCCATCCACCGGGACCGAGCGTCGAGAGCATCGCGTACATCGGCATTCGATCGAGCGTAATCGGGAGGCGGGGCGGCCCATGCCTCACTCCGGATGCGGGCCGGACGGGGAGATCCGTGCGATCGTGTGCGCGGGATGCCCTGGCACGAACGTCTGTCCGTCCGAATCGCGTTGGCCGTCGTGATCGTCGGCGTCGTCGCCGGCGGCGCGCGCGCCGCCAATGCCGACCTCACCGTCGCGTCACTGTTGCTGCTGGTCACCGTCCTCGGCGTCGGCACACTCGGGCTCGCATCGGGGCTCACGGGCGCGCTCGTCGGCTTTCTCGCGTTGAACTGGTTCTTCACCGAGCCGACGGGGTCGTTCAAGATTCACCGCACCGACGACGTCGTCGCGCTCGGCGTGTTCGCGGCGTCGGCCGCACTCGTCGGTTGGATCGTGCAACGGCTGTCGGCGTTGCGCGCCACCGCGATCCAGCGCGAAGCCGAAGCCAAGATGCGGCTCGACCTCACGAACCGCTTGCTCAGTGGCGCCGATGTCGATGACGCGCTGCACAGCGCGGCCGACGCGCTCGCGGAGCTCTTCGGCTTCGACGCGTGCATGCTCGTCGCCGGCGACGCGCGCACGCGCCCGAAGCGCGGCGAGCTCGAGCGCGCCAACGTGCGCGTCGACGGCCCGGGCGTCACGCTGCTCGCACGCGCCTCCCGGCGGCTCACGCCGGCCGATCACGACCTCCTCGAAGCGCTCGTCGCCGGGCTCGCGGCCGGCGTCGACCGGCTCCGGTTGCAGGAAGAGGTGCGCGAAGCCCGACTCGTCGCCGAGGTCGGTCGTCAGCGCGCCGGCTTCCTCTCGGCGGTCAGCCACAACCTCCGCACGCCTCTGACCGCGGTGAAGGCGGCGGCGGGCACGCTCCTCTCGTCGTGGTCGCGCATCGAGCCCGGGGAGCGGCGCGAGCTGCTCGAGACCATCTCGGACGAGGCGGAGCGACTCGAACGGCTCGTGCGCAACACGCTCGAGCTGAGCCGTATCCGAGCGGGCGCGCTCGAGATCGAACCGGAACGGGTCGACATCGCCGACCTCGTGCAACATGCCGTGCGGCGACTCCGGCCGATCGCGCGCGCCCACCGCGTGCGCCTCGACGTCGATGACGACCTTCCACCCGTGTCGCTCGACGTGACGATGGCCGAGCAGATCCTGCTCAACCTCCTCGAGAACGCGTTGCGCTTCGCCCCACCCGGATCGGAGATCCTCGTCGGCGCCCATGCTCTGCGCGAGACAGACGAGATCGAGCTGCGCGTCTCCGATCACGGCCCGGGCGTACCGGCCGAGGCGCACGGGCGCATCTTCGAGGAGTTCCAGAGCGCCGAGACCCGACCCGATCGTTCGGGTACCGGGCTCGGGCTCGCTATCGTCCGGGCGCTCGTCGTCGCGCACGGGGGTTCGGTGCGCTACGAGGACACACCCGGCGGGGGCGCCACCTTCGTGTGTACGTTTCCGCGGGAGGCCCGCGCCGCGTGACAACCATCTTGCTCGTCGAAGACGACCCCGCACTCCGGCGCGCGCTTCGGACGATGATGCGCAGTCGCGATCTCGACGTCCTCGACGTCGCGACGGGAGAGGACGCGGTGGTCGTGGCATCGAGCGGCACTCCGGATCTCATGGTGCTCGATCTCGGGCTCCCCGACATCGACGGACTCGAAGTGCTTCGGCGGGTGCGCGCGTTCTCGGCGATGCCGGTCATCGTCCTCACCGCGCATCACCAGCAGTCGGAGAAGATCCGTGCCCTCGATGCGGGAGCCGACGACTACGTGACCAAGCCGTTCGACACCGAGGAGCTGCTGGCGCGGGTGCGCGCGACGTTGCGGCGCGTTCCGCAGTCGAATCCGATCCCCACCCTCGTACAGGTCGACGGGGTCGAGATCGACCTCGCGCGCCGGCGCGTCACGCTCGGGGGCGCGCCGGTGCACCTGACCCGCACGGAGCTGGCCCTGCTCGAACTGCTCGTGAGTCATCCCGGCAAGCTGCTCACCCAGGAGTTCCTGCTGCGCGAGGTCTGGGGCCAGGGCTACGGCAGCGAGAGCAACTACCTGCGCGTCTACGTCGGACAGCTCCGCAAGAAGCTCGGGGACGACGCCGCCCATCCCCGCCTCATCCTGACCGAGCCGGGGATCGGCTACCGGTGGATCGCGGGCGAGGAGAACCCGGCCTGAATCCGCACGACTGGGTCCCGTGGCGCGCACCCGGACGGGGACGTCGAGCGTCTGGTGAGCATGAGTCGGTTGAGTCGGTTGCCGGTCGTCGCGCTCGTCGTCGTTTCGGCAACCGCTTGTAGCGGAGGGCACGAGCAGCCGACGCGAGCCGTTCGCGACGCGCCCGGGACGAGCAGCATCGCGGTTCGGCGCGCAACCGTTCCGACATCCACGACCGCACGGACATCTCCCTCGACCACGACCACTGGCGCGTCCGGAAATCGCTTCACGTATTCCTCCCGGCAGCTGGCCGGCGCGCTCCTGCAGATCGACGACCTCCCGCCGGGCTTCCGATCCGTGACTCCGGGTCCGGCCGACGACGCTGTGTGCCACGGGTCGCTGGCCGCGGCCGCGGTGCCCTCGTCGACGATCGCGTTGACGGAGTTCTCCGGTCCGACCTCGGCCATGGTTCGGGAGGAGCTCCGTGACTTTCCCGGAACCTCGGGCGCCTACATCGACGAGGTGCGCCGCGACATCCGGTGCCCCGGTTCCATGTCGATCCCGACCGAGCAGATCGCGGCCGGGGTCGACACCGCCAACGGCGCCGTCGGCGTCGGCGTATCGGTCGGAGCCACCGCCGGCAATGTCGTCAACATCGTGTGGATCCGCCAGGGCGACCTGGTCATGGAGATCCGTGCGAGCGGCGGCGCGACCTCGGGCGTCGGCAGCCTGATCGCGCTCGGCGGTCGAGCCCTCGGCCGGCTGAAGCACGCGCTCGCCTAGGAGATTTCGGAGGTCTCGACGCGGCGCACCGCCGTCGGCGCGGCCCTACTAGCGTCGCAAGCATGCCGACGCGTGTAGCCATCGTCCCGCATACGCATTGGGATCGCGAGTGGTACTCGCCCTTCCAGACCTTCCGACTCCGCCTCGTCCGGCTGCTCGACGCGCTGTTGCCGATGCTCGAGTCCGACCTGTCGTACTCGCGGTTCCTGCTCGACGGCCAGACCGCCGTCCTCGACGATTACCTCGAGGTCCGACCCGAAGCAGCACCCACGCTCGCCCGGCTCGCGAGCTCGGGTCGTCTCGCGATCGGCCCGTGGATGGTCCTCATGGACGAGTTCATGGTCTCCGGCGAGACCATGGTGCGCGACCTCCAGTTCGGCATCGCCCGCGGCTCCGAGCTCGGCGGCGTGATGGACGTCGGCTACCTGCCCGACATGTTCGGTCACGTCGCGCAGATGCCGCAGCTGTTGCGCCTGGCCGGCTTCGAGCACGCGGTCGTGTGGCGCGGCGTACCTTCGGCGGTCGAGCAGACCGCCTTCTGGTGGGAGGCGCCCGACGGCTCGCGTGTGCGCGCCGAGTATCTGTACGGCTCGTACTCCAACGGGCGCGACATTCCCGACGACGCCAAACGGCTCGTTGCCCGCGCCCGCGACTATGAGCAGGAGCTCGGCCCGGCGCGCCTGCGCGACATGTTGTTGATGAACGGCACCGATCACCAGATGCCGCAGGCGTGGCTCGGGCGGGTCGTCGCGGAAGCGAATGCAGTCCAGGACGAATACGAGTTCGCGGTCACGTCGCTGCCCGAGTATCTCGTCGACCAACCGTCGGACGGGCTCGTGACGATCACCGGTGAGCTCCGGTCGGGAGCGCGCGCGAATCTGCTCATGGGCGTCGGATCGAATCGCGTCGACGTACATCGCGCGTGCGCGCGGGCCGAACGTGCGCTCGAGAAGCGCGCCGAACCGTTGTCGGCGTTGTTCATGCCGGCCACCCGGTACCCGCACGCGCTCCTCGACATCGCCTGGCGCAAGCTCGTGTTGAACAGCGCCCACGACTCGTCGTGCGCGTGCAGCAGCGACGAGGTGGTCGAACAGGTGCTGGTTCGCTACTACGAGTCGCGCCAGATCGGTGACGGTCTCACGACCGACGCGCTGCGCGCCCTCGCCGGCCAAGTCCGGGCGCCGGCGGGCGCGACGCTGGTTGCAAACCCGACGGCGCGTGCCCGCGCGGGCGTCGTGGAAGCGCGGGTCCCGGGGACGGGCCCGTGCCACTTCGTCGGTCCGGATGGAGTCGCGCATCCGGCGCAGCTGATCGACGAAGTCGGCGGCGAGGGCTTCCACACGATGGTCACGGGCCAGAAGGTCCGTTGGGTGCTCGACCTCATGCGCGCCTCCGAGTTCGCCGGCCGTCAGATTCACTCCTACGAGATCACCGACATCGACACCACCGATGATCAGCCCGGAGCGGCAGCGGAGCCGACCGGAAGTGGAGACGCCACGCGAGGGACAGGGGAACTGGGAGGCGTAGCGCGAGCGACCCATACACACGACATCGTGTTGCACGAGGCGCGCGGGGCGGCCGAACGGATCGATCTCACCGAGTTGAAGGAGCAGATCCTGGCGTTCGGCGAGGCCGGTCACACCGTGCGGCTGCGTCTGCTCGTCGCGCCGGTCCGGCACGTGGTGTTCGACACGGGCGAGATCGAGGGCTTCGGCTGGTCGTGTTTCACCGCCACCGAAGGTGGTGCCGCGACCGATGTCGGGGCGCGCGTCTCGGCGAACGAGCTCTCCAACGATCATCTACGGGTGATCGTCGACCCGATCGACGGTACCTACGCGATCGAGACGACCGATGGCCTGCGCGTCGAAGGCTGCGGACGGTTGGTCGACGACGGCGACGGGGGCGACACCTACAACTACTCCCCGCCCGAGTCCGACGTGGTGATCGATCGTCCCGATGCGGTGCGCATCGCGATCGCGGAAGCAGGGCCCGCGCGCGCCCGACTCAGGATCGAGTCCGACTACACGTGGCCGGCGTTCGCCGTGGGCGACGACCGGTCGTGCAGCCGGCGGAGCGAGGAGACGGTCGCGGTCACCGTGCGGACGACACTCGAGCTCCAGGCCGGCGAACGGTGCCTACGCGTCGCGCACGAGCTCGACAATCGGGCGCGTGACCATCGCCTGCGCGCGCACTTCCCGCTGCCGGCACCGGTCGACGGCTCCGACGCCGAGTGCGCGTTCGCGGTCGTGCATCGCGAGCTGACCGCCGAGGGCGGCGTCCACGAGTTCGGACTCCCGACATTCCCGTCGCGCCGCTTCGTCGACGCATCGGACAGCTTCGCCGGGCTCGCGCTCCTGCACGATGGTCTGCTCGAGTACGAGGTCGTCGACGGCGGCAACGCGCTGGCCATCACGCTCCTGCGCGCGGTCGGATATCTCTCGCGCGTGGAGCCGCAGTTGCGCCCGAACCCGGCCGGCCCGCCCGATGCCCTCGCCGGTCCCCAACTGCCCGGCGCGCAACGCGCCGAGTACGCGGTGTATCTGCACCGCGGCGACTGGCGGGCCGCCGACTGCTACGGCGCGGCCGACGCGTTCCTGGTGCCGTTCGAGCGCACCCGGATCGCACCTCACAGTGACCAGACGCGAGAGGTCACGGGTGCCGCCCTGCGGGTCGACGGCGCCGAAGTGTCGGCGGTGCGACGCGTACCGGGCGGACTCGTCGTGCGCGTCTTCCGCTCCGCAGCCGAACCGGGAACGGTCACACTCGAGCACGACGCCGTGCCGGCGCGCGGGTTCGTCATCGACCTGCGCGGCCAACCGATCCGTTCGTTCGAGGGCGATCTCGAACTGCGGCCGTTCGAGATCGCGACCCTGCAACTCGACCGCTGACGCGTGACGTCCCGTTCGCCTCCGTACCTCTGGCGACCGTTCCGTGATCTCGGCCCGCAGGGTCGAGATTCCTCACCGGCTGTCATCGCCGCGGAAGACCGGCTCCTTTTCGGCGAGGAGTCAGCGCGCGGACAAGATGAATGCCGCGACCGACGACGACCGCGATGCCGGTCAGGGCAAGGAGCAGGCGCAGCCGCACCGGTCGAGACGTGTTCCAGTCCCGGGCGGCGGCGCGCCGCCGAGTCTCGATCCCGCGCTCCCGCTTCGAACGGCTGTCCCTCACCGCCCCGGACGCTACCGGCACTGGCGCTCGGAAACGTCGTCCGCCATTGGAGGTTCTCGTCGCCGGCAATCGTTCCCGATCCGCGGCTCTGACTTCGCGCGTGTGCGAGTAACCCGGCGCGGAATTGGGCATCGCGATGTCCATGAACGAATTCAGCCTCACGTCGGCGCGCGCCGCCGCGGCCGCGGACAAGACGGCGATCTGGGTCGGCGAGTTCCTCGCCAGCCGTGGGAGCGACAACCAGATCCTCGCGGCCGCGCTCGCGCAGAAGCCGCACTGGTGGGTCGGGCCGATCCTCGTTCCCCTCGAGGATCTCGTCCGGCTCGCCGGACCCGAGGACGACG